>NZ_JAQGIZ010000255.1 GCF_028290885.1 Phenylobacterium sp.
GGCTGGGTGGCCGGCCCGCCGAGCCGCGGGGCGGCGACGCCGTGGCGCTGGCGCGCTGGCGGGCGGAGGCCACGCCGCCTACGGGGCTGACGCCGCTGCAAGAGGCCCAGTGGGCCGACGTGGCGACCTGGCTGCCGAACGACCTGCTGCTCAAGCTGGACCGCTGCCTGATGGCGCACGGGCTGGAGGGGCGCACGCCGTTCCTGGACCCCGAGGTGGCCGCCTTCGCCTTCCCGTTGGCCGACCGGTTCAAGGTGCGCCGGCGCTACGGCAAGTGGCTGCTGCGCAAGTGGCTGGAGCGGACCTGTCCGGCGGCCGAGCCCTGGGCGCGCAAGCAGGGCTTCACCGTGCCGGTGGAGGCCTGGATCGCGCCGCGCGCCGCCGACATCGCGGGGCGGCTGGGCGAGGTCGAGGCGGTGCGGCGGGTGAAGCCCGACGCTGCGGCGGCTTTCACGGCCGGCGGCGACGGCGTGCGCTGGCCGCTGCTGTTCCTCGCGGTCTGGTCGCGCATCCACCTGGAGGGGGCGGCGCCCGCCGAGGCGCTCGAGAGCGTCGTGGGGACGATTTAGCGCGGACCAGTTGCTCCCCGTTGGGGGCGCTGTCAGCCCCCGGGACCGGCGGAGCCGGCCCGAGGATAAACTCCGCTGACTGAGGGGGTCCTCAGCGGTCTGAGCGGACCCCATCCGGCGCTTCGCGCCGCCTCCCCCAGAGGGGAGGAACGTCAGGCCGGGACCCGCCCGTATTTCGCGCTCATCGCCGCCACCGTTTCCTCGAACTCGGCGATTGTCTCGGCGATGATCTGGGCCACCGGTTTGACCTCGTCGATGCGGCCGGCGACCTGGCCGGAGAGCGCGATGGAGGCCTCCATGTCGCCGCCGAAGTAGAGGTCGAGCGCATTGCGGAACTCGCCCATGATCGCCTCGGGCGGGGTCTTCTCGTATTCGGTGGTCTTCTCGGTGCGCAGCGCCCTGAGCGCCGGGCCCGGGCCGAAGCGGTTCAGGAACACCGTGTCGGTCTCCTTGGCGGCGAGGATGGCGTCCTTCCAGTTCTGGTGCACCGGGCTCTCCGCGGCGGAGACCATGCGCGTGCCCATCTGCACGCCCTCGGCGCCCAGCGCGAAGGCCGCGGCCATGGTGCGCCCGTCGGTGATGCCGCCGGCGGCGATCACCGGCACGTCGAACTTCGAGCAGACCAGCGGCAGGAGGACCATGGTGGCGACGTCGCGGGAATTCTTGAACCCGCCGCCCTCGCCGCCTTCGACCACGAGCCCGTCGACGCCGGCCTCGATGGCCTTGGTCGCCGCCGCCAGCGACGGCACCACGTGGAAGACAGTGAGCCCCTTGCTCTTCAGCGCCTCGCAGTAGCGGTTGGGGTCGCCCGCCGAGGTGGTGACGAACCTGACGCCCTGGTCGGCGACGAACGAGACGATGTCCGGGTCGCGGACGAAGGCCTGGGCGACATTGATGCCCCAGGGCTTGTCCGTCAGCGTCCGCATCTTCCCCACCTCCTCGCGCACCTCGTCGAGCTGGCCGGAGGAGGTTTCGATGATGCCCAGGCCCCCGGCGTTGGAGACGGCCGAGGCCAGCTGCGCGCGGGCGATCCAGCCCATGGGCGCCTGGACGATCGGGTATTTTACGCCCAGCAGGTCGGTGATGCGGTTCTTCATGAGTGGGCTCTCCGTCGCCGTCAGGATTAGGTCTTCCCCCGGTACGGGGGAAACCATTCCCCAAGACGCACTTCGCGTCGCGGGTCGATGGGGGAAGTCGAACAACACTTCCCCCATTGCCGGCCGGGCTTCGCCCATTGCCGACATTCCCCCGTACCGGGGGAAGACGCAAAATCGCTAGTTCGGCTTGAAGCTGTTGTTCGTTCGGTCGCGGTCGGGGAGGCGGTGGTCGGGGTCGACGGTGACGTCGGCGATGGCCGGCCCGGGTTCGAGGTTCACAACGTGGGTTCCGGACTGGATCCAGGTTTCGGCGGGCAGCCGCAGGTCGCGCTTCTCGCCGCTCTTGTAGGTCACCCGCAACGTCGCAGGCAGGATCAGCCGGCCGAGGTTGGCCACCGTCACCTGGGCGCCGTTGGACGGCTCGCCGCCCACGTACTTCACGTCGGTGACCGCCAGGTCGTGGGTCCAGTTGTTGAGGAAGTAGCCGCGCCAGAACCACGACAGGTCCTCGCCGCCGGCGCTCTCCATCGCCCGGAAGAAGTCGCTGGGCTTGGGATGCTTGTAGGCCCAGTCGGCGATGAACTTGCGGAACGCCGGGTCGAACCGCTCTGGGCCCAGGATGTCCTCGCGCAGCAGGGTGAGGCCGAAGGCGGTTTTGAAATAGGTGACCGGGTGGCGGTACTTCTCGCGGATGGTGTCGGCGCGGCTGACGATCGCCGGCGCTTCGGGATCGTTCAGCAGGGTGGCGATCTGGTCGGCGGGCGGTTGGGGGCCCGGCGCATATTCCGCGTCGCGCTTGGGGCCGTAGAGGCCGTTCTGGAAGTCGTCGGACTCGTAGACGTCGATGAAGGTGTTGAAGCCCTCGTCGATCCAGGCGTCGCGCCGCTCGTCGGAACCGACGATCATCGGGAACCAGCTGTGCCCGATCTCGTGGGCCGAGATGTAGAAGAGGGTCTTGGCCTTGTCGTCGATGCCGTCGAAGACGATCCCCGGATATTCCATGCCGGTCGCGGGGCCGGCGACGTTGATGGCGTTAGGCCAGGGGTAGGGATACCAGCGCTTCGAGAAGCGCTCGACGGCGTCCTTCATGTATTCGGTGGAGCGGCTCCAGGCGTTCTCGCCGACGCTTTCCGGCGGATAGACCGACTGGGCGAGCGCGGTCTTGCCCTGCGGCAGGTTGATCCGCGCGGCATCCCAGACGAAGGCGCGGCTGGCGGTGAAGGCCACGTCGCGGGTGTTGTCCATGTGGAACCGCCAGGTCTTCACCGCCCCGGGCTTGGCCGGGACCGCCGCCAGCACCTCTTCCGGCGTGCGGATCATCACGGTCTTGTCGCTGGCCCTGGCGCGGTCGAGCCGCGCCCGCTGCTCCGGCGCCAGGACGTCCTGGGGGTTGGTGAGCGCCCCGGAGCCGGCCACGATCATGTCCGCCGGGACCGTCACCGCGTAGTCGAAGGCGCCGTATTCCAGGTAAAACTCGTTGGCCAGGTACGGCAGCGTGTCCCAGCCGCGGACGTCGTCGTAGACCGCCATGCGCGGATACCACTGGGCGATGTCGAAGATGTCGCCGTGCTTGTTGGCGTTCCAGGCGGTGCGGCCGCCGAACAGGCCGGGCACGGTGTAGTGGTAGCGGATGTGCAGCTTCACCTGCCCGCCGCCCGCCTTCACCGCCTGCGGCAGGTCCACGCGCATGCGGGTGTCGCTGACCAGGTAGTTGACGGGCGCGGCGCGGCCGGCGCGCTCCACCGACACCGCCTCGATCACATAGCCCTCGGTGAAGGCGTTGCGAGGCCGGCGGCCGCCGCCCATGGCCGCGGCGCGGGAGTCGGGTTTGTAGATGTTCTGGTCGAGCTGCAGCCAGAGCATGTCCAGCGCGTCCGGGCTGTTGTTGGTGTAGGTGACCGTCTCCTCGGCGCTGAGCACCTTGGCCGCGGTGTCGAGCTTGGCGTCGATGGCGTAGTCGGCGCGGTTCTGCCAGTAGGCGGGACCCGGCGCGCCGGCGCCGGTGCGGATCGACGTGGCCGGCAGCGGCAGGGTCAGCGGGGCGAAGGTCTTGAGTGGATCGTAGGGCGGCGGCGTGGCGGTCTGGGCTTGGGCGGAGACGGCCAAAACGGCCGCAGCCAGGAACGCAAACACCCGCAACGCCATGACGATGGAATTCCCCGAGGACTGAGCCTCCATCTGGCCCGCAGAATTGGGGCGCGCAAGGGTCTTCCCCCGGTACGGGGGAAGTGGCCCAAGACGCTCTTGCGTCGCGGGTCGATGGGGGAAGTGAAGGCTGACTTCCCCCATTGTCGGCCGGGCTTCGCCCATTGCCGACATTTCCCCCGTACCGGGGGAAGGGAAAATTATAGGCCCAGCCTTGCCGCCACCTCTTCCCCGATCGCCAGGGATGACGTTAGGCCGGGGCTTTCGATGCCGAAGAGGGTGACGAGGTTCTCGATGCCGTGGGTGTCGCGGCCGTCGAGGCGGAAGTCGGGTTGCGGCTCGTCGGGGCCGTGGAGCTTGGGGCGGATGCCGGCGTAGTCGGGGGTCAGCGCGCCATCCGGCAGGCCGGGCCAGAACTTGCGGATGTAGGCGGCGAAGGCGGGCGCGGCGGCGGGATCGACGCTGTAGTCGAGGGTGTCGACATAGGTCAGGTCCGGGCCGAACACCGCCTGGCCGCCGAGGTCGCGGCGGTAGTGGGTGCCGAGCGCGCCGTGGATCGGCGGCGGATAGATCAGCCGCGAGAACGGGGCCTTGCCGACCAGCCGGAAGTACATGCCCTTGCCGTAGTGGCCCTTGGGGATGGTCGCTTGCGGGAAACCCTCGATCCGCGCGGCCACCGCCTGGGCCGAGAGGCCGGGCGCGGTGACCAGGTAGCGGCAGGTGAGCCCGGTCGGGGCCTCGCCGCCGGCGCGGACCGAAAAGCCGCCGCCCGCCAGCGGCGCGGCGCCCTCGAACGGGGTGGAAAGCACCACGGCGCCGCCGCCGGCCTCGATCTCGCCCTGCAGCGCCAGCATGTAGCCGTGGCTGTCGAACACCCCGCTGTTGGGCGAGATCAGCGCGCCCTCGCACTTCAGCTCCGGTTCGAGCGCCAGGGCCTCGGCTTTCGAGAGTCGCGCGATGCCGTCGACGCCGTTGGTCAGCGCCTGGTCGAGGATGGTGTCGAGGCGGCCGACCTCTTCCACGGTGGTGGCCACCACCAGCTTACCGCAGCGGTCGAAGTCCACGTGGTGGGCTTCCAGGAACGGGTAGAGCGCGCGGCGGCCGGCGACGCACAGGCGGGCCTTCAGCGACCCGGTCGGATAGTAGAGGCCACCGTGGATCACCTCGGAGTTGCGCGAGGAGACGCCCTGGCCGATGGCCGTCTCCTGCTCCAGCACCGCGACGGCCAGCCCGCGCTTCGCCAGCGCATAGCCGCAGGCCAGGCCCACGGCCCCTGCCCCCACCACCACCGCATCGAAGTCGAACCCGGCCATGGGGCTGCCTAACGCGTGATCGCGCAAAGCGAAACCATTAGTCCGCTGATCTAGGCAAGCCGCGCCCTAGCCCTTAAGGCTCCTGCCGAGGTCGGAGGAGCATGGCATGCGGAAGATCCTGGGGCTGGCGTTGGCGCTGGCGTTGGGGGCCGGCGCGGCCCAGGCGCAGGTGTCGCTGGATCCGGCGTCGCCAGTACCGATCGCGAGCATCCTGACCTGGTCGCCGGAACGGCAGGCGAGCGGCTATCGCGACATCGAGCAGGTCTTCAAGACCCACGTGATCAAGCGCGGCAAGACGGTGCATCCCCTGCCGGTCGCGGCGAAGCAGATCGATCCGACCTTCAGCTACGACGGCAAGACCTGGACCGTCGACGCGTACATGAAGGCCTATCGCGTGTCGGGCCTGCTGGTGCTCAAGGACGGCAAGATCGTGCTCGAGCAGTACGGCCTGGGCCGCAAGCCCAGCGACCGCTGGACCTCGTTCTCGGTGGCCAAGTCGGTGACCTCCACCCTGGTGGGCGCGGCGATCCAGGACGGCAAGATCAAGAGCCTCAACGATCCGGTGACCACCTACATCCCCGAGTTGAAGGGCTCGGCCTACGAGGGCGTCACGGTCCGCCAGATGCTGATGATGAGCTCGGGCGTGAAGTGGAACGAGGACTACACCGACCCCAACTCAGATGTGGCCAAAGCCGGCGGCACGGTCGCTGAACCCGGGGTCAACCCGATGGTCAGCTACCTGCGCAAGCTGCCCCGTGCCCGCGCGCCGGGGACGACGTTCAACTACAACACCGGCGAGACCGATCTGGTGGGGGTGCTGGTCTCCAAGGCCACCGGCGAGAGCCTGGCCCAGTACGCCTCGGAAAAGATCTGGCAGCCCTACGGCATGGAGCGCGACGCCATCTGGATGACCGATTCCGGCGGCCAGGAACGCGGCGGCACCGGGATCTCGATGACGCTGCGCGACTACGCCCGCCTGGGTCTGTTCATCGAGGGCGACGGCATGGCGAACGGCAAGCGGATCACGCCTGAGGGCTGGGTCGCCGCGGCCACCCAGCGCGAGATCGACAACGGCACGCCGGCGCCCGGCGGCTACGGCTACTTCTGGTGGATCCGCCCCAACGGCGCCTACGAGGCGGTCGGCATCTTCGGCCAGTCGGTGACGACGTTTCCCGCCGAGCGCCTGATCATCGTCCAGAACGCCGCCTGGCCCGCTGCGACCGGCAAGGCGCTCAGCGCGGCGCGGAACGCGATGATCGAGGGGGTGCGGGCGGCGGTGAGCAAATGAGCGATCCTTCCCGGCGGAGGGTCGTCGGCCTGGGCCTCGGCGGCGCGGCGGCGACGCTGGGCGGCGGACGCACGGCCTGGGCGGCAAGGGAGGCCTTCTTCATGCGCACGCGCCTGCCGATCGGGCTGCAGCTCTACACCCTGGGCCCGGGGCTCGCCTCCGACCTCGAAGGCCAGTTGAGCCAGGTGGCCGGGATCGGCTACCGGACGGTGGAGATGGCGGGCTATCTGGGCCGGACGCCGAAGGCGCTGAGGGCGGCGTTCGACAAGGCAGGGCTGACCTGCGTCAGCAGCCACGTGCAGGGCCGACCCACGGGCGCCGACCCGAGCCTCGCCGATCTGGACCGGCTGATCGCCGACGCGCGCGTCATCGGCATCCGCAGCCTGGTGCTGCCGATGTTCCCCGTGCCCGACCACATCCAGATGACCCCGCAGTCCGGCGAGGATCGGCACGCGGTGTTGGGCCGGCTGGCCGCGCAGATGACGCTCGACGACTGGAAGGCCACGGCGGACCTGCTGAACAGCAAGGGCGCGGCGCTCAAGGCCGCCGGCCTGCGGCTCGGCTACCACAACCACAATGTGGAGTTCGCGCCGGTGGGCGGGACCACCGGCCTGGAGTTCCTGCTCGCCAACACCGATCCGGCCGTCGTGCATTTCGAGATGGACGCCGGCTGGGTGGTCGCCGCGGGCCACGATCCGCTGGCGCTGCTGAAGGCCCATCCGCACCGCTTCCGGCAGATGCACGTCAAGGACATCAAGGCGACGACGAAGCCGAACTTCGCCTTCCAGCAGGACCCCACCGAGGTCGGCTCGGGGATCATCGACTGGAAGCGGCTGCTGGCTGCCTCCTATGCCGCCGGGGTCCGCGATTTCTTCGTCGAACAGGAACCGCCGTTCGAAAAGCCGCGCCTGGAGGCGGTGAAGGTCAGCTTCGACCACCTGAAGGCGCTGGTGGCGTAGGGGTTTCAGCCCGTGGACCAGCCGCCGAGGACGCAGGCCAGCCTTCCGCGACGCAGGCTGACCGTGGCGCGCCGCCCCGGACCCGGCTCATAAAGGACCGTGCGGCCGCCGGTGGCGACGGCGATCATGATCGGGCCGGTGAACTGGCAGACGTAGTAGGCCTTGCGGGTGATGAAGCCGCCGTCGGGCACGGAGCTGCAGTCGGCGCCGCCGAACGGATGGGCGAAGTCCGCGCCGCCGTATTTGAAGGTGTGCGGTTCGCGCTTGAGCACGATCGACTGCCAGCTGTCGCGCGCCGGCGGACAGGGCGGGCCCTTGATGTCCCAGTCGCGCCTCAGCTCCTGCTGGTGCGCCCAGAGCGCGAAGACCGCCCAGGCGGGAATCCCGGCGGCCAGCGCCAGCACGGTGACGATACTGAGGGCGGCGGTGGCGCCCCGCCGGGGCGGCTTGCGCGGCGCCCCAAAGATCGACGCGACGGCCATCGGCGCCTCATGCAGCGGATTACATCTGTAGTCTAAGAAAATTACGGATGTAGTCGCGAGAGTCAACAGCGGTGATGGCGGGCTACCTGAACCTAGTGTCCCGATTCCGAAGTTCGCAAGCGCTTGCGGCTGGCTTTGGCGAACTTCGGAATCGATAAGGACACTAGCAAGTGTATGTTTCTAGTGTGCTTTCTTGGATTTGAAGTTCGCTCGGCGCGTGGCCC
>NZ_JAQGIZ010000260.1 GCF_028290885.1 Phenylobacterium sp.
TGGCGGCCGGAGCACCGGGCTGCCGCCCAACTCGCCTCGGCGAATCTGAAGGCCGCGCTGAAGGCCGCCGGCGCCCAGGTCGAGACCATCGGCGCGGTCCGCGGCCTGCCCGACCTGGTGTTCCCGGCCAACGCCGCGGTGGTGCTGGACGGCCGCGTCCTGCTGGCCCGCTTCCGCCATCCCGAGCGCCAGGGCGAGGAGGCGGTCTTCCGCTCCGTCTTCGCCCGGCTGAAGACCCGCGGCCTGATTCGGGAGATCGTCGACCTGCCGGACGGCGTCTTCCAGGAGGGCGCCGGCGACTCGATCTGGGACGCCGAGCGGCGGCTGTTCTGGGTCGGCTACGGGCCGCGCTCCAGCAAGAGCTCGGTCGCCGCCATCGGCCGGACCTTCGGCGAGGAGGTCGTCGGCCTCGAACTGGCGTCCGACCGCTTCTACCACCTCGACACCTGCTTCTGCCCGCTGGCCGGCGGCAAGGTGCTCTATTACCCGGCGGCCTTCACGCCCGCCGCCCAGGCGGCGATCCGCGAGCGTGTGCCGGAGGCCCAGCGCATCGAGGCCACCGCCGAAGAAGCCGAGGCCTTCTGCGTCAACGCCGTGAACCTCGACGCCCGGGTGATCATGGCCCGCGCGCCGGCCTCGCTGCGCGGCAAGCTCCTGGCCGGGGGCTATAGCCTCACCGAGATCGACCTCGATCCCTTCATCCTCTCCGGCGGCGCGGCCTACTGCATGACCCTGCGCCTCGACCGGACGAGCCAGCCGCAACCCGCCATCCTCGCCGCCGAATGAGGCCGTCATGAACGACATCGCCCTGCACCGCTCGCCCACCGCCGACCTGATCGCGCTCGAGGCGCTCTACGGCGCGAAGAACTACAAGCCCCTCGACGTGGTGCTGACCCGCGGCCAGGGCGTCCACGTCTGGGACGTGGAGGGCAACCGCTACCTTGACTGCCTCTCGGCCTATTCGGCGGTGAACCAGGGCCATTGCCACCCGAAGATCCTGGAGGCGATGGTCGCCCAGGCCGGGCGGCTGACCCTGACCTCGCGCGCCTTCCGCAACGACCAGCTGGCGCCCTTCTACGAGGAGCTCTGTGCGCTCACCGGCTCGCACAAGGTGCTGCCGATGAACTCCGGCGCCGAAGCCGTCGAGAGCGCCATCAAGGTGGCCCGCAAGTGGGGCTACGAGGTCAAGGGCGTGCCGGAAGGCCAGGCCGAGATCATCGTCGCCGCCGACAACTTCCATGGCCGCACCGTGGCGATCGTGGGCTTCTCCACCGACCCGCAGTCGCGCGGCGGCTTCGGCCCCTTCGCGCCCGGCTTCAAGGTCGTCCCCTACGGCGACGCGGCGGCGCTGGAAGCCGCCATCGGGCCCAACACCGTGGCCTTCCTGGTCGAACCGATCCAGGGCGAGGCGGGCGTGATCATCCCGCCGGCCGGCTACCTGAAGCGGGCCCGCGAGCTCTGCACCGAGCACGACGTCATCCTGATCCTCGACGAGATCCAGACCGGCCTTGGCCGCACCGGCAAGCTGCTCGCCGAAGAGCACGAGGGGGTCGAGGCGGACCTGACCCTGATCGGCAAGGCGCTGTCGGGCGGCTTCTACCCGGTCTCCGCGGTGCTCTCGAACTCCGAGGTGATGAGCGTGCTGCATCCGGGCGAGCACGGCTCGACCTTCGGCGGCAATCCGCTGGCCTGCGCGGTGGCGCGCGCGGCGCTTCGGGTGCTGGTCGAGGAAGGCATGATCGAGAACGCCGCCCGGGTCGGCGACCGCCTGCAGGCCTCGCTGGCCTCGATCCGCGCCGACAGCGTCAAGGACGTGCGCGGCCGCGGCCTGATGCTGGCCGTCGAGCTGCACGCCGAAGCCGGCGGCGCGCGGCGGGTCTGCGAGGCCCTGCAGGCCCGCGGCCTGCTCGCCAAGGAGACCCACGAGCACACCATCCGCATCGCCCCGCCGCTGATCCTCACCGACGCGCAGGCCGACTGGATCGCCGAACAGTTCGCGGCAGTGCTGCGGTAGCCTACTTCGCGCCCACCGCGGTCTTCGCTACGGCCGCGGCGCCCGGCAGCGGCTCGCCCTTGCCCTGGCTGATCAGGAAGGCGCGGACGTCTTCCACGTCCTGGGGTTTAAGGAACCGCGAGAAGCTGACCATGCCGTTGTGGGCGCGCACGCCCTCCATCACCACGGAGTTGAAGTCGGCCGGCGTGGTGATCATCGGCGAGCGCTTCAGGTCCGGCAGCCACGAGCCGGTGGCGTTGGCGCCGTGGCAGACCTGGCAGTTGTTATTGAAGACCACGTAGCCGTGCTTGGGATCGCCGGTGGTCGAGACCTTCGAGAGGTCCACCTCCGGCTGGGCCGGCAGCACGAAGGGCGGCGCCTTGGCGGTCCCGCCGAGCTTGAAGACCAGCAGCCGGCCCGGCAGCCTGGGCCGCTGCGGCAGCAGGGCCGGCGAGGAGATCTGCCCCGCCCCGCCCGCGCCCACCATCAGGGCCACGTACTGCTCGCCGTTCAGCTCATAGCTCATCGGCGCGGCGATCACCCCGTTGCCGGTGGGGTAGGCCCACAGCTGCTTTCCGTTGGCGGCGTCGTAGGCATAGAACTGGCCCTCCGCGGCGCCCTGGAACACCAGGCCGCCCGCGGTGGTCAGCACGCCGGCGTTCCAGAAGTAGGGATGCTGGACGGTCCACACCGCCTTCTGCTGCACCGGGTCCCAGGCGATCAGCATGCCCTTCACCTGCGCCGCCAGCGCCTTCTGCTGTTCGGGCGTCATCGGCGCGGCGTTGGCCAGCAGGTTGATCCCCAGGTTCCAGCCGCCGGGCTTGTAGACGAAATTCGGATCGTTCTGATAGGCGAACGGCACCGTCTGCGCCGGGATGTAGACTAGGCCGGTCTTCGGGCTGAACGACATCGGGTGCCAGTTGTGGCCGCCGAACGACGAGGGCATCTGCAGCTCGACCTGGTCCTTGTAGCGCGCCGAGGGATTCTCCACCGGCCGGCCGGTCGCCAGGTCGATGCTGGAGGCCCAGGTCACCGGCACGTAGGGCTTGGCGGAGAGCAACTTCCCGTTGGTCCGGTCGATCACATAGAAGAAGCCGTTCTTCGGCGCCTGCATCAACACCTTGTGCGGCGTCCCGGCGACGGTCAGGTCCGCCAGGATCATCGGCTGGACGGCGGAGTAGTCCCAGCTCTCGCCGGGGTTCACCTGGTAGTGCCAGACGTATTCGCCGGTGTCGGCCTTCACCGCCACGATCGAGGAGACGAAGAGGTTGTCGCCCTTGCCGCCGGAGCGCTGCTCCTGGTTCCAGGGGGTGCCGTTGTCGACGCCGAAGTAGATCATGTCGAGCGCCGGGTCGTAGACGATGGCGTCCCAGACGGTGCCGCCGCCGCCCACCAGCTTCCAGGCGCCCTCGGGCCAGGTGGACTGACCCTTCTCCTTCAGGACCTTGTCGGAGGCCGCGCCGTCGGCCGCGCCGGTCGGGTTCGGGATGGTGTAGAAGCGCCAGACGAGCTTGCCGCTCGCCGCGTCATAGGCGGAGATATAGCCGCGCACGCCGTACTCGGCGCCGGAGTTGCCGATCAGCACCTTGTCCTTCACCACGCGCGGCGCGCCGGTGATCGTGAAAGGCTTCTTGGGATCCGTGGTCTGCACCGACCACACCGGCTTGCCGGTGGCCGCGTCGAGCGCGATCAGCCGCCCGTCGAGCGCGCCGACGTAGACCTTGCCCTTCCACACCGCGACCCCGCGGTTGACCACGTCGCAGCAGGCGTCGAAGCCCTTTGCGCCGGCGACCTTGGGATAGTAGGACCATTTCGGCGCGCCGGTCGCCGCGTCGAAGGCGTAGACCTTCGACCAGGCGGTGGTGGTGTAGAGCACGCCGTCAACCATCAGGGGCGTCGCCTCCTGGCCGCGGTCGGTGTCGAACTGGGCGTACCAGGCAAGGCCGAGCTGCCCCACCGACTTGGTATCGACCTTGGTCAACGGGCTGAAGCGTTGCTCGGAATAGCCCTTGCCGTAGGAAACCCAGTCGGCGTTGCCGTCGGCCGCGGCGATCCGCGCGCCATCCACGGCGCCGGGCTTGGGCGCGGGCTTCTGGCAGGCCGCGACCGTGGCGGCCAGCGCGAGGGCCAAGCCCAGATTGATGAACCTCATGGTCGCCCTCCCTGGCCGTAGAGCTCGGCCTTGGAGGCACTATGCCCGGACTGCGGACGCGGGCAAGCGGTCCGCAGCGTCAACTCGGGCGGCGCCGTCGTCCTACTTCTTCTTGTGCGCGGGATTCAGCACCGAGACCGTCTCCGCCGGCTTGGCCTTCGGCTGCTTCGGCTTTCGGATTTCCTTGTTGGACTTCTTCTGACTCTTGGCCATGCGGGCCTCCTTCCTAGGTTGGCGATCAGCGGGTGCTGCGGCGGTCGTTGAGCAGCGGGGCCCTCGACGTCTGGCTGGGCCGTACCGACGAGCGCGGATCGGTCAGATCGCGCCGGATCGGCGTCATCGTGCCCTGGTAGGTCTTCATGGCGGCGTCCCATCTTCCCGGAGCCGCGGGGCGCGGCCTGGCGAGCGGAGCCGCCGAGAAACCCGGCCGGCAGGGCGCGACGTTCGGGTGAAGGCGCTTTCTAGCACACGGCCGCGCGCCCGCGTCGGCATTCTTTCAGCGCGCGGCGAAGGCTTCCACGCGCCGGACAATCTCGTCGGCGGCGGCGTCCAGGGCGGCGGCCTCCAGGCCCGCGAGCTCCAGGACGCCCAGGCTGGGCCGCGCGCCCTTGCGGCTGGCGCGGCGGTAGGCGGGGTCGTAGTGCAGCTCCATGAGCGCGAGGGCCAGCGCCTCGAAGTCGCCGGCGTCGGCGAGCTCGCCCCAGGCCTGTAGCCGCTTGCGGCCCGGCGGCGTCGGCAGCCGCCGCAGGGCTTCGTCGAGGGCGGCGCGGTCTTCGACGATGTCGCGATAGGCCCGCACCAGATAGGCCGCCCGCACCTGCGCCGGCGCCGACAGCTCCACCCGCGGCGCCGCGGCCATCGCCTGCCAGAGCGCCGGCGGGATCATCCGTTCGCCGACCTTGCTGGACTCGGCCTCGACGATCACAGGCCGGTCCGGGTCGAGTCCGTGGAGGATGCCAAGCAGGCGCGACTCGAACATCTTCTGCGAAGGCTGCGGCCGGTCCGCCAGCCCGCCGAACAGCGAGCCCCGATGGGCGGCGAGGGCTTCAAGGTCGATCACCTGCTGGCCGCGTGCCGCCAGCTTCTGCAGCACCTCGGTCTTGCCGGACCCCGTATAGCCGTCGACCAGCACCAGCCTGAGGGGCCATGAGGCGTCGTAGAGCCGGGCCGTGACATGCCGCCGCCAGGTCCTGTAGCCGCCTGACAGCACCGTGGTGCGCCAGCCGACCTGGGAGAGGATCATCGCCATGGCGTTCGACCTCTGGCCGCCACGCCAGCAGTAGATCAGCGGCTTGAACGACCCCGGCCGGTCGGCGAGCGCCGTCTCCAGGTGGCGGGCGACGTTGCGGGCGATGTAGGCCGCGCCGATCCGCCGGGCGCGGAAGCGTGATTCCTGAACGTAGATCGTCCCGACCTCGGCGCGTTCCTCGTTGGTGAGCACCGGCAAGTTGACGGCGCCCGGCGCATGGTCCTCGGCGAACTCGGCGGGGCTGCGCGCGTCGATGATCGCGTCGTACCGGGCGAGGCTCTCCGGGTCGGCGGTCTCAAGGATCTCGATGGCGGACACGCGAAGAACTCTCCGGTTCGGCGACAAGCCGCGATAAGATCGAGCCTATGACAGCGAATTCGCCGGAAGCCAGCCCCCAGGAAGCCGGCCACCAAGAAGCCAGCAAGGGAACCGTCCGCCTCACCTCCCTGGCGCACGGCGGCGGCTGCGGCTGCAAGCTGGCGCCGGCGGTCCTGCAGTCGATCCTCAAGGGCATGCCCGCGACAGCCGCCTTCCCGGACCTGATGGTCGGGACCGCCACCTCCGACGATGCGGCCGTCTGGCGGCTGAACGACACCCAGGCGCTGGTGGCGACCACCGACTTCTTCATGCCGGTGGTGGACGATCCCTTCGATTTCGGACGGATCGCGGCGGCCAATGCGCTGTCGGACGTCTACGCCATGGGCGGGACCCCGATCCTGGCCCTGGCTATCGTCGGCATGCCTATCGACAAGCTGGCGCCCGAGACCATTCGCGCGATCCTCGAGGGCGGCGCCTCGGTCTGCGCGGCGGCGGGCGTGCCGGTGGCCGGCGGCAACTCCATCGACAGCGTCGAACCGATCTACGGCCTGGTGGCGCTGGGCCTCGTCCATCCCGACAAGGTGTTGACCAACCGCACGGCCAGGGCGGGCGACGTCCTGATCCTGACCAAGGCGCTGGGCGTCGGCGTGCTCAGCGCGGCCTTCAAGCAGGAGCGGCTCGACGCGGCGGGCTATGCGGCCCTCATCGCCTCGACGACCCAGCTGAACGCTGTCGGGCGCGAGCTGGGCGACACGGCCGGCGTGCACGCGGTCACCGACGTCACCGGCTTCGGGCTGCTGGGCCATACGCTGGAGATCTGCCGGGGATCGGGGCTCGCGGCTGAGATCACCGCCGATCCACCGCTGCTGGCCGGCGTCGAGGACCTGGCGCGAGCCGGCATCCGGACCGGCGCCTCGACGCGCAACTGGGCGAGCTATGGCGAGGACGTGCGGACCGGGGCGGGGCTGCCGGACTGGAAACGCGACCTGCTCACCGACCCCCAGACCAGCGGCGGCCTGCTGATCGCCGTGTCGCCGGACGCGGCGGAGGCCGTGCTCGCCCTGGCGCGCAGCCGCGGGTTCAGCGCATCGGCGATCGTAGGCCGGATGACCGCAGGGCCAGCGCAGGTGCGGGTGGGCTGAGCGCGGCGTCCAGCCAGCCCGGGACCAGCATCCGCGCCCCGGTGGCGCTCAGATGGTCGTCGTCGAAATAGAGCAGCCGACGGCGCAGGACGGTGATGCAACTCGTCTCGGTGCAAAGCCGTCCCGACGGCGAGAATGTCCGCACCTCTCGCGCGCCGGCCAAGGCGCGGGCAATGGCCGCCTCCGCCGGCCGGGCGCGGGATAGCGGCAGGGTCGCCGGCGCGTCCCAGCAGCGCCACTCGGCCCTGTGGAGATGCCGAGCCATGGCCACGCAAGACGATGGCGAGAACGTAAGCTCGGGGACCGGCCCCAACACGACCACCCGCGCCTTGGTCCCGGTGGCGGCGATGGCGGCCAGGGTCCGGGTCAGGGCCTCGTCCAGCGGATAGACGCGGTCGCGCGGCGTCCGGGCGTCCAGCACGCGTATCGGCGGATTGCCTGCGTCGTAGTGCGGCGTGTCGCCATCGTAGAGCGGCCAGCGCGCCGCCAGCACGATCAGCTTCAGCTTCGGATCGGCGGCGATCTCGCGCATCACCAGACCCGCGGAGGCGCGGCAGCCCTTCAGCTCGCCGACCTTGGGCGCCATAGCCCGCGCATCCATCAGCGGCGGGCAGCCCCCGAGCGCCACCTCGCGCAGGCTCCAGCCCCGCATCTTGGCCCAATCGAGGATCCCGGGAGTCGCCGCGTCGGCGTGCGAGTCGCCCCAGACCAACACGTCATAGTCCTTGGCGTCGGCCGCCGCGCCGTAGCGGCAGCCGTTCGGCGCGACCGGCTTGCCGGCGGTAAAGCACTCCTCGCGCCGCGGGTTGATGTCCGTGTGCTCGATCTCCGCCGCCTGGCGCGCCGAGGGCGAGAGCCGTGCGGGAAGACCATGGGTGAAATACATCGGCGCACCGAGCGCCACGAAGACCAACAGCGGCGACAGTGTGAGCGCGAGCGCCCGGCCGCGGCGCGGCGCGGGGCGGCGACGCCAGGGCTGTTCCACGAACCGCCAGGTCGTCACCGCCAGAGCAGCGCTCAGCGCCAGCAGCGCCGCGATCTCCAGGGGCCGCAGTTCGCGCTGCGCATACTCCTTGCCGAAGATCAGCGCCGGCCAATGCCAGAGGTAGAGGGAATAGGAGACAAGGCCCACGCCGACCGCCGGCGCGCTTCGCAACAGCGCAGTCGCGGCCGGATTCCGGCCGATCCCGCTCCACAGCGCCAGGGCCGCGCCCAGGCAGGAGGGAACCGCCGAGAGGCCGGGGAAGGGCGTGGCTTCGTTCAGGAGCGCGACCGAACCCACGATCAGCGCCAGGCCCACAACGCCGGCCGCGTTCGCGCTGACCGGGCCGCGAGGCGCGAACCTCGGCGCGAGCGCCAGGAAGCCGCCAGCCAGGAACTCCCACGCCCGCGTCGGGAACAGGAAGAAGGCCCACACCGAGCCGTTGTGGCCGATCAGCCATTGCGCGGCGGCGAGCGAGAGGATCATCAGGCCGGCGGCCGCCGCCAGCCTCACCCAGCGCTGCGCGGTCAGCGACAGCAGGGCCAGCAGCAGCGGCCAGACGAGGTAGAACTGCTCCTCGACGCCCAGGGACCACAGGTGGAGCAGCGGATTCTGCTGCGCGCCCGGCGTGAAGTAGCCGTAGGCGGTCGTGAAGGCGATGTTGGTCAGGAATAGGCCCGACGCGGCCAGCGGACCGCCTACCCAGGTCAGGCGGTTGGGCAGCAGCAGCCAGCACGAGAGCGCCGCGATCGCCGCCAGCACCACGACGTAGGCCGGCACGATCCGCCGTGCGCGCCGCAGGTAGAACGCCAGGTAGGAGAACCGTCCCTCGTCCCGCTGCCGGGCAATGATCCCGGTGATCAGGAAGCCGGAGATGACGAAGAAGACGTCGACGCCGACAAAGCCGCCGGGAACCCATAGTGGGAAGGCGTGGTAGGCGACGATCGCCAGGACGGCCACCGCGCGCAGGCCGTCGATGTCCCGCCGATGGCCGGCGCTCGCCGCCGGCCCGCCCTTGTCCGCAATCATGTCGCCCCCGAGAGAATTACACGTGTAATTCACAGAGAGGCCCGACCGGGGCTGGAGTGTCAATCTCCCGAAGCAGTGACTTGACGGATAAATTTACGACTGTAACTATCCGTCGATTAGGACGGGTGCAGAGCCATGACGCGCATATCGGCGGCCGAGAGCCAGGTGATGGATGCGGTGTGGCGCAAAGGGCCCCTCGCCGCCGACGAGATCGTGGCCGAGGTCGGCGCGCCGCAGGGCTGGGGCGAGGCCACCGTCAAGACGCTGATCAACCGCCTGCTGAAGAAGAAGGCGCTGGCCTCGGAGCGCAGCGAGGGCCGCGCCCGCTACCGCCCGCTGGTCACCCGCGAGGACTATGTGCAGGGCGAGAGCCAGGGGCTGCTGGACCGGCTGTTCGGTGGCGAGCTTGCCCCGTTGGTCGCCCACTACGCCAAGCACCGGAACCTGTCGCCCGGCGAGGTGGCGCGGCTGAAGCGCCTGATCGAAGGCCTCGACGATGGCGAATGAGCTGCTCGTCGCGCTCATCCACCTGAACCTCGCCGCCGCCGGCGCGATCCTGGTCGTGCTGATGGTCCGCCCGGCCGTGCGTCGCCATTTCGGGCCGCAGATCGCCTATTGCCTGTGGGCCTGCGTCCCGGCCGCGGCCGCCTTCGCCCTGCTGCCCGCGGCGGCGGCCACGCGCATCTTCCCGCCCGGCGACGGCCCGCACTTCGACCCGATCTATGACGCCTCCCAGCAATTGATGCAGGCCCCGGCCGTGGCCCTGCTGGGCCTCTGGCTTACCGGCGCGCTGCTCGGCGCGGCGCTGGTGGCGTTCTGGCAGCTGCGGTTCCTGGACCTGGCCCGCCGCGGCCTCGCCGGCCCCGCGGTCGCCGGCTTCTTCGCGCCCCGCATCGTCATGCCGGCTGACGCCGCGACCCGGTACTCGCCTGAAGAACGCGTCCTGATCCGCGCTCACGAACGTACCCACATCGACCGAGGCGACCCGCGCATCAACGGCCTCATCGCGCTTGCCCAGTGCCTGAGCTGGTTCAACCCGCTGGTCCATCTGGGGGCGCGCGAAGCCCGCCTCGACCAGGAGTTGGCCTGCGACGCCGCTGTGCTGGCGCACCGCTCGGGCCAGAAGCGCCGTTACGCCGAGACCTTGCTGAAGACCCAGCTCGGCGCCATCGCCGCCCCGCTCGGCTGCCACTGGCTGGCCGGCGCCGCGCCGCATCCCCTCGAGCAGCGCATCAAGGCGCTGCGCCGCCCCGCGCCGGACTTCCAGCGCCAGGACATCGGGACCTTCGTCATGGCTGGGGCGATCGTGCTGGCCGCCTATGGGGCCTGGAAGGCGCAGTCGCCAGCCCCCGCCGAGGGCATGCCGCCGATCTACGTCCCGGTCGAGTCGGAGCACCACATGCAGGCGATCATTGTCTCGCCGATCTATCGCTAGTCACCGCCTCTATCGCTTTCAGCGGCCACGCGCAGGCGCACCCCTGGCCTTGACCGTTCTGGCGCTTCTCAGCCTCGCCGCCTGCGACGGCGACCCCAAGACCGAGACCACGATCCTTGCCCGGCAACAGACGATCGATCCGCCGCAGCTGTGGCGGGTGGAGGTGATCGGCGACGCCGGCGCCGTCCGGACCGCTGTCTATGTTTGCGCCGATACGCCCCTGCGCGAGGCCTTTGTTCGCGCCCGCGCCGAGGTGAACGGCAAGGCCTGTGCCGACACCACCTCGCCGATCGTCAAGCCGAACGGATGGGTCTTGCGTTGCGTGGCCGATGGACGCCCGTTCGCCGTCAGCGCCGCCGCCATCGGCGACCTGGAGCACGACTTCCGGCTCAACTTCGGCCTCACCGAGCTCTTCTACTTCCGAACCGCCGCTGACCCCTCGCCCATAACCGTTCGCGAGACCCGCCACTTCCTCCACATGGGCCCCTGCCCGGCCGGCTGGCGCATCGGCGACCAGGCCAAACCCGGTCACCGGCCGCGCCGAAATTGAGGCCAGAGCGCTACGGCTTCAGGCCGAGCGTGCGGCCCGGCATGCCGGCGGCGTCGAAGTAGGTTTTCCCCGCCGCCTCCTGGGCGTTCAGCACCGTCGTGAAGCCGTTGGCTGCCGGTTCCGACTTCAGGACGATCGGCCGGCTCTCGGGCGGCGCGCCTGCGTCCTTCAGGGCTTCGGCCATCACCCGGCCCTTCGCCTGCCCGTTCGACGAGAGTTGCAGGCCAAGGATATGCGCCAGGGTATTGGCCCAGTCGGCGTTGCTGACCGGTGCGGGATCGACGAACCGGGTTTTGAAGTCGGGTCCGATGGCGGCCATGAAGTTGTGAGTGTCGGCGCGGCTGAAGGCGCCGTGGATGCCCTGGCCCTGCTGCTGGCTGCTGTCGGCCACCTCCACCCCGCACATCTCCGGCTCGGCGCAGCCGGTGGAGAAGCTCCTGAACGAGACCACGATCGAGGGCTGCGGCGTGCGCGCCGAGCCGATCAGCCCGACCTTGCTCATCGGCAGCGCGCCCGGGATCGATCCCAGGGCGTCATTGACGAAGATCGCGCCCACGTAGTCCTGGCCGGTCAGGAACTCGACCACCCTCGGCGCCAGGGTCTTCGCATCGGGACCGGGCAGGTAGATCAGGCTCGACCCGCCGTTGGGCGCGATGGCGATCTGCGGATGGGTCGGATCCGGGCCCAGCAGCGACCCGTGCTTCGGATAGGAGCCCTGCTCGGGATGCACCTCGACGCCGGCCGCATCGTGCAGCTTGAGCTTCAGCCCGATCGACATGTCGATGTCCAGGAACCCCTGCGGCAGGAAGCCCGGTTTCACGTCGCGGTAGGTGAACCTGGCGGCGGCGCTGCCGGGGCTCTCCCGCGACATGGTGGAGAAACCGTGGTCGGCGGTGACCACGATGTCGGTGTCACCGTCGAGATCCAGCGCCTTCAGCGCGTCGCGCAGCTTCTGCAGATCGTTCGAGGCGTTGCGGATCGCGGCCTTCGACGTGGGGCCGTTGATGCCGGGCTCGAGCGTATTGAGGCTGTCGCCCTGGCCGTGCTGGGTGCCGTCCGGATCGCGCGACCAGAACACCAGCACGAAGGGCCGGCCCTGCGCCTTGAACCGCGGCAGCAGCACCTTGGTCGCCACGGCCGCCAGCCAGTCCTGCTGCTCGACATTGGCCACCAGCACGCCCGGCATGTTGAACGCCCCGCCGCCGCCGTTCAGGCCGCGGTCCGGCGGCAGGGTTTCGAGGCCGGCGGCCTTGATCGCCGCCGTGATCTCGGGCGCGAGCGGAATGCCGTGCCCACCGTCGCGCCCTCCGGTGTCGTCGTCGATCTCGATGGTCCCCAGGCCGTCGCGCGAGGTGACGTCCTGGATGGCTGTCGGGCCGTGCTTGCCGATGGCGGCGGTCGCATAGCCCTTGGCGCGGGCGGCCTGCAGCAGGGTCGTCTCGCCCAGGTAGTTGCCCGCGTAGCGCTGGTTCATCACCTTTTGCATGTCGTCGTCTTCGATCCCGGCGATCGCCGAGCCGAACGGCGGCGGGAAGGGCTTGTCGACGAAGATCGTGTTGCCGAAGTCGCCGGTGTCGGCCAGCAGGTGGCCGGTGGCGATCGCCGATGAGTTGGGGGTGGTGACGGTCGGATAGAGCGAGTGGCTGTTCTCGAAGTCGACGCCCTCGGCGCGGACCGCGGCCAGGGCCGGCGCGACCTCCGGCGTCACGCTGTGCGAGCGCAGGCCGTCGGCCACGAAGATGATGACGTTGCGGGCCTCCGCGGGGGCCGCGCACAGGCTTAGCGCGGCCGCGAGCGTGGCTGCAGCAGCCGCAAATCTTGAATTCAACATCTTGGCGAGACGCCCCGGCAGCGAAAAGCCGCACCATGGCGCGGCTTCATGACAGTTCGGCTGCAAAGGGGCCAGGGGATGAACCCTGGACGCAGCTTGGAGTTATCAAGGGTGGAGGAAACGACCGCGATGCGGCGACCGCTTCGAAGCGTTGCAGGGCTGGCCCTGACGGGCGCGCTGGCCGCTGCGGGCCTCCCCTGCCGGGCCGAGGTCCGCCCCGGCGAGACCCAGGGATTGGGCCTGAGAGGCCCGGCGGTCCCCGCGTTCCTGAAGGCGGTGGCGGCCGATCCCTACCGCGCGCCGGCCGCCCCGGCCTGCGAGACGATCCCCGCCGAGATCAAGGCCCTCGACGCGGTGCTGGGCGCCGACGCCGACCAGCCGCGCAAGGAGCGGTCCCTGGTCATGCGCCAGGCCATCGGCGCCGTGCGCGGCATGGTGCCCTACCGCGGCGTGGTGCGGTTCCTCACCCGCGCCGACCACCAGGACCATGAGCTGATGAACGCGACCATGGCGGGCTTCGCTCGTCGCGGGTTCCTGCGCGGCCTCGAGGCGAACCTGCGCTGCGCGGATGGCCCGGTCGCGCCCGCTGTTGTCGCCACCGCGGAAAGCGCCGGCATCCAGGCTTCCTACACCGTGGCCGATCCGGGCGTCGCCCCCGCGGCGCGGCCCGACCTGACGACCCTCATGCTCACCGATCCCCCGGCGAATCCCGCGCCGGATGGCGCCGCGCCGGACCCCGGCCGTTAACACCTGACTCAGCTCTCCGAAACGCGGCCTTTACGCCTCTGCTGTATCAATTCGCGACAACAGGAGCCCCCGTTCCATGAGGCGGAGGCCGGTATCGGTGGGTGTTTTCATATGGCTAAAACGGTTCTCGTCGTCGATGACGACCCGACGCAGCGTCGACTGATCCAGGCCGTGCTCGAGCGCGACGGCTTCGCGGTCGCCCATGCCGAGAACGGCGACCAGGCGATCCAGCACCTGGCGCTGGGCGCGCCGGCCGACGTGGTGCTGCTCGACATGGTGATGCCTGGAATTTCCGGCCAGGAGACCCTGGTCGAGATGCGCGCCCGCGGCTTCAACCAGCCGGTGATCGTGGTCACCGCCACCGGCGGCATCGACACCGTGGTGCAGGCCATGCAGGCCGGCGCCATGGACTTCTTCATCAAGCCGGCCGCGCCGGAGCGGATCATCGTCTCGATTCGCAATGCGCTGTCCATGGGCGCGCTGAAGGGCGAGGTCGACCGGCTGAAGAAGCACGCCAGCGGCCGCACCAGCTTCGACGACCTGATCGGCGCGTCGCCGGCCATGACCATGGTCAAGCGGCTGGGCGAGCGGGCGGCCAGGTCCTCGATCCCGATCCTGATCACCGGCGAAAGCGGCGTCGGCAAGGAAGTCATCGCGCGCGCCGTGCACGGATCGTCCGAGCGCGGCGGCAAGCCCTTCGTGGCGGTGAACTGCGGGGCGATCC
>NZ_JAQGIZ010000261.1 GCF_028290885.1 Phenylobacterium sp.
GGCGCGGTGGCGGCCGGCCAGCTCCAGGGGCAGGGCGGCGTTCGCGCGGGCCGACAGCCAGGGCGCAAGGGTCGGCGCCTGGAAGACCACGGCGGTCTCCCCGCGGCCGGGCGTGCGGACGACCATCCCGGCGCTAGGCGCCTCCAGTCCGGCCAGCAGCCGCATGGCCGTGGACTTGCCGCAACCCGAGGGACCGACCAGCGACACGATCTCGCCCGCGTCGATCGCCAGGCTGAAAGGCCCGAGCGCCCGGCCCCGCGGGTAGTCGACCTGGACGTCTCTGAGAGCGGCGACGCCCACTCTATTTCGCCGGCTGGCCCAGGAACTGAAGGGTGTAGCCGCGCCGGTAGTCCATGGCCTTGGGATAGACGCCCTGGCCCGCGGCCATGTCGAAGAAGGTCTTCCAGCGTGCGTCGGTCATGGCCCCGATGCCGCCCGTCTTGGCGTCGCCGCCGTCGACGATGGCGTAGGCCTTCAGCTTGGCGCGCGCCTGGTCGAGGACGTCCTGGGTCATCTCCGGGTTGTCCTTCCTGATCAGCGCGTCGGCGGGCTTCGGGTCGCCGTAGAGGTAGTCCTGCCAGCCCTTGGCCGTGGCCTCGACGAAGGCCTTCACCGCCACCGGATTCTTCGCGATCAGGGTGTCGGGGGCCATGATCATGGTGGCGTAGCCGGGGTAGCCGTTGTCGGCCAGCAGGAAGACCTTGGGCCTCAGGCCGGCCTCCTTCTCGATGGTGTACGGTTCAGAGGTTAGATAGCCCTGCTGGGCGGCGCGCTTGTCGGCCAGGAACGGGCCGTTGTTGAAGGTGTATTTGCGCACCTGGTCGTCGCTGAATCCGTACTTGGCCTTCAGCCAGACCCAGAAGGCGGTGACCGAGGCGTCGCCCAGCAGGATCGGATGGCCCTTGAGGTCGGCCAGGGTTTCGACGCCCGTGCCCGGGTGCGCGATCAGCACTTGCGGGTCTTTCTGGAAGACCGCGGCCACCGCCTTCACCGGCACGGACTCCTGGACGAGATTGAGCACGATGAAGCTGTTGGAGCCGACGCCCAGGTCCACGGAGCCCGCGGCCAGCAGCTGGGGCACGTTCACGCCCGGCCCGCCCTGGACGATCTTCACGTCGAGGCCGCGTTTGGCGTACTCGCCGTTGGCCAGCGCCTCGTAGAAGCCACCGTGCTCGGCCTCGGCGCGCCAGTCGGTGGCGAAGCGGATCGGCGTGAGCTTGGGCCCCGCGCCTTGGGAGGCTTCGTGCTTGGCCGGCGAGCAGGCTGCCAGCATCGCGGCCAGCGCGACGACAATGGAACGCAAGGCTTTCATGGACACCCCCCGACTGAGCGGAGGCGAAGGTAGGGCGCTCCGCCGCAGGTTGGAAGACGGGGCGGAACTAACGCCCATAGCAAGAGGGCGGCGCTCCGGTTGCCCGAGGCGTCGCCCTCTCATCCAGATCCGTTGGGGGATCTGTGCCTTCCAGGTCGATCGCGATTTCGGTTCGTGAGCAAGCTCACTGGTTTTCCGTCGCGGCCGGTGTCTCGGTGGAGTCTGTCCCGGGTCGCCCCGGTCCTCGCTTCGCTGAAACCTTCTGCTCGCCTCTGCTTCGGGGTCCGCCGTTTCCGGCATCTCCGTCCGCCCGCGCCGCAGTCCCTCTCGGCAAACGAACGGTGCTCTCGAACCGGAAATCCGGCAAGCGCCAGATTCATCCCTAGATTGAGCCGGCTGTCAAAAACCTGTGAACATATGGTTAATAACTCGGGGAGCGCGTCAAAATTCCCCAATGATTTCAGCAGGAGAAGATACCCACAGAAAAGCTCGCCTTGGCGCTCAGCGGGCCGATTCCAGGGCTTCCCGCCGCTCCTCCAGCGCCAGCCATTCCTCTTCTGCCGCCGCGAGCTGCGCGCGCATCGCGTCGAGGTCGCCGCTGAGCTTCCGGAACGCCTCGGGGTCGCGTCCGTAGAGGCCCGGATCGGCAAGCCTGGCCTCCAGGGCGGCCGTCTTTGCGGGGGCCTCCGCGATGAGGGTCTCGAGCTCCGCTAGCCGCCGCTGGTCCTTGTAGGAGAGCTTGGCGGCGCGGGCGGGCGGGGCCTTGGGCGAGGCAGCCTTGACCGCTGCGGCCGCCGCGATGGGCGGCCGGCCGAAGAAGCCGGGGTTCTGGCCAACGAAGTCCTGCCAGCCGCCGGGGGTCTCCACCGTGCGTCCATGCCCGTCGAGCCCGATGGTGGAGGTGGCGAGGCGATCGATGAAGTCGCGGTCGTGGCTGACGAGGATCAGCGTGCCCTCGTAGTCGGCCAGCAGGTCCTCCAGCAGGTCCAGGGTGTCCATGTCGAGGTCGTTGGTGGGCTCGTCCAGCACCATGACGTTGGCGGGCGTGGCGAGCGCGCGGGCCAGCAGCAGGCGATTGCGCTCGCCGCCGGAGAGACTGCGCACCGGCTGGCGCAGCTGGCTCTCCTTGAACAGGAAGTCCTTGGCGTAGGAGACCACGTGCCGCGGCTCGCCGCGCACCAGCACCTGGTCACCGCCCA
>NZ_JAQGIZ010000044.1 GCF_028290885.1 Phenylobacterium sp.
CCGGGAACACCAGGTCGGGCAGGCCGCGGACCGCGCCGATGGTCTCGACCTGGGCGCCGGCGGCCTTCAGCGCGGCCTTCAGATTCGCCGAGGCGAGTTGGGCGGCAGCCCGGTGCTCCGGCCGCCAGGCCTTTGGCCGCATCCAGGGATTGATCTGGTAGCTGACGTCGAAACACGCCGGGTCGGTCATCAGGAAAAGCGCCACGCCGAACCTCGCTGGTGAGTTGGTCTGCCGTCAGCATGGCGCCGGAGGGTGCTAGCGGATAGCGAGCAGGGTGCTACAATTCGCAGGGAATACTGGCGATCTGTCAGGTAGGGGTGGCGATATGATAGATGAACTGGACCGCCGGCTGCTCGCGCTGCTCCGCGCCGATTCGCGCGAGCCCGTGGCCTCCCTGGCCGCAAGGTTGAAGGTCTCCCGCGGCACCGTCCAGAACCGCATCCGCAAGATGCTGGGCCCCGACGGGCCGATCCAGGGGTTCACCGTGCGCACGCGGCCGGAGGCGGAGGCCAGCCGGGTCCGGGCGATCATGACCATCGCCATCGAGGGCGAGCGCTCGGGCGCGGTGGTCAAGGCGCTGCGCGGGTTTCCCGAGGTGGATAGGATCCACACCACCAACGGCCGTTGGGACCTGATCGCCGAGCTCGACACCGACAACCTCGGCGCCTTCAGCCGCACCCTCGACCGGATCCGGCTGATCGACGGCATCGCCTCGACGGAGACCTCGATCCTGCTGGCCACGCAGAAGATGTGAATTTGCTTCCCCCGGTACGGGGGAAGTGGCCCAAGAGCGAAGCTCGCGGGTCGATGGGGGAGGTCCAGCGATCGAAGATACTTCCCCCATTGTCGGCCGGGCTCCGCCCATTGCCGACATTTCCCCCGTACCGGGGGAAGGCCGGCCCGGCGACTCCCGCTCGGCGGTGGCACGCGCTACATGCAAGCCCATGAACGCGCCCTTCAAGACCGACGCCCTGCCGCAGTGGCGGCTCGACGACCTCTATGCCGGGCGCGACGATCCGCGGATCGAGGCCGATCTCGCCAAGGCCAAGGCGGACAACGACGCCCTGGTGGCGCTGAAGGGGCGGTTCACCGCCAGCCGCAGCGACGCCTGGGTGCTGGGCGAACTGCTGGAGAAGGGCATCGGGCTCTACGAGGCCGCCACCAACGGCCTGTGGAGCGTCGGCGCCTACGCGGCCCTAGCGGCCTCAACCGCCCGCGACAACCCGGCCTGGTCGAAGTTCGAGGCCGACCTGCGCGCCCGCTCCTCACAGATCGCCGCCGAGAGCCTGTTCTTCACCCTGGAGATCAACGAGCTCGACGACAACGAGATCGAGGCGGCGTTCCGCGCCCACAAGCCGGCCGCCCGCTGGCGGCCGTGGATCCGCCGCGTCCGGCTGTCCCGCCCCCATGAGCTCTCGCCCGACCTGGAGCGGATGCTGATCGATCGCGGCCCGGCCGTCGCCAACTGGAGCCGGCTGTCGGAGGAGACGCTGGCCGCGCTGACCGCCAAGGTCGGGCGCGATACGCTGACGCTCTCGGAGGTGCTCAACCGCCTCTCCGACCCCGACGGCGCGCGGCGCAAGCAGGCCGCCCAGGGCCTCGCCAAGGCGCTGGAGCAGCGAACGCCGACGCTGGCGCTCTGCCTCAACACGCTCGCCTTCGAAAAGCAGGTGGAGGACCGCTGGCGGAAGTATCCCGACCCGGCGGCCTCGCGCCACATCGCCAACGAGGTCCATGCCGACGCGGTCGCCGCCCTCGAGGCCGCCGTGGTCGAGGCCTACGAGCCGGTCAGCCACCGCTATTACCGCCTGAAGGCCAAGGCCATGGGCCGCGACGTGCTGGACCAGTGGGACCGCAACGCCCCGCTCGACACCGCCCAGCCGCGCACCTACGGCTGGGACGAGGCCAAGGGCATGGTGCTGGAAAGCTTCTCGGCGCTCGCGCCCAAGTTCGCCGACACCGCCCAGACCTTCTTTACCCACCCCTGGATCGACGCCAAGCCCAGGCCCGGTAAGCAGTCCGGCGCCTATTCGCATCCGGTCACCGCCGAGCGGCACCCCTACGTCTTCCTGAACTACATGGGCGAGCGGCGTGACGTGCTGACGCTCGCCCACGAGCTCGGCCACGCCGTCCACCAGACGCTCTGCGCGCCCCTCGGCACGCTGCTGGCCGACACGCCGCTGACGCTCGCGGAGACCGCCTCGATCTTCGGCGAGGGCCTGGTCTTCGAGCGCCTGCTGGCCAACGCCTCGAAGGCCGAGCGCAAGGGGCTGCTCGCGGGCAAGATCGAGGACGGGATCAACACCGTGGTCCGCCAGATCGCCTTCCACCGCTTCGAGACCCGGTTTCACAATGCGCGGCTGCAGGGCGAGGTCTCGGCCGAGGCGATCGGCGGCATCTGGCTGGAGATGATGGGCGAGAGCCTGGGGCCGGCCATCAAGCTCAACCGCGGCTACGAGCACTACTGGGCCTACGTCAGCCACTTCGTCCACGCGCCGTTCTACGTCTACGCCTACGCGTTCGGCGACCTGCTGGTGCGCGGGCTGATGGAGAAGCGCCGCGAGGACCCGGCAGCCTTCGCGCCCCTCTACGAGGACCTGCTCGCCGCCGGGGGTACCCGGACCTACGTCGAGGCGCTGGCGCCGTTCGGGCTGAACCCGCGGGAGAAGGCGTTCTGGGCCGCGGGCATGAAGCAGCTGGAACGGCTGGTGGACGAGTTCGAGACATTGGTTTGAGGGGGGCGACCAATCGCAAATGGTCCACTCAGCCTCGTCCTAGCAACAAGGCATGAGCGGTAGCAGCGGCCGATTCAATTTCGGGCCAGCTGGGATGGCGGAGAAAATAGGCGCTGTCGCGGGGACCTAAGCCAAGTGACGAATACCCCGAGCGCGTGTCTCTGCGCCAACGGCCCCATGGGTCCTCGCCTTCGCGGGGATGAGCGGAATTGAGCGAGACCTGCCTAGTTGAACGTGAAGACCGCGCTCAGCATGGCCAGCAGGATAGCGGCGCCGGCGAGGCGTCCGCCGATGAACATCAGCGGAATGGCGGCCTGATCGCCGCGCTTGAAGCGGGCCCCGGCCCAT
The DNA here is from genome assembly GCF_028290885.1 of Phenylobacterium sp. Lineage (GTDB taxonomy): Bacteria > Pseudomonadota > Alphaproteobacteria > Caulobacterales > Caulobacteraceae > Phenylobacterium. Next base: position 3,085 of record NZ_JAQGIZ010000044.1, read on the forward strand.
TCGTGCAGGCCAACAGCGATGACGGCGAGCGTGACGAACGCCATCTTGACCCAGAACCATCGGGTGAAGCCGCCGGGGCCGCCGAATTTCAGCCAGACCATCAGCGGGCCGGTGACCAGCAGGGTGAGGATGCCCGCTGCGCCCAGGCGGCTGAAGAAGGTCTCGAACGACCACAGCTCCGTCCGCTGATCGAGCGGCGCGGCGACGAGCTTCGGGCCGGTCTGGGAGAGCGCTATGCCGCCGCCCACCGCCAGGCCGACGCCAATGAAATGCAGCCACAGCAGGAGGTTGGTGAAGATGTGCATGTCAGGCCCCCCAGGCCGCTGGCGGCGCGGGCAACCCTGCGACCAGGGCGGCCAGCCCTTCACTGTAGGCCTGGCGGAGCGCATTCCAATAGGGGTCGTCCTCCTCGATGGTGACGAGGTCCGCCGTGAAGCTGTCCGCGCGATAGGCGACGAGGTCGATCGGCAGGCCGACGGAGAGGTTGCTGCGCAGGGTGGCGTCGAAGGAGATCAGGGCGAGCTTCGCGGCCTCGGCGAGCGGGTGTTGCGGGGTGAGCGAACGGTCGAGGATGGGCTTGCCGTACTTGGTCTCGCCGATCTGCAGGAACGGCGAGCGGCTGGAGGCCTCGACGAAATTGCCGGCCGCGTAGATCTGGAACAGCCGGGGCGGTTCGCCGGCGATCTGGCCGCTGACCAGGAAATTTCCGCTGGGGTCGCCGTAGGGATCGACGAACCTGGCGTCCGCGACGATGTTGCTGCGCAGCTGCGCGCCGACGATGCCGGCGACCTCGAACATGGTCCGCGCCAGCCCCAGGTCGTGGGCCGGGTCGCCCGAGCCGAAGGCCTCGTGCAGCTTGGTGACCACCGCCTGGGTGGTCGCCAGGTTGCCGGAGGACTGGATCGCGATCACCCGGTCCCTGGCGGGCGGCATCAGGTTCAGCTTCGAGACCCGGACCACCTGGTCGACGCCGGCGTTGGAGCGGGAGTCCGAGGCCAGCACCAGACCCTGCGGCAGCAGGATTCCGAGGCAATATGTCATCCGGTTCCTCTCGCACACCGGCGTCGGGTGGCTTGCGGCAACTTAAGTCCGCAAGGCCGGCGAGTCCCGGCCGGTAGCGCATTGCGTCAACGGTGACGCTCGGCGATATCATCCCCGCAAAGAGGAACGTTCCATGATGCTCAGGATCACCCGCCGCGGCTGCGGCTGGATGGCGGCGCTCGCCGTGCTCGCAGCCGCGCCGGCCGCCGCGGCCAAGCCGGCGCACGCGCCCGCGGCCCACCACGACGTCCGCATCCGCCGCGACGACTGGGGCGTGCCGCACATCCTGGCCAGGACCGACGTGGACGCGGCCTACGGGCTCGGCTTCGCCCAGGCCGAGGACGACATGGCGACGTTACAGCTCGGCGTCTTCACGGCGCGCGGGCGGCTCGCTGAGTTGCAGGGGCCATCGGGCGTCGACAGCGACTACCTCGTCGCCCTGCAGGACGTCTGGGGCACGGTCGGGCGCCGCTACGAACGCGACCTCGATCCGCAGGTGCGGCGCATACTGGAGGCCTATGCTGCGGGGGTGAACGCCTACGCCAGCCGTCACCCGAAGGACCTGGCGCCCGGCCTGCTGCCGGTCACCGGCAAGGACCTGGCGGCGAGCTTCATCTACAACGGCCCCACGTTCTATGGCCTCGACGGGGTCTTTCATCGCACGATGGCGCCGGCAGCCAAGAAGACCGCCGCGCTCGACGACAAGCTGCCCACCGGCTCCAATGGCCTGGCGGTCGCGCCCTCGCGCTCGGCCGACGGCGCCACACGGCTGCTGGTCAATTCGCACCAGCCCTACACTGGGCCGCTGGCGTGGTACGAGGCGGTGATCCAGACCGGCCAGGGCTGGCATGTCGCCGGCGGCTTCTTCCCCGGCACGCCCTTCATGCTGCACGGCCACAACGCCCACCTGGGCTGGGCCAACACGGTCAACAACCCCGACCTGGCCGACGTCTACGAGCTTTCGATCAACCCCGCCGACCGCGACCAATACCGGCTCGACGGCCAATGGAAGACGCTCGCCAAGCGCACCGTCCACATCCGGGTCAAGCGCGCCGGCGGCGGCTTCGACACGGTGGACCGCGAAGTGCTGCGATCGGCGCATGGGCCGGCGGTTCGCACCGACCACGGCGTCTTCGCCATCCGCTACGCCGGCATGGACGAGGTCCGTCAGCCCGAACAGTACTATCGGCTTAACAAGGCGACCAACCTGGCCCAGTGGAAGGCGGCCATGTCGCTGGGGCTGCTGCCCTCCATCAACTACGTCTACGCCGACGAGAAGGGCAACATCGGCTACGTCTACAACGGGCGCTACCCGGTGCGGAAGGAGGGCGTCGACTGGTCCGGCGTCGTGCCCGGCGACCGCTCCGACCTGATCTGGACCGCGCAGCTTCCGTTCGAAAAGATGCCGCAGCTGTGGAATCCGAAGTCGGGCTTCGTCTTCAACTCCAACAACACGCCGTTCCAGGCCACCGATCCGGCCGACGACCTGAGGCCCGAGGCCTTTTCCAAGACGCTCGGCATCCAGACCAACATGACCAACCGGGCGTACCGCGTGCTGGAGACCGTCGGCGTGCAGCGCTCGATCGACGCCAAGACGTTCAACGACGACAAGTACGACCTCGCCTACAGCACCAGGTCGGATGTGGCGAAGGGCGTGCAGGCGCTGCTGTCGGTCCCTCCGGGCCAGGACGCCGACCTCGCCGCCGCGCAGGCGCTGCTGAAGACCTGGGACCGCCGCACCGACGTGCACAGCCGGGCGACGGCCCTGGTGGTGCTGACGCTCACCAAGCTGCAGGGCGGCGGGCCGCCGCTGGCGGCGCTGAAGTCGAGCATGGCCGACCTCAAGACGCACTTCGGGCGCATCGATCCGGAGTGGGGCGAGGTGAACCGCATTCGCCGCGGCAAGGTCGACCTGGCCATCGACGGTGGCCCCGACACCTACCGCGCGGTCTACGGGCGCCCCGATCCCGACGGACGGCTGCACGCCCTGGCCGGCGACACCTATGTGATGTTCGTGGAGTGGGACAAGCAGGGGCGGCTCTCGTCGCGCAGCGTCCACCAGTTCGGCTCGGCGACCCAGGACGAGGCCTCGCCCCACTACGCCGACCAGACGCCGCTGTTCGTGGCCATGAAGACCAAGCCGGTCTGGTTTACGGAAGGCCAGCTGAAGGGCCATGTCGCCAAGGACTACCGACCGCCGGAGTAGTGTAGGTTCGGCGCGGTTCCGTTCGTCCTCCGGGCGAACGCCACGGAGAGACAAGATGAAGACCCTTCTGATGAGCGGCGCCGCCCTGGCGCTCGCGATCTGCGCCGGCCAGCCCGCCGCAGCGGCGCCCGCCGCCGCGCCGCAGCCGCCGGCCGGCGGCTACACGATCGACAAGGCCCACACGTCCGTGACCTTCCGGGTCAGCCACCTGGGCTTCTCGCGCTACACGGCCCGCTTCGCGAACGTCGACGGCAAGCTGAAGTTCGACCCCGCGGCGCCGGCGGCCATGAGCGTGGAGGCGACCATCGACCCGCAGTCGCTGGAGCTGAACGCCCCGCCCGCCGGCTTCCACGACCAGCTGATGGGCAAGAGCTTCTTCGAGGCCGCCAAATATCCGGCCATCACCTTCCGCTCGACCAAGGTCGCGCCGACCGGGCCCAACACGGCCAAGGTCACCGGCGACTTCACCCTGCACGGGGTCACCAAGCCGGTGATCCTCGACGTCACCTACAACGGCGGCTATCCGCCCAACGCCATGGATCCCGGCGGCGCCCGCATCGGCTTCTCGGCGCACGGCGTCATCAAGCGCTCAGCTTTCGGCATGGGCTTCGGGGTGCCGGCGGCGGGCTCGAACATGGGCGTCGGCGACGACGTCGAGGTGATGATCGAGACCGAGTTTTCGGACGGCAAGCCGCCGCCCAAGCCACCGGCCAAGAAGTAGGCGCCTATTCCCTGGCGAGCAGGTAGCGTACCCCGCGTGCGGCGAGCGCGGTGGCGACGGCGCCGGCCGTGAGCCAGGTGGCGAGGGCGGGGGCCCATCCGTCGGCGGCCAGTCCCATGGCGGTGAACAGGAAGGCGATCGCGACGGCGACCCCCAGCCAGTGGACGCTGCGTCCGATAAGGCCCGAAGGTCCGACGTCCGAACTCAGGGCGCGCGGCCAGATGAGGTTCGGCATGGTTTCGCTCCCGCGACGGTCACCCAGCCAGCCGAGCCATGCTCTCGCACAAACCTCGCCGGCCTCTGGCGATGGAGCTTCCTACGGAGAGGCTTTCGAAGGTGTTGCCGCCGAACGATGCAATCCGAACGCCGAGGCGCCCACGGATTGACCTCAACGGCCCTCCAGCCAGCTCCGCATGTCGGCGGCCTCGCGGCGGCCGCTCGTCAGGTAGCGGGTGTCGCTGCCGACCGTGACCAGGTCGAAGCCGCGCTCGATCATCTTCTTTGAATAGGCCGGACTGTTGGTGTGGACGCCGACCTTTACGCCCGCGGCCTTGCAGGCGGCGAGGATAGTGTCGAAGGCGGCCATCAGGGCGGGTGCGTCGGAGTCCTGGCCGGGCGGGCCGCCCATCGCCAGCGACAGGTCCGAGGGTCCGATGTAGACGCCGTCCAGGCCCGCCGTGGCGACGATCGCCTCGACGTTGGCGAGCCCGGCGGCGGTCTCGATCATGGCGAAGGTCAGCATCTCGCCGTTGGCCTTGGCGTGGTAGTCGGCGCCGCCATAGACCACGGCCCGCGTCGGTCCGGAGCTGCGGAAGCCCTCCGGCGGATAGCGGCAGGCCTGGACGAAAGCCGCGCAGTCGGCCGCGTCGTTGATCATCGGGCAGATGACGCCATAGGCGCCCGCGTCCAGCGCCCGCATGATCTCGCCGGGCTGGTTCCACGACACCCGCACCAGCGGTACGGCCGCGGTGGTCGAGAGCGCCTGCAGCATGGCCAGCATCTCCGAGTAACCGACCAGACCGTGCTGGGTGTCGACGGTCACGGCGTCCCAGCCCATGGAGGCCATCAGCTCCGCGGAAAACCCGCCCGGCATGGAGCACCAGCCGTTGATCACCGGCTTGCCGGCGTCCCACAGCTCTCGCAGGCGATTGGCGCGCATCTTGGTCTCCCTGAACTTCCGCGATCCTAGAGCGCCGTTTCGATTGAAACGAAACGGCGCTCCAGATTCTTTGCTTGGTCGCTCTACGCGAGAGCGAACCCGACGACGAGGGTGGAGAGCGTCAGGGCCGCACCGCCCAACAGGAAAACCCGATCCGCCCAGACGGCCTGCCAGGCGGCGCCGCTGCCTTTGCGGATGGTGATGTAGGAAAACAGGATGCTCAGCAGGAAGCAGACCGCCGAAACCCAGGCGATCTCGTCGGCTAGCGAGTGGCTGTTCATCTTCGTGAGGCTGAGGCCCGTGATGATCAGGAAGCTGATGCCCAGCAGGTTCGAGGCGGCGTTGAGGATGTGCGGGTGGCGGTCCATTCGGCGCTCCGTTTCGCCCTCAGCCGCCCGCGGCGTGGGCCTTACCAGGCCGGTGAGGTGGTCGCGGCCGGTGTACACTGCCTTGAACTGGGTCCTCCAGTTCCGACCAATAGGCGATGACGTCGGGTGACATGCGTCCGCGCCTCAATACCGCCCGTACCGCGCCTTCACGGAGTCCAGTAGCTTCGCCGAGTCGTAGCCGACGCTATCCCTGAACACGATCTCGACGTTCTCGATGTCGGCGATGGCCTTGGAGCGGTCGCCCTTCGCCACCACGAGGTCAGCGTCCTTGCCCGCCGCGACCGAGCCGATGCGATCGGCGAAGTCGAGGTAGGTCGGGACGAAGCGCTTGCCATTTTTCAAACGCTTGTTAGTCACTCACCCAGATCGCGAGGACGAGTTTAGATGGCGCAGGACGTGAAGCCGGCGGAGACTTACGACGACCGGCCGATCCACGCCGACCCCGGCGAACTGCCGCCGGAGGTGCAGGCGCCGCTGGCCGAGTACCGGGGCGAGCCGCCGCCCTCGCCGCAATGGTTTAAGGACGCCATCGCCCGCGAGCCGGAACGGACCTTCGTGGAGTCGCTGGGCTCCAAGCTCGAGGTGCTGACCTGGGGCGAGGTCGGCAAGCCCGGCCTGCTGTTCGTCCACGGCAACTCGGCCCACGCCGACTGGTGGAGTTTCATCGCGCCCTTCTTCGCCGACGACTATCGGGTGGCTTCCATGTCGCTGGCCGGCATGGGCGCGTCCGACTGGCGCGAGCGCTATTCCTTCGCCGACTTCGCCGAGGACGCCGAAGCCGTCGCGCGCGCTACCGGCCTCTACGAGGGCGGCCGCAAGCCGATCTACGTCGGTCACTCCTTTGGCGGCGGCCAGGTGTTCTTCGCCGCCGTGCGCCATCCCGAGCGGATGCACGCGGCCGTCATGGTCGACACCGGCTTCGGCCCGCCACCGGAGGAACTCGCCAAGCGCCAGGCGCAGATGGAGGCGGTGCGCAACATCCCCACCGTCGACCGCCCGAGCCGGGTCTATCCGACCCTGGAGGCGGCGCTGGCCCGCTTCCGCCTGATGCCGCCGCAGCCGGCCGGCAACCCGTTCATCGCCGACTTCATCGCCCGCCGCTCGCTGAAGCAGGTCCCCCTCCCAGACAAGGAAACGGCGCCAGAAGGTTCCGGCGAAGGCTGGACCTGGCGGTTCGATCCCAACATGTGGGCGAAACTCGACCGCGAGCTGACGATGGCGGCGCAGGCCGCGCCCACCGACGTCTCCACGCCGATGGTGCACATCTACGGGGCCAAGAGCCGCATCGTGGAGCACCGTAAGGCCGGCGCGCCGTCGCCCTTCCCGCCGGGAATGCTGGAGATCGAGATCCCCGATTCGCACCACCACATCATGATCGACCAACCGCTGGCGCTGGTGGCGGCGCTGAGGGCCCTGCTTGCAGCCTGGCCCCCGGCTTGAGCGGTGGGCCGGTCTCGTGTAGCACCCGCCTAGACCCGATTGACGAGAGAGCACGCGTCCCATGGCCGGCAAGGCTTCCCAGTACCACCGCGGCGACATGGACATCCACGAGCAGGTGTCGACCTTCCACCTGGTAATGAACATCACCAAGTGGGGCTCGCTGGTCATCGCCGCCGTGCTGATCACCCTGGTGCTCTGGTTCTGCACCTCGGCGGGTTTCCTGGCCGGCGCGATCACGGGCCTGGTGGTCCTGGGCCTGGGAACCGTCCTGTTGCGCAGCCGCGGCGAGGCGGAGCACTAGACGGCCTCAGCCTTAGAGCTGTGACCGCGCTGTTGGCTCCCAAGGCCGCGCGGAACGCCGGACCTCTGCGGTTCTGCGCCGCCGAACTGGCCCGGTGGCCCCGAGGCGCAACGCGGGTCGCCGACCATCGCTGGACAGACTCCGGACGGCGCCCCTAAGGTCCCGCTCAATCGCTTGGGAGGCCCCGCGAACCATGGCCGTCATCGCCGTCACCAGGGAGCGCCGCGCCGGAGAGACCCGCGTCGCCGCTGTCCCCGAGACGGTGAAGAAGCTGATCGCGTCGGGTTTTTCGGTGGTGGTCGAGGCCGGCGCCGGAACCGCCGCGTCCTATCCCGACGCCGACTACCAGGCCGCCGGGGCGACGATCGCCAAGACCGTCAAGGACGCGCTCGCCAAGGCCGACATCCTGTTCAAGGTGCGCAGCCCCGAGGCCGAGGAGATCGCCGCGATCAAGCCGGGCACGCTCGTGGTAGCCACGCTCAATCCCTACCAGGACAAGGCCGCGCTCGACGGCCTCGCCAAGGCCAAGGCCACCGCCTTCGCCATGGAATTCGTGCCGAGGATCACCCGCGCGCAGGTGATGGACGTGCTGTCCTCGCAGGCCAACCTCGCCGGCTACCGCGCGGTGATCGAGGGCGCGGAGGCCTATGGCCGGGCCATGCCGATGATGATGACCGCCGCCGGCACCATCGCCGCGGCCAAGGTGTTCGTCATGGGCGTCGGCGTCGCCGGCCTGCAGGCCATCGCCACCGCCCGGCGCCTGGGCGCAGTGGTCACCGCCACCGACGTGCGTCCCGCCACCAAGGAGCAGGTGGAGAGCCTGGGCGCCAAGTTCCTGGCCGTCGAGGACGAGGAGT
>NZ_JAQGIZ010000281.1 GCF_028290885.1 Phenylobacterium sp.
TGCTGGATTTGAAGTTCGCCGCATTCACGGGCCACCCGCCGAGCGAACTTCAAATCCAAATAGCACACTAGAAACATAGACTTGCTAGTGTCCTTATCGATTCCGAAGTTCGCCAAAGCCAGCCGCAAGCGCTTGCGAACTTCGGAATCGGGACACTAGGACGGCGCGCCGCCTTGGGCAATTCTCCTGGGAGCGGTCGCAGCTCCATGGACGCGTGACCATGGATGATCTCCGATCAGTTGGGCGCGGCGGCGCCGGCCCATCGCGCAGGCGAAGCCGTTTGCGCTCCGCCGCCGAGAGGATCAAAAGGAAGGCCCAGCCATCTGGAGCCTGGCTTTTGCGCGACGGGATCGAACAGACCTTTGCGGAACATCCGCGACCGAAGCTCACCTACCCGTTCGAGCAGGGGCCCAAGACCGGCGAGGCGATCGACGTCGCGGCCGGGCTGAAGTGGCTGCGCATGCCGCTGGGCGGGGCGCTGGCCTTCATCAACGTCTGGGCGATCGAGGATGGCCCAGGTCCGGAGGGGGGCTGGGCCATCGTCGACACCGGCATGGGCGGCTCGGCGACCCAGCAGGCCTGGCGGCAGGCTTTCGCGGGACCGCTCGCCGGCAGGACGGTGAGCCGGGTCTTCGTCACCCACATGCACCCCGACCACATCGGCATGGCCGGCTGGCTGACCCGCAAGTTCGACTGCCGGCTGTGGATCAGCCGGCTGGAGTTCCTGATGTGCCGTTCGCTGGCCGCGGACACCGGCCGCGAGGCGCCGGCCGACGCGCTTAACTTCTTCAAGGCCGCCGGCTGGGACGACGAGGCGCTGGAGACCTACCGCGCCCGCTTCGGCGGTTTCGGCCGCGCGCTGCACGCCTTGCCCGACAGCTTCCAGCGCCTGAGCGACGGCGACGAGGTGATGATCGGAGAGCATCTGTGGAAGGTGGTGGTCGGCTCCGGCCACAGCCCCGAGCACGCCTGCCTGTGGTGTCCCGACCTCAACCTGATCATCACCGGGGACCAGGTGCTGCCGAAGATCTCCTCCAACGTCTCGGTGTTCCCCACCGAGCCGAACGGCGACCCGCTCACCGACTGGCTGACCTCGCTGGCGCGGATCAAGACCCGGGTGCCGGACGAGGTGCTGGTGCTGCCGGCGCACAACGACCCGTTCTTCGGCCTGCACGCCCGGATCGACCACCTGATCGCCGGGCATGAGCGGGGGCTTGCGCGGCTGCGCCAGCTGATCGCCGAGCCGAAGCGGGCGGTGGACGTGTTCCGCGCCCTGTTCCGCCGGCAGATCGACCAGAACCTGCTGGGCCTGGCCACCGGCGAGAGCCTGGCGCACCTCAACTGCCTGATCGCGCGAGGGCAGGCCGTGCGGACGCGGGACGAGAACGGCGTCGACTGGTACCGGGCGACGGCCTAGAGCCGTCGGCGCCTCTCCCCGATGTCATCCGGTCTTCGCGTGCCGCGAAACCGGGATGACACGCGGGTTGATATCCCCGGCGGCAAGTCCCTAACTGCGCCCTACCAGCGGGAGGAATCCTCAATGACCGAGCATGTGCTGAGCGAGAAATCCGGCGGGGTGCTGACCCTCACCATGAACCGGCCGGAGAAGAAGAACGCGATCACCCGGGCCATGTACCAGGCGCTGGGCGACGCCATCGACGGGGCGGCGGACGACAGGGACGTGCGCTGCGTGCTGATCCAGGCCAACGGCGACAGCTTCACCGCCGGCAACGACCTCTCGGAGTTCGCCGCGGTGAATTCCGGCGACACCACCGCCAACCAGGCGCGCGAGGGCGGCAATCCGCTGCTGACCGCGCTGGGCCGCGCGAGGACGCCGCTGGTCGCCGCCGTGCACGGCCGCGCCGTCGGCGTCGGGGTCACCATGCTGCTGCACTGCGACCTGGTCTATGTGGCGGAGGACGCCCTGCTGACCACGCCGTTCGTCAACCTGGCCCTGGTGCCGGAGGCGGCGTCCTCCATGCTGCTGCCGGCCCGCATCGGCCACGCGCGGGCCTTCGCCATGTTCGTGCTGGGCGAGGCGGTGGACGGCAAGACCGCCGCCGCCTGGGGCATCGCCAACGCCGCCGTGCCGGCCGCGGAGCTGCGCGCCAAGGCCCGCGCCGCCGCCGAGGCCGTCGCCGCCCGCCCGGCCTCGTCGGTCGCCATCACCAAGGCCCTGATGCGCGACGCGCCGGGCATCGCCGATCAGATGCAGCAGGAGGGCCGCCACTTCGCCGCCCAGCTGAAGTCGCCCGAAGCCAAGGAGGCCTTCGCGGCCTTCGCCCAGAAGCGCGCGCCCGACTTTTCGAAGGTCGCCTGAGGAGCAAAGCCATGAGCCTTTCCGGTAGGACCCTGTTCGTCACCGGCGCCAGCCGCGGCATCGGCCTGGCGATCGCGCTGCGCGCCGCCCGCGACGGCGCCAATGTGGCCATCGCCGCCAAGACCGCCGAGCCGCATCCGAAGCTGCCCGGCACCATCTACACCGCCGCCGAGGAGATCGAGGCGGCCGGCGGCAAAGCCCTGCCGCTGATCGTCGACGTTCGCGACGAGGCCTCGGTGGTGGCCGCGGTGGAGCAGGCGGTGCAGCGGTTCGGCGGCATCGACATCTGCGTCAACAACGCCTCGGCCATCTCGCTGACCGGCACGCTGGCCACCGACATGAAGCGCTACGACCTGATGAACCAGGTGAACGCGCGGGGGACCTTCCTGACGTCGAAGGCCTGCATCCCGCACCTGAAGGCGAGCGCCAATCCGCACGTGCTGATGCTCTCGCCGCCGCTCGACATGAACCCCAAGTGGTTCGCCGGGCATACGGCCTACAGCATGGCCAAATTCGGCATGAGCATGTGCGTGCTCGGCATGAGCGCCGAGTTCAAGGCCGATGGGATCGCCTTCAACGCCCTTTGGCCGCGGACCGGAATCGCCACCGCGGCGATCCGCAACGCCCTGGCCGGCGACGAGGGCATGCGCCGCTGCCGCACGGTGGAGATCATGGCCGACGCCGCCCACGCGATCTTCGAGAAGCCGGCCCGCGAGTTCACCGGCAATTTCCTGATCGACGACACCTTCCTCTACGGCGAGGGCGTGCGCGACTTCGAACGGTACCGGGTCGATCCGACCATGCCGCTGATGCCGGACTTCTTTGTGCCCGACAGCATCCCGCCGCCGCCCGGCGTGAAGATCGGCGACGGGAGCCTCGCCCCGGCATGAGCGTCGCGACCACAGGCGTGCAGGTCCGGGTCGCCTCGCCGGCCGACGGCGCCCTGATCCTGTCGTTCATCCGCGACCTCGCGGAGTACGAGCGGCTGCTGCACGAGGTGGAGGCCACCGAGGCCGACATCCGCCGCGACCTGTTCGGCGAGAACCCGCGCTGCTTCTGCGACATCGCCGAAGCCGACGGGCAGCCGGTGGGCTTCGCGCTGTGGTTCTACAATTACTCGACCTTCCGCGGCCGGGCGGGGATCTATCTCGAGGACCTGTTCGTGAATCCGGGCGCGCGAGGCCTGGGGGCCGGCAAGGCGCTGCTGCGCCGGCTCGCCCAGCGCTGCGTCGAGGCCGACCTCGGGCGGCTGGAATGGGCGGTGCTCGACTGGAACAGCCCCTCCATCGAATTCTACGACAGCCTGGGCGCCGCGGCGAAGGACGACTGGACGGTCCGCCGCCTCGACGGGGAGGCGTTGAAGAGGCTCGCGACATCATGAGCGCCCCGCCGAAAACCGTGCTGCACGCCTCCGACGCCGAGGCCGAGGCGATCCGCCGGGCGGTGCGCACCGTCGATGTCGCGTCGCTGGGACCCGGCCGCGTCCGCGCCGACCTCAGCCATGTGCCGGGGCTCGTGACGCTGTTGGGCGATCCCCGCGTCTCCGACCCGATCTACGACCTGCCCCGGCCGATCGGCGAGGAGAGCGTCACCCGCTGGGTGGCGGAGGCCCAGGCGCAAGCGCTGGCGGGGGAGGGCCTGCTGATCCTGACCCTCGATCCGAAGGGCGAGGTGAGCGGCTATTCCAAGATCACCGTCTGGCCCGAGCGCGCCTCGGGCGAGCTGGCCGGCGCCGTGCGCGCCGAGGCCCAGAACCACGGCCAGGGCGGAACCGGCGCGGCCCACACCTTCGGCTGGATGTTCGAGACGCTGGGCCTGCGGCTGATCGGGCTGACCGCCGCCCTCGACAACGCCCGCTCCGCCAGGCTCATCGAGGCCGCAGGCTTCGTCCCCATGGGCGAACGTGACGCCAAGCGGGCGGACGGCACGATCCGCCGCTCGCGCTACTGGGAGCTGACGCGGGACCAGTGGCGGCAGCGGCATAGGTTGTAACCCAGCGTCATCCCGGTTTCCGCGCAGCGGAAGACCGGGACCCATAGACACCGAGGTTTGGGCTTATCCGTAGAGTGTCGCGTTCATGGGTCCCGGACACGCCGCTTGCGCGACGTTCCGGGATGACACCGATGTTTGTGGCTACGCCGGCTGCTTCTGCGGTTGCTGCGACCCCGCCATGGGCGCGCGGTTCAGGTCGAAGAACTTGGGGGCCATCTTGGGGATGGCTTCCTTGATGATGGAGTCCACCGTCCAGCCCTCTTCCTTGGTCACGGTCTCGACCGGCCGGGGCTGGGAGTAGAGGATGATGTTCTCGCCCGAGGCGCCGATGTTCTGGCCGGAGACGGAGGCCGCGGCCGGCGCGACCATGGCCACCGAGAAGCGGGCCGGCTGGTCGGCGCGGATCTTCTCGGCCATCACCTTGCGGCGCGCGGCGGCGGCTTCGTCCTTGATCGGCACCGACTGGGTCATGCGCGTCCAGGCGACCGGCGCCAGGCAGTTGGAGCGCACATTGTTGCGGGCGCCTTCCATGGCGATGATCCGCGAGAGGCCGGCGATGCCCATCTTGGCCGCGCCGTAGTTGGCCTGGCCGATGTTGCCGAACAGGCCGGACGTCGAGGTGAAGAACATGTAGGCGCCGTCGTTCTGCTCGCGGAACAGCTCGATGGTGGCGCGGGCGACGTTGAACGAGCCGCGCATGTGCACCTCGATCACCTGGTCCCAGTCGCGCTCGGTCATCTTGTGGAACATCACGTCGCGTAGGATGCCGGCCGGATTGATCACCGCATGCAGGCCGCCGAAGGTGTCGCGGGCCTGCTCGACCATGCCTTCCACGGCGCGCAGGCTGGTGACGCTGTCGGAGTTGTGGACCGCCTCGCCGCCGGCGGCGCGGATCTCCATGGCGAC
>NZ_JAQGIZ010000303.1 GCF_028290885.1 Phenylobacterium sp.
GTGCTGACCTTCGCCGGCGGCAAGCCGGTGGTGAAGGTGGGCCGCATGGCCGGTCAGTTCGGCAAGCCCCGCTCCTCGGCCGTGGAGACGCAGGGTGAGATCACCCTGCCGTCCTACCGCGGCGACATCATCAACGGCATGGAGTTCGACGCGGAGACCCGCACGCCGGATCCGCAGCGGCTGATCCAGGCCTACAGCCAGTCGGCCTCGACCCTCAATCTGCTGCGCGCATTCGCCGGCGGCGGCTATGCCGACCTGCACAACATCCATCGGTGGACCCTGGGTTTCGTCAACGACAGCCCGCAGGGTGCGCGCTACCGCGAACTCTCCGAGAAGATCACCGAGTCGCTGACCTTCATGGAGGCCATCGGCGTCACGCCCGAAAGCCATCCGAGCCTGCACCAGGTGGAGTTCTTCACCAGCCACGAGGCGCTGCTGCTCAACCTCGAAGAGGCGATGACCCGCGTCGATAGCACCTCCGGCCAATGGTACGACACCTCGGCCCACCTGGTCTGGATCGGCGAGCGCACCCGCGACCTCGACGGCGCGCACGTCGAGTTCTTCAAGGGCATCAAGAACCCGATCGGCGTGAAGTGCGGCCCGACGATGGAGGCCGACGATCTGCTGCGGCTCTGCGACGCGCTGAGCCCCACGAACGAACCCGGCCGCCTGACGCTCTACGGCCGCTTCGGCTTCGACAGGATCGAGAAGCGCCTGCCGGCCCTGCTGCGCGCCACCAAGGCCGCGGGGAAGTCGGTGGTCTGGGCCATCGACCCGATGCACGGCAACACGCTCACCGCCGACAACGGCTACAAGACCCGACCCTTCGACCGCATCCTCTCCGAGGTGAAGAGCTTCGTGGAGATCTGCAAGGCCGAGGGCGTGCACCCGGGCGGCGTCCATCTGGAGATGACCGGCCAGAACGTCACAGAATGAACCGGCGGCGCGCGGGAAGTCACCGAGGGCGACCTCGCCGACCGCTACCACACCCACTGCGACCCGCGGCTGAACGGCGAGCAGGCCCTGGAGCTGGCCTTCCTGGTGGCCGAGAAGCTGAAGGAAGAGCGCCTGGACGCGGCTCGGGTGGCGGCGGGCGGGAATTAACTCGAAAGCGGAGACCCAGGCTTTTTTTGTTGCCGAAGGTCCGCTTCCGACCTCAGCGGTTCCGCGTGGTGGTATCGGCGGGTCTAGTGCTGACTCATCTCGGGCCTTTGGAACGTCCGTTTCCGGAAGGCAACCTCCCGCTCGCCCGCGCCTGCTAGCGTAGCAACCCCTCAACGGCATCGACGTCGAAGACCGGTATGCCGCAATTGCGCTTCACATCGAGTCGCTCAGGGAAATGGTTATCGATAAAGACGGCGCGGGGCCCGCGAATATGCGCCGATTTTAGTTCGCCGGGCTGAAGGTGTCTGATTTCGTCGAACAGTTCGGCGGCGATGCGGTGGGCGCGCATATGGGCGCCAAGATCGCCGGCGTGGCGGGTGACGAGCACCAGCCGAACGCCCCGGTTGGCGCACTGGTAGAGGAAGCGCATCACCAGTTCGTTTACCTGCCCTTCGTGGACGATGGTGTCGTCGTAGTCGATGAAGACCGTGTCGTACGCGTAGTCGATCCGGTAACGGCTCAGGAGGCAGCGATCCACCATCAGCGGCAGATCATTGATCAGTATACTGACGTCATAATCTAAGGCGTCGAAAGCGCTGAGCAGGGAGAAGTTCACCCCCAACTGACGATAGACCGACATGGTGCCGGCCAGACGGGTGGATATCTCCAAAAGCTTAAATCTGCCGTCGACGGCGCGCTTCAGTTGGAAGAACCACAGGCCGCGGAAGCCCAGCCGGCCGTTGATCCTGTGGGCGATGGCCGAGACCTCGTTGGTAAGGGGCGCCGTGCGCGAGGCGAAGCTGATCCCCATCCTTACCCTGTCGCGGCTGCGGGGCCCGACGAACAGCAGCTGGCCGCGCCGGTCTGTGAAGCAGTCGACGGTGAATTCCTCGCCGGGCAGCCATTCGCAGATGAGCAGGTCCGGATTGCCGGCCGTCGACGCCGCGAGGGCTTCCTTGTCCTTGACTAGCTGCGCGCCCTTTCCACCTTCCCCGACGCTGGGTTTGACGAAAACCGGAAAGGCCTGGACCGCCTGCGCGTCCGCGAACAGTTCCGGGCAGAAATCCTCGTCCTGGAATAGCGCGAACGTGCGGCGCTTCTCTCGGCAGATCAGGGCCGTGCGGGCGTCGGCCGTGACGACCCGGGCGTCAACCTCATTGCGGTGCTCGGCCAAAAACAGGGCGACGGTGTCGTGCGTCGGAAAGATCAGCTCGATGTCATACCTGCGGATGAGGTCGTTCAGGCCCGATAGGAAGTCCGGGTCAGACAGCCTAGGCATGCCGCCGATGTAGTTTTCATAGGCAAAACGGGCGTGGTCCTCGACGCTCGACCCGCCGTAGATCTTGAAATGCACCGAATGACGCAGCGACGCGTGGATTTCCAGGGCGTTCTCCGCCCCGGCGGGGAAGATTAGGACGTTCTTCTTGAGGAAGGGGGCTGGGCTGGAAACGGGCGTTAGAGCGTCGATCTCGATCGGTGCGTCCTGCATCTCTACCCCCGGTAGGACGGGAAATACCCTGTCGGCGGCAGGCCTCCGGCGAGAGCCGCATAGCGTGCCTCGTCCAGCACGGCGCCGCAAAGCATGGCGTGCACCTCGGCGTTGGCGAAGCCGCGCTTGAAGACGGCCAGGCCGTCGGATGGATCGTCGCGCGAGCCAGCGCCGCCGCCCAGGTTCAATATCGCCGCCTGACTGAAATGGGCGATGGCCGCGTCGTAAAGGGCGTAGTTGGCGCCATTAGCGTAGCCAAGCGCGTTCGAGGCCCCGAGGTGATTGTATGCCACCCCCGCGTGCTCGAACCAGATGGTCATGGCGCTGATCTCGTTTCCCACATAAGCGGCCAGCGCGGTCATGCGCGGCTCCCGCGAGAGGGCGGTGAAATATGCCTCGCGGAAGGCGGTGACGCCAGTGATGGTGTGGCGCTCCACAAGACCATCATAAAGCTGGGTCCAGGCCGGTAGGTGATCGGTCAAGCGAACAAGCTCGACGCGGCAGCGCCGCTGGGCGCGGCGGATCTCGGCGCGGTGGTGTTTAGAAGGCGCATAGTCACCTGCGGCGCGGTCGACGAGGTAATGTATCTTGAAGGGGCGGCACAGGCCGAATGCGGCGGTAAGCCGGTTCACCTCAGGGCTGGCCAGGGGATCGGGCACCAGCACCACGGACACTAGACCCTGGTCGGCCAGCCGGCCCAGCCCATCCTTCAGATCGGCCTGCTCGCGGATCGGCGTCATGGGATAGACGCCCATGGCGTCTCGCAAACCGGGAAGCCCCCTTGTGTCACGGGGAGAAATCTCGCGCGTCAGAACGAAGCTGCCCCAATCCATCACCTCCAGCGCCGCCCCCGTCCCGTCGGCCAGGGCTCGGGCATAGTCGCCCGCGGCGTAGGGATGGATCGATGCGCTGGTCATGGCCGGACAGTCCCTCGCAAAGGGCCGAACAGGGCGCCCTGTCCATTCGACGCCAGAGGGAATTAACGAGCCGCTAACCCTGTTTGCGCAAGCTCACCTGCATCCTGCTCCATAAACCAACCATTGAGCCTATGCTCCAGCCGGCCTCACTCAAAAGCGCCCGCTTGGCCACGAGGGCGCGCGCGCCGGAAGAGGCTGCGGCGGGCCAAGGCGCATGATGGCAGCGGTTCCGATCCGGACCTTGGGCAGCCTCATGCCTGCGGCTGATCGGGGCGAGCGCCAAACGGACAGCCTTTGGAGCTTATGGACCGACGGCTGGACCTGTCACGCGGCGTTCCGCACTGCCCGCTCGGCTCTAGCGTCCCTGCTCGCTCAGCGGGACATCCGCCGGTTGTGGCTGCCGGCCTACGCCTGTGACGTGCTCGCCCAGGCATCCGTGGGTGTGGAGGAGATCATCTGGTACAGCGCCGGCGCGCGCCTGCAGGTCGAACCCGGCTCGTTCGCTTCGCTGCGGCCTGGTGATGCCGTTCTGGCTGTCGACTACTTCGGCCGATCGCCAGACGCGGCTTTCCGCCAGTTCGCCGCCAGCCGACCCGACGTCCTGTGGATCGAGGACCGCGCCCAAGCCATGGCCCCAGATGCCCCGGCGTGGGGAGACCCGCTGCTCTACAGCCCGCGCAAGCTCATCGGCGCGGCGGACGGGGGTCTCCTGGTCAGCGCCGCCCCCTTGCCCCAGCCCGACGCCGCATATGATCCAGCGGATGATGCGTCGCTCTGGGCGCCCGAGGACGTCCGTTCAGCCGATCCCGACGGGCGAGCGGCCGAGGCCTGGTTCCCCCTGTTCCAGCAGCGCGAGGCCGCATTCGAAGTAGACCGGCGGCCCATAAGCCGCCGCACCTTGGAGGCGCTGTCGCGCGTCGATGCTGGAACGGCGATTCGCCGCCGCCGAGCGAACTATTCCAGGCTGCTGGCCCGCCTCACCGATTTCGCGCTTTGGCCGGACGTCCGACCGGACTTCGCGCCGCTGGCCTTCCCGGTGCTGATCGAGGACCGGGACCAGGTCGTCGGACTGATGGGCGCGCGGGGCCTGTTTTGCGCCCGGCACTGGAGCGACCTGCCGTGCCCGAAAGACGGCTTCCCCGAGGCCTGGGCGCTTTCCGCCCGCATGCTCTCGATCCCGTGCGACCAGCGTTATGACGAAGAGGATATGGAGCGGGCGGCCGAGGCGCTCAAGGCGGTCGCCAGGCCGGCCCGGGCGTTCTGAAACCTCAGTCGCGCCGTTCGGCGATGACGAAGATGCTGGCGGACATGGCCGGATGCTCCTTGCCCAGCTGGTAGCAGCCTTCCATGAAGGCCTCGCTGATCAGGGGACCGCCGATGAGGGCGTCGAACTGGAAATTGGCCAGAGGTTTGAAGAAGATGCCGCCGCTCTCGGCGATCTTCAGCCCCGCCGCAAGGGCGTCACGGCACAGGGTGTCCAGGCGATAGACCCGGCGGTGGCCCGCCGCGATGTCGGAGGGGCTCAGGTCCTCCAGATGGGTGAGCGCCCCCATCTTCACCGCGATGCGGCGCGACGCCGCCTCGGCGTTGGGCACGACCACGTAGAGCCGTCCGCCCGGAGTCAAAAGGCCGCCCAGCTTGCGAAGCGCGACGACCGGATCCTTCACGTGCTCCAGCACGTGGGAGAAGAAGATGGTCTCGTAGCGGGCGTCCGTCTCGAAGTCTTCCACCAGCCCTTCGACGAATAACACCTTGTCGCCGACCCGTTCGCGGGTGAGGTCGATGAATTCGCGTGCGCCTTCCACCACGGTTAGGTCGCTGTATCGCTCCAGCAGCAGGGTGGTCTGATCGCCGTGGGCGCAGCCGACCTGCAGGCAGTTCCCGTCACGGAAGAACGGAGCGAAGGTGCGCATCATGTAGTCGCGCATCTTAGCGTCGAAGGGCGCAATCTGCTCGCCGTAAGAGGCCGTCACCGCGTTCAGGTGCGTCCGTTCCTCGTCGGCGGTGCGGGTCCTCGTCACGGCTACGCTCATCGCTGGTCCGACTTGAACATCCATCGCTCCATCGGCTGGTAGTATTCCTCAAGGCTAGCGGCGACCCGCGCGTTGAAGCCCAGGAGCTGGCGGGCAAACGGAGTGAAACGGTCCTGGACATCCTGCGGCAGGTACCGGGAGAAATCGATCTGAGGCTTCACATAAGGGCGCCCGAAACACAGGGTGAGGCAGCGGCGGGGGCTGGACTCGGTGCGGTTGGGCGCGGCGCTGTGCACCACGAGGCTGTTGAACAGCACGATGTCGCCCGCCTTGCCGGTGATCTGTCTGGCATGGCGCTCGAACAGCGCGGTCGACGGCGGCTCGGGCAAGTGATGCGATCCGTCCAGGATCAGGGTGGCGCCATTCTCGGCGGTGAAATCATCCAGCATCACCAGCATGTTGAGCGACAGATGATAGTCGCCTGTATAGGCCCGCACGTCGCGGTGCGGCTTGCAGGTGTATGGCCTGGCGCCGGGCGGATTGATCGCTGCGCCGTAGGTCAGGATGATGTACTTGCCATCGTCGAAGTAGCGCTCGATCTCCTCCTGCAGCGGCAGTTCATCGAGGAAGCGGTCCAGGGCGCCGCCATAGCCGACGACGTGGTGCGCAGCGCCTTCCATGCTAGCCGTGGCCACCCCGTTCTTCTCTTGCACCTTACGGCACGCCTCGTAGGCCTTCTCGCATTCCTGGCCGAGCGCGCGCACGCCGCTGTCGGGGAGGCATCCGGGGAACAGCACCCAACCACGCGCCCGCATCAGGAAGGCGGACTCTTCGGCCGAGATTGCCGCAGCAGGCAGGCCGTCCCGGGCGGCGAGGTTTGTCCTTGGAGAAATGGACATCGTCACCCTTGCGCCACTGCGGCTACCAGGGCCTCGGCGAGCCAGTCCACCTCATCGCCGGTCATGTCCGCGAAATAGGGCACGCCGAGGGTCGAGTCTGCCGCTTGCTCCGTGACCGGCAACAGGTCCGTCGGCAGACCGGCGAAGGCAGTAGAGCGATGGCATCCAGCTCCCCACCATCGCCGGGTTTGAATGCCTTGCGCCTCTAGTCGCGCCTCAATGCGGTCTGCGGAATTGGCGGGCAACCCGACCACGCAGGTGCTCGACACCCAGTTTAGGCCCCAACCCGGTTGGAACCCGACCTCCGGCGTTCCCATCAGGGCGATGCGCAAACGCTGGGCCACCTTGGCGTAGCGCAGGCGTGTCGCGGGCCACAGGTCCAGACCCGCAAGGCCGACGGCGGCGGTGTATTCGCTCATCTTGGCGTTGGTGGCGGGCACCCAGGCGTTACGGCTGCCGCGAAAGCCGAAAGACGTGCGCTCCTGCATGCGCTCGATGAAGTCTGCATCCTCGCACGCGACGAAGCCGCCCTCCCCAACGCCGAGCGCCTTGGTCGCATGCAGGCTGACCACTGTTGGTAGAGACGCCTCGGTCGCCGTGTCGAAGGCTGCGGCGGCGTCGACAAGCACCGACAGGCCTGTTTCCCGACGGAAGGCCGACCACGCCGCCATGTCGATCTGCTGGCCGAATGCGCACACAGGAATCACCGCCGCGACGCGCCCTGGGGCTGCAGATAATCGATCGCGGACATAACCAGGGTCCAGCATCCAACTAACGGGGTCGACGTCGACGAACCACGGAATTAGACCAGCCTGCAGCACCGCGTGGGCGGTCGCGACAAAAGTCCAGGAGGGAATAGCGCACAACGCCCCTTCGGGAGCGCTCAGCGCCTTAAGACCTATAGCCAATCCGAGGGTAGCGTTTGCTACGGTGAGGGTCGCTGCGGAAGGCAAGAAGCGCTGGGCCAAGCGCGCTTCGAAATCCCTGACCAACGGCCCGAAATTCGAATACCAGGCCAGCTCGTCGATTTTGCGAAGATAGGGCGTCAGCGCTTCGAGATCAGGCAATCGAGGCCGCGCGACCACGAGCCCGTCCGATGGCGGAAAGCCGTTGATGGGACGCAGAACTGCGGACGGCGGCATGTGGAGTTTCCAGTCTAGTGCGTTTCAACTTGCATTCACAATGGTTAACTCGACATTAGCGTTGGTCCGGTCTGCTCGTTGACTGGCTCAGGGGCAAGCAGGTCCGATAATCGGCCAGACGAGTCTGCCGAAGGACTTCCGATGGTCATCCATGACCCGCGCGCTGTGCGGACAAGGCGGGTCTATGCTGCGCAAGCCTGAGGGCTCCGCGCGCACGCCTCTTGAAAACCACCTGAGCCAAGGCTCAGATCAAACCAGGACGCTCGTTGTGGCTGGATGAGAAACGGGGGTCACGTCAATCGAAGGAGCCATCGATGGCCATAGGATGCCCGATCTGCGGTGGCGAGACAGGGGAAGTGCCTAACCTGTTTTGCGAGACCTATGGTCGACTGCGCTTTCCTGGCGTCGAGCTGCACCACCATGAATGCCGCAGCTGTGGTCACGGCTTGCTCCTGCACGATCTGCCCCTTGAGCGGCTCTATACGGTCGCGATGGCGACGCCGATGGACCACGGGCGCGATGTTCGGCTCGACTTCATCACGGCGCATCTCGACCTCGGCCGGGTGGCGGGCGCGGTGATCGAGATCGGCGGTGGACCAGGGGAACTGGCCGACCAGGCGCGTCGCGCAGCCGGCAAGGACCGCGCCTACGTCGTCGACTTCGTAAGCCGCGTCGCCTTCCCGAACCTGGACTTCGTAAAGGTCGATCTGAATAGCGAGGCCATCCGCCTCGTTGAGTCCTTCGATACCCAGGCCGCCCATCTGTTCCTGCTGTCACATCTGCTCGAACATCTCGAGGATCCCGCCGCGCTCCTCACGCAACTGCAGAGGTTTGAGAATAGCTTCGCCTTTATCGAAGTGCCTGACTTCGGCTCGCGGCATTCGCCGGCGACTCTGCAATGGCAGATGAATGGCCTCGAGCATGTTCAATATTTCAACGACGCCTCGCTGATCGAACTTTTGCATAAGGGCGGATTCCAGGTTCTGGCCTTCGAGACGCAGGCGGCGCCAAACATGACGGTGATCCGAACGCTATGCGCTCCCCGCCGGATCGGGGCCGCCGGCATCGAGCAGCACAACGCCCTTTACCATCTGATCGTTGAGCGCTTTCGCAGCAAAATCCTCTCGGAGCCACCGGGTCGTGAAGTCTGGGTGTGGGGCTTGTCGCCCTACATGGCAGAGGCGCTGACGCAATCGGACGAGGCGCGCGGGCGGATCAGCGGCATCGTGGATAATCGTTATCCGGGGTCGACGTTTCTGGGTCTGAGGGTTTTCCAAGAGCCTGGAGTCGCGCCAGACAATCGACCTCTTATCCTGTGTGGTTCCACCTACTCCGTCGTGCGATCAGCTTTCCTCGCCAAGGCGACAAAACTTTGGCCCGACGCCGAGTTTTTCACAGTATCTCTCGACGACTAACGCCCTCAATCCGCGGCTGGCCCACAGCTAGTCGCCGTTACGCTTGGCCCACGTAGAGAACATCTCGCGATAGGTCTGCTCGAGCCTACGGGTGAAGCCGTGCGCGTCGCACACCGGCGAGGCTTCGAACGTCGGCCGCACGCGGGCGCGCAGGGCGTCCAAGGCTTGGACATCCGCGGTCAAAGCCAGGGCGCGTGCGACGTAGTCGTCCCAGTCCTCGGCGATCAGTTCGGGCAGGGCCTGCACGGCGGCGACGCCAATCCGGCTGTAGAAGTCGCCGCCGCGCAGGGTCAGCACGGGCACGCTGTTGGCCAGGGCGTCGCAGGTGGTGGTGCCGCCTGGGCAGGGTGAAGGGTCAAGCGCCAGGTCGATGCCGCCGAACGACGCTAGATAGTCCGTGCCCGTGCTGTGGCCCGCGAAGGTGATACAGGCCGGATCGACGCCGTGGGCGGCGAAGCGCGCCTGCACTACGCGGCGCAACACCGGGTCGTCGTAGTAGCCGTACTTCAGGAGAAGGCGCGAGCCGCGGCGGCCCTTGAGAATGCGCGCCCAGGTGGCCACCGTCTCATCGCTGATCCGCGCCGGATTGTTGAACGAGCCGAAGGTGATGTGCCCGGCGCTGGCCGCCGGCGTAGGGGTCGGCGGCAGTCGGCCGGGCAAGGGCTGGTAGGGCACGGTCACCGGCCCGACGTGCAGCACCTTCTCGGTGAACAGCGCGTCGGTACCTGGTGCGTCCATGCTGTCGGCATGCAGAACGTAGTCCATGGCCGGAAGGCCGGTGGTCTGCACGAAGTTGATCCATGCGGCCTGGATCGGGGCCGGCTTGTAGGCGAAGACTCCCAGACGGCCGCCGGCGGTGAAGCCCCATAGGTCGATGAGGATATCGATGCGGTCGGCGCGGATCGCCTTGGCCGCCGCCAGATCGTTCAGCCCGCCAATGCCGCGGACCATGCCCGGCAGAGCATCCTCGGCGCCTGGGTTGGCGCTGTAGAAGTGGAGATCGACGGCGGCCGGATCGTGCGCCAGCGCCACCGGTATGATGAACTGCTTCAGCTGTGAGCGGGTGAAGCTCGGCGCCACGAAGCCGATCTTCAGCCTGCGGTCGGCGTTGCGCGGGTTGGCGAAGTCTTCCGGGAGCGGCTGGATGTCGCCGGTGAAGCGCTGGGCCCAGGCCCGCGCCTCGGCGGCGTAGCGGGTCACCCCGTCCGGAACGAAGAACAGGCTGTAGAGCAGGAATTGGTAGGCGGCCGAGGAGTTGAACAGATCGGCTGTGGCGCGGAAGACGTTGGCCGCCTCCTCGGCGCGGCCCTGGTGCTGCAACGACAGGCCTAGGCTCAGCAAGCCCTGCTCGGTCGGGGACTCCAGCGAGATGCCGCAACTGAAGGCCACACTGGCCAAGGCCACGAGCTTGTGGCCATAGAGCTCGAATGCGGCGGCCCCGGCAAAGGCCGGATCACTGCGAACGCGCTGCATGTCGACACCCATCTCGCGAAGCACGGCGACGGCGTGGAATGTGCGGCCCTGGTCGAGGGCGATCTCGCCAGCGTCTGCTTCGCCGGCCGCCATCAAGGCGCTGGCCCGCCAGTAATGGAGTTCGAAGCTGGCCGGATCACGCTGGATCATGGCGTCGAGGCGCCGCAGGGCTGCGGGGGTGTGGCCGTCGAGCAGCTCGGTCTTGGCCAGGAGGACGGTCTCGCTGATCGTCGGCGCCGCTGAGGCCTCGGCCGCTTCGATCCGCGCGGAATCGGGGCTGGCCAGCCAGCGGTCGAACATCTCTCGGAAGGCCGCTTCCAACCGGCGGGTGAAGCCCACCTCGTCGCGATAGGGTGAGGCGTCCAGCGCTGGTCGTGTGCGGGCGCGTAGGGCCTCCACGGCGGCGAGGTCGCCCGCCAGGTCGACGGCGATGCGCACATAGTCGTCCCAGGTTTCGCCCACCAGCTCCGGCATTCCCATCGCCATCAGGGCCTGCATGCCGACGCGGGCGTAGTAGTCGTCGCCCTGCAGTGAGATCACCGGGACGCCGCGCGATACCGCCTCCATGGTGGTCGTTCCGCCGGTCACCGGGGACGGATCGAGGGCGATGTCGATCTCCTCGAACGCTTGCTCGTAGGCCTCGCCTTTGGAGTGGCCGCGGAACAGCAACTGGTCGGCGCTGGCCCCCTGCGCCACGAAACGCGCGGTGGTCTCGGCGCACAGCACGGGATCGGCGAAGACGCTATATTTCAGCACGAGCTTGGCGGTCGGGCACGCCTTGAGGATGCGCGCCCAGGCGGCCACAGTCGGATCGGTGACCTTGGCTGGATGGTTGAACGAGCCGAAAGTGACATAACCCTTCGATGCCGAAGGGGCGGGCGAGAGCCTCGCCGTCGGCGTCGGCCGGAAAGGAACCATCACCGGACCGACGTTGTAGATGGTCTCGGTGAACAGCTCTTGGGCGCCCGGCGTATCCATGTGATCGCCATGGAGTACGTAATCCATCGCCTTGAAGCCCACCGAGTGGGTGTAGTTCATCCAGGAGATTTGCACTGGCGCGGGCCGGAGCGCGAAGGTCACGGGCCGGCCAAGGCGGAAGTGGCCGTCAAGATCGATCAATACATCGATCTTGTCGGCGCGGATCAGTTTAGCGATGTTGGAGTGGGTGACGTCGCGCACGGAGCGCATGGTGACGTCCGGGATTTCCACCTCCGCGTCCGCCGAGTCGACGTACATGAATACCTCGACCTGGGTGGGATCATGATTTTCCAGCACGGGATTCAAGAAATGCCGTAGCTGGTTGTTGAGGGTCGGCGTCAGGTAACCGACGCGCAGTCGCCGGTCGGACCGCCGTTCGACCAGTGGGGGCGGGAGGATCGGCAATCGATCAACGACCCGGTTTGCCCAGCGGCGCGCCTCCTCGAAGTGGGCCTTCCCGCCGTCGCATCGGAAGAACAGAGCGTAGAGTAGGTAGCCGTACGCCGCCGGGTTGCCGTCGAGCATGGCGCGGAACACGTCTTCGGCTTCGCGGACACGGCCGAGGTAGTGCAGCGCTTGGCCGAGAACGAACTGGGCTTCGAGCCGGCGGGCCGGATCGCGGGCCGCGTGAATGAGGGCGACGACGGCCGCGGCCATGCTCCAGCGGTTGTAGAGGGTGCGCCCGATGGCCACAGCGTAAGCGGAATCTGTGGTGAGCCGCGTCATGTCGACACCGCTCTCGCGCAGGACGGCCTCGCTATGCAGGGTGCGAGCGCGCTCCAGCGCCTCGGCCGCGGCGGCCGCATCGCCGGCGGCGCCTAGGGCGGCAGCGTGAGCGAAGAGCCGTTCGACACTCTCGTCCTCGATGTTCGACGAAGTGGCGGGGTCGGTCAGTCGCTGGACGGAAGCTGGCATAGCTGCAGCCTCGTGAATAATGGTTAATTGCGCGTTAGGTCCGCAGCTCCGCCTACCGAATGGAACGGGTAAAATACGCTATCGGAAAACGATGAATATGGACGGCGCCGTCAAGCAACCAAGTAAAGCGCGCTGTCGCCATTTTTCGTCCCGCACAACCGGCAAGTTAGACAAGCAGAAACGAGCTGAAACTCCGTCGGCATGGACGCCGCAGGCAGGTCTTCGTCGTTGCCTTGACAGTGCCATTGCGCACTTGGCAAAGGCGTTGGGCAAACCAGTCAGATCTTAAACCGCTTTATGCCTGCTGGAAGTGATTCACGGACTGCGACGACGGCCCTTGGTCTCCACGGCGAGGCTCTTGCGGCAGCTGCCGCCAGGATATGACTCTTCGCAGGCCCTTCGCAGGTCGGCTCTGCGGCAAGACTGCAATGTCCACTGATGGCGCGGAGCCGTCCTTCACAGGGACCCAAGTCTCCTGCGCGGCCAGACAGTTTCACGCCAGGTCGGGGAATATTTTGGCGATCGTGTGTTCTTCTTTTGTTCATGCTCGAAATGCCAATCTCCAGCGCAGCACCAAGCGATTCTTCACAGGATGCGCCGGAGGCATTCGCCTGTGGCGCGACCCACGGTCGGACGGAACAGCGGCTGGCGATGCTTCGGGAGCTGTCCGAGATCGGTATGCGGCTGGCGCGCGGCGTCGAGCGGCAGGCCGAGACACCGGAGACGGCGAGCGGCGACCTGGGCCTGGCGTTCTCGCGCATCGCGCGCGCCGTGCGCCAGACGCTGGCGCTGGAGGCCCGGCTCGAAGGCGAACGCGAGGCCCGCGTCCAGGAAGAGCGGGCAATGCGCGACCAGCAGTTTGGCCCGGGCAACCCGCTCGTCGATCGACCGACGCTCGAAGTTGGTGCGCCGCGCGGTCGGCCAGGCGATCGAGGCCGACGCCGGAGAACACGATTTCGAGCAGCTGTTCGACGACCTCGACGAACGGCTTGCGGACCGCGAGGACGACGACTTCCTCGACCGGCCGATGAGCGAACTGGTGGCGCGCATCTGCAAGGACCTGGGCGTCACCGTGGATTGGAGCCTTTGGAAAGACGAAGACTGGGCGCTGGCCGAATCCGCCGCCCGAGCGAAACCGCCGCCCGGCGATGCGCCGGGCCTGGACCTGACCGGTGATCTCACACCCGCTGCCCGTCCGCGCGCAGCCGGGACGCCAAACTGGTTGTCGGGCTGACCCGCCGTCGCCCTGTTGAGGCGCCGATCCGGCGACAGGGCACGCCCTGCGTCAGGCCGCGACCTTCCCCTTCACCCGCTGCCTCGCCGCCTGCCTTCCGCCCACGGCATCGACGATCCGCCCCACCGCGCCCAGGCCGTAGGGCGGCATGTTGTTGTAGATGTTCTCATACCTGCCGGGCTCGATGACGTAGGTCTCGTGCCAGATGCCGACGTCGCCGTTGGAGGCGATGGCCTTGTTGAAGGCCTGCCAGGCGGGCAGGTGGGCCTTGTCTCGGGCCTTGGCATAGGCCTCCAGCGCCTCGAAGCTCTTCCAGTACTGGGTGACGGTCACGTTCGGGAAGCCGAAGTGGTTTTCCGCGTGCAGCAGGCCGAGCTCCGGCTGCTTGCCCAGTTCGATCAGCATATTTGGCATGGCCGTGGCCACCGGCAGCCATTTCCAGACCTTCCACGGCTTGTTCACTCGCATACCGATGAGGAAGACGACGAAGCCGCCGTCCATCTCGGCGCAGACCCGCCGCTCGACGATCTTGGCCATCTTACGTCTCCCCTGGTCTTCGGGCAGCATACGGCCGAACCCAGGTTTCCGGATGTGCCTTCCGCGTCACGCCGGCCGCTTGTGACGGTTGGCGGGCCAAGCTTGGCTTGCCCCTTTTTGACGCCGGCGCCAGTGTCCGCGCCTCTTTGAAAACCAGGGATCACCGTCATGGACCGCCCCGCGGCCCAGGCGTCCTCCGTCGCGGGAGGGCGCCCCCGTCCTGTCCGCACCGAACTGGCCGAGCTCATGAAGCTCTCCTGGCCGGTGGTGATCTCGCGCCTGGGCATCATGGCCATGGGGCTGTCGGACGCCATCGTCGTGGGGCGCTATTCGGCGACGCAGCTCGGCTACCACGCGCTCGGCTGGGCGCCGACCAGCGTGGTGGTGACGATGGCCATCGGCCTGCTCTCCGGCGTGCAGGTGATGACCGCGCGCGCCATCGGCGAAGGGCGGCGGCAGGAGACTGGCGCGGTGCTGCGGCGGGGCCTCTCCTACAGCCTGTGGATCGGGATGATCTCGGCCGGCCTGCTGGCGCTGGGCGGGCCGCCGTTCCTGCACGCCATCGGCCTGGAGAAGAGCCTGGCCGACGGGGCGAGCCGGGTGCTGCTGGTGTTCTGCCTGTCGCTGCCGGCCTATGCGCTCAGCACCAGCGCCAGCTTCTGGATGGAGGGCCTGTCGCGGCCGGGACCCGGCGCCTGGGCCATGTGGATCGCCAACGGCGTCAACCTGGCCTTCGACCTGCTGCTGGTGCCGGGGACCTTCGGCCTGCCGGCGCTGGGCGCCATGGGCGGCGCCTGGGCCACCACCGGGGCCAGGACGTTCCTGGCCGTCGCCATGCTCGGCTACATCGCGCTGATGCCCGAGGCCCGCGCCCTGGGCGTGTTCGACAAGCCCGAGCGCAACCGCGCGGCGGAGGCCGAGCAGCGGCGGATCGGCTTTGGCGCCGGCGCCTCGAACTTCTTCGAGGTCGCCGCCTTCGCCAGCATGAACATCATCGCCGGCTGGATCGGCGGGCTGGCGGTGGCCGCCTGGGCGATCGTGCTCAATGTCGCGGCCATCGTCTTCATGGTCCCGCTGGGGCTGTCGACCGGGGCGGCGGTGCGGGTCGGGCGGGCCTACGGCGCGAGGGACCCGGCGGGCGTGGTCCGCGCCGGGCTGATCGCCTTTGCGGTGACCGGCGTCTTCGGCGTGCTGGTTTCGCTGGCGGTCTGGCCGAACGCGGCCCTGATCGCCAGCGCCTATACGGGGAACCCGCTGACGCTTGCCATGGCCGTCCCGGCGCTGGCGCTCTCCTGCCTGATGTACTTCCCGGATTCGCTGCAGGTGGTGACCGCCCAGGCGCTCAGGGCGCGCGGCGACGTCTGGCTGCCGAGCGGCACGCACCTGACCAGCTACATCCTGATCATGATGCCGCTCGCCTGGTGGCTGGCGATCCCCATGGGGCTGCAGATCATGGGCCTGGTCTGGGCGATCGTGATCGCCAGCGTGGTCTCGGCCGGTCTGCTGCTGGCGCGGTTCTGGATGCTGAGCCGCCGAGATTAGCCGGCGCCGAGGATCCAGCCCTCTTCGCGCTCGGCGTCGAGCACCACGTCCGCGGCCGTGCCCTTCGCCGGGGCGAACAGCGCGCCCAGCTTGTTGGCTTCGTCGAGCCTGGCGAAATGCTCGGCGGTGGTGCGAACCTGGGTCAGGTCCTTTACTTCCCCGGGCAGGGCGGGCCCCTTGATCAGCGAGGGGTAGACCTCCGCCAGCACGATATCGACGCCGGCGAGCTCGGCCTCGGTCAGCGCCTTGAACTCGGTCTCGAACGGCCACGCCCTGGCCGCCCGCGCCAGCCGCAGCCGGCGCGCCACCGGCATGCCCAGGATCGCCTGACCGCCCACCGAGCCGTTGTAATAGAGCTTCCAGATCGAGGCCGCGCCCTTGGCAGCCAGGTCCGTATGGCGGAACTCCGGCAGGTCGTCGGGTCCGTGCGGGCGCAGCTTCTTGGGCTGAAGCGTCGTCAGCGTGTCGCGCGGCGGGCAACCCCAGAAAGGGAAGGGCCCGCCGGTCAGCCGCCGGTTGATCTCCGAGGCCACGCCGAAGCGGTTGTTGGTGTTGTCGGGCTTGTCCTTGACCATCTTGTCAAGCTGGTCCCAGGCGGCGCGCCAGGGCGCATCGCCGGGCAGCTTGAGCGCCTCGGCGAACCCACGCGGGAAACCCAGCGGGAAGTCGAAGCCCACCAGGGCGCGTTCGGACCGCTTCTTCAGGTCGTCGAGGATCAGGTTGAGGCGCTTCTCGGCCTCTGCGCGGGTTGGGGGGTTGAAGCTCTCGAACGCCATGCGGAAGCGTACGTCGCGCTTGAGCACACCGATCCATGCGGAGTCCGCCCCGGTCGTCGGCTTCGACGCCGCGCTCCAGTCGACGATCACATAGGCGCTGAAAAGGCGCGGCACGGCGGCTCCCGAAAAGCGAGAAAGACGCAGGGTTCTAGCTCTTAGCGTGTGACCGGCCAACGACGCTTTTCCCTCCCCTTTCTGGGGAGGCTGGCGACGCCGCAGGCGGAGACGGGCGGGGAAGCCGCGACCAGGAGCTGAATCAGCAATCCGGCCCACATTATCCCCACCCGACCTCGGCGGAGTTTATCCTCGGGCCGGCATTCGCCGGACCCGGGGGCCTCGGCCACCCTCCCCGGAAAGGGGAGGGAAAAGGCTCAGCCCAGCTTCACCAGCATCTTGCCCAGGTTCTCGCCCTTGAAGAGGCCGATGAAGGCGTCGGGGGCCTTGTGGATGCCTTCGAACACCGTCTCCTTCCAGGTGACCTTGCCTTCGGCCACCCACTCCGAGAGGTCGGCGATATACTGGGGCATCATCGAAAAGTGGTGGGAGACGATGAAGCCTTCCATACGGATGTTGCGGCCGATCAGCTGGGCGAGGTTGGAGGGCCCGGGCTCCGGCTTCGTGGCGTTGTAGATCGAGATCATCCCGCAGATCGCGAAGCGGGCGAACAGCTTGGCGTTGTTGAGCGCCGCCTCCAGGTGCGCGCCGCCGACGTTGTCGAAGTAGACGTCGATGCCGCCGGGCGCGGCGGCCGCCAGCGCGGCGTTGAGGTCCTTCTCCGCCTTGTAGTCGATCACATGGTCGACCCCGATCTCCTTCAGGAAGGCGGCCTTCTCCGCGCCGCCGGCCGAGCCGATGACCGTGTGGCCCTTGGCCTTGGCGATCTGGCAGACCATCGAGCCCACTGCTCCGGCGGCGCCGGAGACGAACACCACGTCACCGTCCTTCAGGGCGGCGATCTTCAGGAGGCCGACATAGGCGGTCAGTCCCGGCATGCCGGCGGCGCCCAGGAAGGCCTGCACCGGCAGGCCGCGCGGATCGAGCTTCTGGACCGCGCTGGCGGGCGCGTTGAAGCCCTCGCGCCAGCCGAGGCTGCACTGCACCAGGTCGCCTTTGTTGAGCGCCGGATCGTTCGAGGTGATCACCTCGCCGATCGCCCCGCCGTCCAGGGCCTTGCCCAGCTGGAAGGGCGGAGCGTAGCTCTTCACGTCGTTCATGCGGCCGCGCATGTAGGGATCGACCGTCATCCACAGATTCCTGACCTGCACCTCGCCGGGCGCCGGCGGCGGCAGTTCGACGCTGGCCAGTTCGAAGTTGTCGTGGGTCGGCAGGCCGGACGGGCGGCTCTTCAGGCGGATCTCGCGGATGGTAGTCATGGCGCTTGGCTCCCTCGGACCCTGTCGGCCCGTTCAAACGCTTGTTTAGCTCGGCCGGGCGGGTGGCGTCGAGGGCGATGACCTGCTAGGCGGCGAGCCCAATCGGAGAGCTATCCATGGGTGAGTCCCTGCGGGGCGGCGTGATCGGCGCAGGCGTGTTCGGCGGCTACCATGCGCGCCAGTACGCCAGGCTGCCCGGCGTGGTGCTCTCGGCGGTGCTCGACACCCATCCCGACCGGGCGGCGGCCGTCGCCATGCCGTGGGGCGGACGCGGCTTCACGGACATGGCTGAGTTCCTGGACGCTGTGGATGTGGTGACCGTGGCCTCGCCCGCGACCTTCCATGCCGAGCAGGCCCTGGCGGCGCTGGCGGCGGGCAAGTCCGTCTATATCGAGAAGCCCATCGCCACGACCGTCGCCGACGGCGAGAGGGTGCGCGCCGCGGCGGCCGCCAAGGGGCTGGTCGTCGCCTGTGGCCACCAGGAGCGGGTGATGTTCCAGGCCATCGGCCTGCTGGACGTGCCCGAGCAGCCGCTGCTGCTGGAGGCCCTGCGCCACGGGCCGCCCTCGGAGCGCAGCCGCGACGTCTCCGCCGTGCTCGACCTGATGGTGCACGACATCGACCTGGCGCTGTCGATCTCAGCGGCCGACGCTGTGACGGCGGAGGGCGAGGGCCGGCTGAGCGACGACGGCGTCTGGGACGTGGCCCGCGCCGAGGTCAGTTTCGAGGACGGCTTCAGCGCGATCTTCGACGTCTCGCGGCAAGCGCCTGAGCGCAAACGGACGATGAAGGTGGTCTACCCCTCCGGCGAGGTGGAAATCGACTTCATGGCCAGGACCTTCCGCAACACCACGCCCTTCATCCTGAACGCTGGTTTCGCCGACACCCCGGCCGGGACCGACCCGCTGGGCGCCAGCGTCGAGGGCTTCCTGAAGGCGGTGCGCGGCGAGGCGCCCCGGCCCGTCGTCACCGCCGACGAGGCCATCCGCGCCCTCGACCTGGCGCTGGCCATCGAGCAGGCCCTCGCGGACCCGGGCTGAGCCCGGGGCCGCGGTCCACGCCCTAGAAGAACCTGTACTGCACTTCGACGCCGTAGGTGCGCGGCGGGGTCACCGAGAAGTTCCTGAACACGCCCTGGATCACGTTCGTGCCGACCCCGGTCGCCGGGTTGTCGATGGTTCCGGCGAACCGGTAGCCCACCGCGCCGGCGTCGTAGCCGATGTCGTCGAGCAGGTTCTTCACGAAGGCGATCACGCGGGTCTTGGAGTTCTTTGAGATCCAGGTCACGCGCGCATCGACCTGCGACCATGAGGGCGCCGCGTTGTAGGGCCGCTGGAACAGGGCCCCGTACTGCACATCGCGCCAGAGGTAGCTCGCCGAGGCCGTCACGTCGCCGATCTCCAGCGGCCAGGTGTAGTTGACGTTGAAGGCGATCTTGTTCTTCGGCGAGTTGGGCAGGGCGTTGCCCTTGAGGTCCTGGAAGCGCTGCAGCCCCCCGCCGGGGATGCCGATCGTGAAGATGTCGGCGGCGCACCCGATCGCCGGACAGGGCAGGGGCTTGGCGCCAGGCGCAAGCGCCGCCGGATCGGCGATGTCGACGGCGGAGCCCTCGTCAACATGGGCGTCGAGGTAGGAGTAGTTGAACAGGAACTGCAGGTGGTCGATCGGCTGCCAGGTGACCTCGAGTTCAGCTCCTTGGGAGATAGACTTCGGAATGTTGAGGAAGTTGGTCGATGCCTGGGTCAAGCCGCCGGCCGTTGACACCGACTGGATCGGGATCTGCAGGTTTTGGTAGTCGTAGTGGAAGAGTGCGATGTTGGTCTGCAGTGTTTTGCTGAAGTTCTTCTTCAGGCCGATCTCGAAAGCATCCACAGTCTCCTTGTCGGTCCAAGGTTCGAAGCTCAGCACCGTGAAGATGCCGATGTTGAAGCCTCCGGACTTATAGCCGCGACTGTATTTGGCGTAGACATTCGTGTCGTTGTCAGGTTGCCACTCGATCCCCGCGGTGCCGGTCACCGCCTCCCAACTGGCGTCATAGGTACGCGTCGCCAGTCCGGTGGCCGGATCGTAGCTGGTCAGGCTGGTGACGCCGCGCGGCAGCGGGTCGGCCGGCGTTCCGGCGGGCGCCGACACCACGGTCGGCAGCTGCGTCAGATCGACCGCCGGCGTGAACGGGCCAAGCAGCTCCGGCGCGGCGAAGCATGCGGGAACCGCGAAGCACAGGATGCGGACCGACTCGCGACCGTATTTCCGGTCGTGCGAATAGCGAAGGCCGCCGGTGACCTTCCATTCCGGCGTGATCTTCCAGTCGGCCTGGCCGAAGACCGCCCAGGACACGGCGTTGACCTCCGGCCGGTTGTCGAAGCGCCGGAAGTTGGTCTCCGGAGCGCAGGCGCCGAAGGTCCTGGCGCAGAAGAATCCGGGCAGGGCGAACGGCCCGTTCCACTGGGGCTGGGCGGGATTGGTGGTGAATACGGGCTGGCGATAGTTTTGCTTGAAGTAATAGGCGCCGGCGACCCATTGCAGCGGACTGTCGTTGGTGGAGATCAGGTTGATCTCGTGGCTCCAGAAGCCGTTGTATTCGCGGTAGTCGAAGCTCTCCTGCGGATGGATCACCAGGCCGCCGGGCAGGGTGTAGGAGGTGATCGGCGCCGCAATGGTGTTCGGCAGGGTCGCCGGGCCGGTCGGTCCCGACAGCTCGTAGTGATATTTCACCCCGCCGGTGACGTATTTGATGTCGAAGTCCTTGGCGTGCCACGTCCAGTGACTGGCCAGGGTCTCGTAGAGCGGCAGCGTCACCTTGTAGGGAACGGCCCGCGCTATCTTCCAGGGGGTGCTCAACGACGGGTTGACGCAGCCCGTCGGCGACAGGTTGACGACGTTTGTGGTGTTCGGATTGCAGCCGTAGCCTTGGTTGAGCATCGTGGCCGTGGGGCCGTACTCGAAGGTCGGGTAGGGAGCCTGTGTCCAACCGCCGGAACTGCCGCCCGGACCGCCCGCGCCATTGTGCCAGACGCCGCCGGCCACCTTGATCCAGACGTCGAGCTTGTCGTCGAACAGCTTGGCCTGCAACTGGCCCTCGAGGAACCATTCGTTGATGACGTTGCCTTCGCTCGGCATGCCGGGGACGATGTTCTTGGACCAGCCCTGGGCCTGGCGTTCCCAGTCGCCGGCGATGCGGAACTGGACCTTGTCGTTGATCGGGCCGGAGTAGGCGCCCTCGACAATTGCGTGGTCGTAGTTGCCTTAGGTCATCCGAATTTCGCCATAGGGCTGTTCGGTCGGCCGTTTGGAGATCTCGTTGATCGCGCCGCCGATCGCGTTGCGGCCGTAGAGCGTGCCTTGCGGCCCCCGCAGGATCTCCACCCGGTCCAGGAACAGGGTCGAGCGGCCGGCCTGGACGGCGAAGGTCTCGTAGATGCCGTCGTTGTAGTTGGCCACCGAAGCGTCGGCGGAGAGCACGTTGGTCTGACGACCCACGCCTCTCAGCGAGATCCGGTCGGTCGAGCTGTTGTACTCCAGGCCAGGCGTGAAGTTGGTCATGTCCTGGATCGAGTTGATCCCGACAAGCTCGCGTTTAGCGTCGGTGAACGCCGTGACCGCCACCGGCACGTCCTGCAGGCTCTGCTCCCGCTTTTCGGCGGTGATCACGAGTTCCTCGATGGTGTTGGTGGCGGCTGCGGATGTGCCGGTCCGCGGTTGAGCAAAGGCGCTCGTCCCGATTGCACTCGCGAGCAACGCACTGCTCAACATCAAGTGATGCTTGAACTTCATGACGGCCTCCCTGGCATTCCTCTTGGCCCTCTTGGCGCTATTTTTTTCTGCGCTTGAGGCGAAGGCTGTGGTCGGAGGGGGTTGCCGTCAACTCGAATATGACTGTTCGCCGACCGATATAATGCAATTTCGACACAATGTGCTTCCGGCGCCGCGCGAGGGGGTCCTGTTATGGGCGGGCCGGAGGCGCTAGCCTTGCGCCACACATCCGGGAGACCCGCCATGACCGCCAGCGCCTACGACTATTCGTTCGACACCATCGACGGCGCGCCGCTGCCGCTGACCAGCTTCAAGGACAAGGTGGTTCTGGTGGTGAACACCGCCTCGGCCTGCGGGCTGACGCCGCAGTACGACGGGCTGGAGAAGCTCTATTCGGACTACAAGGACAAGGGCCTGGTCGTCCTGGGCGTGCCCTGCAACCAGTTCGCCGGCCAGGAGCCGGGGATCGAGGCCGACATCAAGGCGTTCTGCGAGACCCGCTTCAACGTCGACTTCCCGCTGACCTCGAAGGTCGACGTGAAGGGGGAGACTGCGCACCCGTTCTACAAGTGGGCGGAGGACCAGCTGGGCGAGCCCGCCGTGCCGGTCTGGAATTTCCACAAGATCCTGATCGGCAAGCACGGCGAGGCCATCCGCGCCTTCGGCCCGCGCACCGAACCGGAAGCCCCGGAGATCACCGCCGAGATCGAAAAGGCGCTCTAAGCCGGTCGCGGATGTCGGGCGCAAGCGCCCGCCACGGCCGCGTCGTCGCCCCGAAAGACAAAGGCGCCCCGCCGGAGCGGAGCGCCTTTGCCGAGTTCGGATCTGAACCCTAGAAGCGGTACTGCAGCTCGATGCCGTAGGTGCGCGGCGGCGTGAGCGGATAGGTGACGGCGATGCCTTGAACGATCGGCGTCGGGGCCAACCCGGGCCGGCCCAGGGTGTAGGCCGGCACATAGCCAGCCTGGCGGCTCGCCGTCGCCCCGCCCTCGTAGCCGAGGTCGTCCAGGAGGTTCTTCACGAACGCGACGACCGTGTACTTGTTGTCCTTGTCCTTAAAGACGACCCGCAGGTCGACTTGGTCGTAGGACGGGGACTGATAGTAGGCGCGGTTGAAGATCGAGCCGTACTGCTTGTCCCGCCAGACATAGGTCGCCCCGGTCGTCAAGGAACCCATCGGAACGTCGAAGGTGTAGTTGATGTTGAACGCCACCTTGTTCTTCGGTGCGTTGGGCAGGTTGCCCCCCGACAGGTCCTGACCGCGTGCGAGATTGCCCGTGAAGGCGTCGCAGGGAAGGGTCGGATTGGCCGCGCAGGTTCCTGCGGCCGAAGTCGGCTTGGCGCCGGCCGCGACCGCCGTGGGGTCGGCCGGATCGATGACGCCGGCGCCCCTGGTGATGTGGGCGTCCAGATAGGAATAGTTGAACAGGATCTGGAGGTGATCGATCGGCTGCCAGATCGATTCCAGTTCGAAGCCCTGGGATACCGATTTCGGGACGTTGAAGAATACCGACTGGGCGGTGCCGATGCCGCCGCCGGTCGGCACGATTTGGATCGGCACCTGGGCGTCCGAGTAGTCGTAGTAGAACACCGCCATATTGGTCTGCAGCGTGCGGCCGAAGTCCTTCTTCAGGCCGATCTCGAACGCGTTCACGTGCTCCGGATTGGTCTCGGGGTTGGCGCCGAAGAAGGCGCCGTTGCCGAGGTTGAAGCCACCCGCCTTGTAGCCGCGGCTATAGCGGAAATAGGCCATGGTGCCCGGCTCGGGGTCCCATTGCACGCCGGCGGTTCCGGTCGTGGCCGACCAGTGATCGTCATAGTGGCGTATGGCGAAGCCAGTGGCCGGGTCGATCGTCGTCAGGGACGAGACGCCCTTGGCCACGCCCGGCGCACCCGGCTGCCCGGGCAGGAGTCCGTTCGTCACGATGATCGGGATCTGGGTCAGGTCGACCAGGAAATTCCCCAGGACCTCGGGGGGAAAGCCAGCCGTGAAGCCAGGCGGATTGGTCGGGCTCGCCAAGCAGACCGCCTGATCGAAGCAAGTCAGGCGACCCGACTCGGTGCCGTGCTTGCGGTCGTGGGTGTAACGAATGCCGAGGGTCATCTTCCAGTGTTCGACGAAATTCCAGTCGATCTGGCCGTAAGCCGCCCTGCTCTCGGTCTGGATATCCGGCCGGTCGTCATAGAAGCGGTTCTTGCCGACCGTGTTCGGGCAGACGTTTCCGGTGAAGGCGCAGGTCGCGCCCGTGACGAAGGGCCCGTTGAGCTGCGGCTGGTCGGGCAGCGTGCCGGCCGTCGGCTGCTGATAGCTCTCATCGTAGTAATAGAGGCCGGCCAGCCACTGGAACGGACCGCTGTCGGTCGAGGCCAGGTTGACCTCGTGGCTGATCCAGCTCAGCGCCTCCCGATACTCGGCCGTGAAGCGCGGATCGATCACGGCGCCAGGGCCGCCGGCGAAATTCGGAAGCGTGAACTGCGTGATGTTCGGCGAATCGCCCGGCAGGTTCGCGCTGTAGTTATAGTGCGTGCCGCCGCCGATGTACTTCAGGTCCATGCTGGGGAAGTGATAGGTGAACTCGGTGGCGCCGATCCAGGTGGCGAGCAGCTTGGCCCTTGCGGCCGCGGTGGATGAGAAGCTGCGCGGATCGGTGCTCGCCGGGTTGACGCAGGCCTGCGCCAGCGAGACGCCGCCTGAGGTGGACACCTTGCTGACGCCGGTGTTCGGGAAGCAGGCGTAGCCCGGGTTGATGCGGAATCCGAGGTTGGCGGACTCGTAGGTCGGGAACGGCGTTGGCGAATAGCCGTTGCGCGACCCGGGTCCGCCGCCGTCATTGTGCCATTGCGCCCAGGCCAGTTTCACCCAACCGTCGAAGTTGTCGTTGAATTTGAACTTCAGCTGACCTTCGACATACTGCTGGTCGATGATCCCGCCTTCGTCCGGCTGACCGGGGACGACGTTGTGGAACCAGCCCTCCGTCTGCTTCTCCCAGTTGGCGCCCAGGCGGAATTGAACGCCGGGGATCATTGTCGGACCCGACGTGGCGGCCTCGAGGATGAAGTGGTCGTAGTTCTGGTAGTTGGCGCGGACTTCCGCGTAGAAGTCCTCGGTCGGCCGCTTCGAGATGATGTTGATCGCGCCGCCGATCGAGTTGCGGCCGTAAAGGGTCCCCTGCGGTCCGCGCAGCACTTCCACGCGATCCACGAACAGCGGCGTCTTGCCGGCCTCGACGGTCGAGGAGGTGTAGATGCCGTCCGAATACTGGGCGACGCTGATATCGGCGGCGTGCACGTTCGTCAGCCGGCCGACGCCGCGCAAGGTGTTGCGGTCGTTCGAAGCGTTATACTCGAGGCCCGGCGTGAAGTTGGTCATGTCGGTGATCGTGGTGATCCCGATCAGGTCACGCTTCTCGGAGGTGAAGGCCGAGACGGCCACCGGCACGTCCTGCAGGCTTTGCGCGCGCTTTTCGGCAGTGACGACCAGCTCTTCGATGGTGTTGCTTGCCGCGGCCGTGGCGCTTGGCCTGGTTTGAGCGTGCGCCGTCGTGCCGAGCGCGGCGACCAGTATGGCGCTGGACGCCATTAGGGCGTGTTTCCACTGCATGTGTGAACTGCCTCCCCGCAGCCTTATGAATTTTCGGAAGCGCTATTTTCTGCGCTTGCGGGGGAAGCTGAAGCAGACGTCCGTGGCCGTCAACGTGAATGGGATAAGTGATCAGCGATAACTAAAGACGCCTCACCCGTGTTGGCTTTGGGGACACAGTTTCGAAGAGCGTGGTTTCTCAAAATCTCGGCCGCAGAGTGGCTTTGTGCAGTGCGAGAACTGTGCGAGATCCCCGCACGAACTTTGCATGGTCCTCGATCTCGCCATTCTTGATTGCAGTGTGACCTCGATCATCTTGGCGTACCGGATTTTCGGATTTGGGAAATTGTCCTTATAAAACATTGTTCGTGAACATACGGACTCCTCGGAAACACAATTTCCAGGCAGCAACAGGTTGCGTCCGCGAAGGATTACTCAGCTTTAGGTTGAGTGGCGGCGCACCGCGGAGCGGAGTGCGCGAGGGGCCTTTCGCGCGCTGCGCCGCACGCTTATGGAAGGCTCCTCGACGTAGGAGGCGCTTTGCATGCACCGCAAACCGGACGGAAGCTGGGACAAGACGAGGCTGCCCAGCCGTCATGTGACCGAGGGGCCGTCGCGCGCGCCGCACCGGTCCTACTATTACGCCATGGGCCTCGGCAGCCGCGAGATCGCCCAGCCCTTCGTGGGCGTCGCCTCCTGCTGGAACGAGGCGGCGCCTTGCAACACGGCGCTGATGCGGCAGGCGCACGCGGTCAGCCAGGGGGTCAAGGCCGCCGGCGCGACGCCGCGCGAGTTCGTCACCATCACCGTCACCGACGGGATCGCCATGGGCCACGAGGGCATGCGCTCCTCGCTGGTCAGCCGCGACGTCATCGCCGATTCCGTCGAGCTCACCATGCGCGGGCACAGCTACGACGCCCTGGTGGGCATCGCCGGATGCGACAAGAGTCTGCCCGGGATGATGATGGCCATGCTGCGGCTGAACGTGCCGTCGGTCTTCCTCTATGGCGGATCCATCCTGCCGGGGCGCTGGCGCCACAAGGACGTGACCGTGGTCGACGTCTTCGAGGGCGTCGGCATGCACTCGGCCGGCAAGATGACGCTCGAGGACCTCTGCGACCTGGAACAGCACGCCTGCCCGTCGGACGGCGCCTGCGGCGGCCAGTTCACCGCCAACACCATGGCCTGTGTCTCCGAGGCGATCGGCCTGGCCTTGCCGCTCTCCGCGTCGCTTCCCGCGCCCTATGAGAGCCGCGACGCCTATGCCGTGGCCTCCGGCGAAGCGGTGGTGCGGCTGATCGAGACCCAGCTTAGGCCGCGCGACATCGTCACCCGCAAGTCCTTCGAGAACGCCGCGGTGGTGGTGGCGGCGACCGGCGGGTCGACCAACGGCGGCCTGCACCTGCCGGCCATGGCCCATGAGTGCGGCATCGAATTCACCCTGCGCGACTTCGCCGAGATCGCGGCCCGCACGCCGCACATCGCCGACATGAAGCCCGGCGGCCGCTTCGTGGCCAAGGACATGGGCGAGGCGGGCGGCATGCCCATGCTGCTGAAGACCCTCTTGGAAGGCGGCCACATCCACGGCGACTGCATGACGGTCACCGGCAAGACCATCGCCGAGAACCTGGAAGGCGTGCGCTGGCGCGACGACCAGGACGTGATCCGGCCGGTCGGCAAACCCCTGTCGCCCACCGGCGGCGTGGTCGGCCTCTGGGGATCGCTCGCCCCCGACGGCGCGATCGTCAAGGTGGCCGGCATGCAGTCGCATCGCAGCCACCGAGGGCCTGCGCGGGTCTTCGACGGCGAGGAGGCCTGTTTCGCCGCGGTCGAGGCCGGCGATTACAAGGACGGCGAAGTCCTGGTGATCCGTTACGAGGGCGCCAAGGGCGGGCCGGGCATGCGCGAGATGCTGTCCACCACCGCCGCCCTGTCGGGCCAGGGCCGCGGCGACAAGGTGGCGCTGGTCACCGACGGCCGGTTCTCCGGCGGCACGCGCGGCCTCTGCGTCGGCCACGTGGGGCCCGAAGCCCAGGCGGGCGGCCCGATCGCGCTGGTGAAGGACGGCGACATCATCGCTATCGACGCCGACGCCGGCACCCTGGAGCTGGAGGTCGACCCGATCGAGCTGGAGCATCGGGCGCGCGCCTGGCGGCCGCGGGAGACCAGCTACGGCTCCGGCGCGCTGTGGAAATACGCCCAGATCGTCGGACCGGCGCATCTCGGCGCCGTGACCCACCCCGGCGCGGCGGCCGAGCGCCACGTCTACGCGGACATCTGATGCGCATGGCCTGTCCATGAAGACATTGGGCCTCATCGGCGGCATGAGCGCCGAGAGCACGACGGTCTACTACCAGACGCTGAACCGCCTGGTCCGCGAGCGGCTGGGCGGGCTGCACTCGGCGCAGCTCGTGCTGTGGTCGGTGGACTTCGCCCCGATCGCCGAGCTGCAGGCGAAGGACGACTGGGACGCGACCGGCCGGGAAATGGCGGAGGCGGCGCGGCGTCTCGAGGTGGCGGGCGCGCAGGCGATCCTGATCTGCGCCAACACCATGCATCTCAACGCGCCGCAGGTTGAGGCGGCGGTCAGCACACCCTTGATCCACATCGCCGACGCCACGGCCCAGGCGCTCAAGGCGAAGGGCGTCAGCAACGCCCTGCTGCTCGCCACCCGCTTCACGATGGAAAAGCCGTTCTACCGCGAGCGGCTGGAAGCGGCGGGTCTCGGCGTGCTGACCCCGGACAAGGCCGACCGGGACCGGCTGCACGCCATCATCTACGACGAACTGGTCAAGGGCGTGATCAGCGAGGCCTCCAAGGCCGTGGTGCTGGCCATGATCGAAAAGGGAAGGGCGGCGGGCGCCGACGGGATCATCTTCGGCTGCACCGAGATCGGGCTGCTGCTCGACCCCGCGGAGATGCCGCTGCCGACAGTCGACACCGCTGTGGCCCACTGCGAGGCCGCCGTGGCGTTTGCGCTCGGCTAGGGCAGGGCTCTGACGCCGAACAGGTAGGGGTGCGCCCAGGCGAGCAGGGCCCAGACGGCGACGGCCAGTACGATCCGCCACCAGCCGATCTCGCCGATCTTGAGGCGCTGGCGGCCTTGGACGATGGCGGCGAACGGGACGTTCGAGGTCTGGGCGGCGAAGGCCTCCCACTTGGCGCCCAGCGCGCGGCGGCGCTTGGCGTCGATGCTGGCCGTGCCGACCAGCGCCAGCAGCAGCATCGAGCCGAACAGCACGACGGAGGCCGCGTCGCCGTTCACCAGCAGGTGGCCGGCCGCCCAGATCGCCACGCCCCAGAGGAACGGGTGGCGGGTGATCCGCAGCATGCCGCGCACCGCGTTCGGCCGGTCGAGCGCGCCCTCCTGGCGGACGCTGGCAGGGTTGGGCGTGGTCAGGCCCGGCACGACCAGCAGCGTGGCCAGCAACTGGAGCCCGATCTGCACCTGGCGGGTGATCGGGCTGATGGTCCAATACACGTCGTTCGCCGGCGCCTGGCGGGCCTGGGCGAAGGCGATTATCAGCCAAGCCAGACCGGCGACCGAGGCGATCGCGAAGAAGCCCATGTAGCGCGCGACCCCGATCTGGCCGGTCAAGGCGTCGCGCACGCGAGTGCCCGAGACCAGCAGGTGGATGGCGAGGAAGTAGCTCGCCGCGGCGATCAGGCTCAGCATGGGAGGGCCTCCGAGCGAGCAGTGTGGCTCTATAAATTTACACTGTCAAATTATAGGTTCCTGGTCGTCATCCTCAATGTCCTCGCGATTGAAAATCGGCGCGGGGCGGCCGGGCGGGGGAGGCGGCTGATCGAGCGGCGACGGATCGGCGGCCGGGGTGACGGCCGGCGCCGTGCCTCGCCTGGCGACAGGCTTGCGTAGCAGGGCCTCGATGCGGGCGAGCCAGCGGTTGGCCTCTGCGATGGCCTCACTGGGCGGCAGCTCGTCGCGGCGCCCTTCATCCTCGGGCAGCCAAAGGTCGAGCACGAAGTCCGGATGGGCGGGGTCGTCGAACACCAGGCGAAGGGCGACCCGAGCCTCCGCGTCGAACGCATCGAGCGCCCGGCGCGCCTCGCCGCGGTGCACACGTCCCACGACCTGTTGGTCCACGATCACCTCGGCGCCCATCAGCTCGTCGAGCGCATAGACCAGGCCCCAGGCCCCCTGGTCCCACACCACGGCCATCATGTTCGACGTGAAATCGAAGCCGACGCCGCGCCCGCGTCCGCGCGCCACCAGGAAGCCGTGGACGTCGCCCTTCAGCACCGCCTTCAGGCCGCGCCGCACCCGGCGGCCCTCGTCCATGTACCAGCGCCCGGCGCCGGCCAGCAGGGTGAGGGCGACGCCGGCCACGACCAGCAGGACCAGGAGCCGGGTGAGATCGTCCATGACCTGAAGCTAAGCCCTGAGTCCCCTCAAAGGCGAGGGGCTTAGACGTCGAGCTCGATCACGAACGGTACGTGGTCGGAGGGTTTGTCCCAGCTCCTCACGTCGCGGTGGATGCTGACCCCGGTGAGCAGGTCGGCCGC
>NZ_JAQGIZ010000002.1 GCF_028290885.1 Phenylobacterium sp.
GCGGCCCTTCGGGCCCCGGCGGGACCTCCTGGGCCCAGGCGCCGGCGGGCGCGATCAGGCCTGCCGCCAGGCCGGCCAGCATCAACTTACGCATCCTTCTCTCCTCGGCCCGACTCGGTCGAGGCAACTCAACGCCCTCGCACAGCGGGAGGTTCTGGTCCCGCTTGCGCCGCCCTAGCGCGGTCTACCGGACTCGCGCGATGCTGCGCCCTCCTGAAGGGAGCGGCGGATGGCGGACGGCAAGGCCCTGGGATGGCGGCGGTTTCTGGGGCCCCTGGGCCCCAGGCCGCGGCTTACCGCCGCCATCGGCGTCGGCCTGGTGGTCGGCGTGGCGCTCACCTGGCTCGCGCCGCATATGGTGCTCTCGACCCGGCTGATCCTGGCCTGGGACGCGCTGTCCGTAACCTTCCTGGGCGCCATGCTGACCAGCATGGTCGAGCACAGCCCGACGGAGATCCGCGCCCAGGCGGCTATCGACGACGAGGGCCGCGGCGCGATCCTCGGCCTGGTGCTGATCGCCTCGGCCGCCAGCGTCTGGGCGGTGGGGGCCGAGCTGTCGCTGGCGAAGGACGCGCACGGCGTCATGAAGGTCGCGCGCATCGTACTCGCCTTCGGCACCGTCGTCGTCTCGTGGATGATGATGCAGATGATCTTCGCCATCCACTACGCCCACGAATACTACGGCGTCGACGAGGACGACGGGATCCGCGACGCCGAGGGGATCGACTTCCCGGGCACGGAGCCGCCCGACTATTGGGATTTCATCTACTTCGCCGTCGTCATCGGCGTGGCCTGCGCGACGGCCGACGCGGACTTCACGTCGAAGGGCCTGCGCCGGATCGGCACGGTGCACAGCCTGGTGGCCTTCGCGTTCAACACGATCATAGTCGCCCTCACCATCAACCTGACGGCGGGGTTGTTTTAACTCACCTCCCACGCGGAGCGGGGGACGGGGAC
Organism: Phenylobacterium sp.; assembly: GCF_028290885.1. GTDB lineage: Bacteria > Pseudomonadota > Alphaproteobacteria > Caulobacterales > Caulobacteraceae > Phenylobacterium. The sequence continues at coordinate 958 of NZ_JAQGIZ010000002.1, forward strand.
CGCTCGCCGAAGAGCGAGTGGCGGAGGGGGCGAGTTCAAGCGCCAAGCCCGGCCTCGCCCCTTCAGCCGATGGTCCCCCTTCCCCGTGAACGGGGAAGGTAAGGTCGGATCCTAGTCGTTGACCCGCAAGTTGGTGGCCGAGGTCTTGCCGCTGCGGCGGTCGGCTTCCAGGTCGTAGGCGACCTGTTGGCCTTCGTTCAGGCCGCGCAGGCCAGCCTGCTCGACCGCCGAGATGTGCACGAACACGTCCTGGCCGCCGTCGTCAGGCTGGATGAAGCCGAAACCCTTCGTCGGGTTGAACCACTTCACCGTGCCCGCGCCCGCGCCGGCCGGATCGCCGGAGGGTCGGCCACCGCCACCGCCGCCGCCACCACCGAAGCCGCCGCCCCGCGGACGGTCAAAGCCGCCCCCGCCGCCGCCGCCACGCGGACGGTCGAAGCCGCCGCCCCCGCCACCGCCGCTGCGCGGCGGAGCCGCGCCCTGGCCGGTGACCACGAGCTGGCCCGCCGAAAGCTTGCCGGACCTGCGGTCCTGCTCGAGTTCGAAATTGACCAGATCGCCTTCGTTCAGGCCACGAAGGCCTGCTTGTTCGACCGCTGAGATGTGGACGAAGACGTCGCTTCCGCCGTCGTCCGGTTGGATGAAACCAAAGCCCTTAGCGGTATTGAACCACTTGACTGTGCCGCTCGCCATTCGCCTGACCTAACCGAGATAGAGTCTTGCGCCGGCAAAAACGCAGGCGCCCGGACCCCGATTTTGGCGGTCCGTGAAGTCTATGTAGCGGGCGAAAAGCCGTGAGGCCAGCCGCACCGTGACATAAGCGCGCAATCGGCTTATTGGAGCGCCCCTTCATTTCTTCGCGAGAAGGCGGGAAGACGCCCCTTGAACAGCATTTGTGTGTACTGCGGATCGGCTCCCGGCGCCGACCCCGCCTTCCTCGACGAGGCGGTCCGGGCCGGCACGCTGATCGCCAGGCAAGGCCTGACGCTGGTCTACGGCGGCGGCCGGGTGGGGCTGATGGGGGCGGTGGCCGACGCGGCGCTAGCCGCCGGCGGCAAGGTGGTGGGCGTCATGCCCGCCGACCTGGTCAACCAGGAGATCGGCCACACGGGGCTCACCGAGCTCAAGGTGGTCAATTCGATGCACGAGCGGAAGTGGGCCATGGCCGAACTCGCCGACGGTTTCCTGTGCCTGCCGGGCGGGCCTGGCACCTTCGAGGAGATCTTCGAGCAGTGGACCTGGGCGCTCCTGGGCTTCCACGCCAAGCCCTGCGGCTTCGTCAACGTGAGGGGCTACTACGACCCCCTGCGCAAGACCGTGCAGCACATGGCCGACAACGGCTTCCTGGCCCAGCAGTATGTCGACATGCTGGTCTACGCCGACACCACCGCCGCCGCGATCGAGGCCTTCCGCGCCTACGTCCCGCCGCCGCCGAAGTGGGGCCTGGCGCCGGTCGAACAGCGCTACTAAGCCGACGGCGGCAAAAACCGGCCGCGATTAACCGTCCGTTACCGCCTTTCACGCCTTGCTCTCGCCTGGACGCTCGCAGCGATCGCGGGCGGACACGGCCCGTGAAGAAGCTCCGCGCCAAACCCGTTCATCTGGCGAACGCCGGCGGTCCGCGCCGGGTTTGGAGCTTCCGTGCCGGCCGCGCTTCCCGCCCATCGACCTGACCTCGGGGACACCGGACTCGACCCGCAGGACTGGGGCGAAATCCGCGCTCAGGGCCACCGGATGCTGGACGACATGTTCGACCACATGCAGGGCCTGCGCGACGGCCCGGTCTGGCGTACGCCGCCCGCCGAGGCCCGCGCCCGTTTCCGCAGCCCCCTGCCTGTGGCGCCCAGCGACCTGGCGCAGACCTACGAAGCCTTCCAGCGTGACGTCCTGCCGTTCGGCGGCGGCAACGCGCACCCCGGCTTCATGGGCTGGGTGCAGGGCGCCGGCACGGCGGTCGGCATGCTGGCCGAGATGCTGGCGGCGGGCCTCAACGCCAACCTCGGCGGCCGCGACCACATGCCGATCGAGGTCGAGCGCCAGATCCTCGCCTGGGTCCGGGGGATGTTCGGCTTTCCGCAAAGCGCCAGCGGCCTCTTCGTGACCGGAACCTCGCAGGCCAATTTCCTGGCCGTACTGGTCGCCCGCACCCGGGCCCTGGGCGCCGACGCCCGGCGGGCGGGCCTTGGCGTCGAGGGCGCGCGCCTCGTCGCCTATGCCTCGAAGGCGGTCCACAGCTGCGTACCGCGGGCGCTCGACATGGCCGGGATCGGCGCCGACGGCCTGCGGCTGGTCGAGGTCGACGCCGACCACCGCATCGACCTGGCGGCCCTCAAGGCCGCCATCGCCCGAGACCGCGCGCTCGGCCTGACGCCCTTCCTGATCGTCGGCGCCGCCGGCACGGTCGACGTGGGCGCCATCGACGACCTCAACGGCCTGGCCGACATCGCGGCCGCCGAAGGGCTCACCTTCCACGTGGACGGGGCGCTGGGCGCGCTGGCCGTGCTCTCGCCGGAGCTGGCGCCGAAAGTGGCCGGCATCGAGCGCTGCGACTCCCTGGCCTTCGACTTCCACAAGTGGGGCCACGTCCCCTACGACGCCGGCTACATCCTGGTCCGCGACGGAGCGCTTCACCAGGCGACCTTCGACAATCCCGCCGCCTACCTGGCGCGCGCCGACCGCGGCCTGGCGGCCGGCGACTGGTGGCCCTGCGACTACGGCCCCGACCTGTCGCGCGGCTTCAGGGCGCTGAAGACCTGGTTCACCCTGCGGACCTACGGCGTCGCGGCGCTGGGCGAGGCCATGGCCGCCAACTGCGCCCTGGCCCAGGCCCTGGCGGCCCGCGTGGACGCCGAGCCGGAGCTGGAGCGGCTGGCGCCGGTGGCCCTGAACATCGTCTGCTTCCGCTACCGGCGCGGCGCCTCGGACGCCATGAACGCCGAGATCGTCGCCGACCTGCAGGAGGCCGGCCGGGTCGCGCCGTCGCTGACTACGGTGGGCGGCCGAAAAGCCATCCGGGCGGCGATCGTCAATCACAGAACCCGCGTCGAAGACATTGAAGCGCTTGTGGATTCCGTGCTCGCGCACGGGCGCCGCGCCTTGCAGACCCTAGCCATGGAAGCCGCCCGATGAGCGCCGTCTACGCCCCGGAAGCGCCGATCCCGCCGGCGCGGTCCGACGTCACCATCGGCCTGGCCGCGATCCTGCGCCTCGCCTACGAGGGCAAGGACCTGCAGGGCCTGTGGGCGGAGCTCCACGCCCGCGTCTCCGCCGATCCGCTGGACACCGCGGCGCTGATGGATATGTCGGTCGTCGCCCAGGCCGCCAACAACCGCGACCAGAGCCTGGCGCTCCAGGCCGCCGCTCTGCAGTTCAACCGCGTCTACCGCCGCCCGCACGGCCGCGGCGACGGCCTGAAGGTCGCAGCCTTCGTGACCCTCGGCGACTTCATGGCCAACACGCCCATCGACTTCCTGCTGGCCGGGTCGGACATCGACCTTCGCCTCTGCTACGTCGACGCCGAGACGCCGGACCTGAGCTTCGTGCCCGAGCACGACGTGGCCTTCCTGGCTGTGGGCGAGTCCGCCGAGAACCGGCTCGTCCTGGAGAACTGCGCCCGCCTGCTGGCCGGTCGCCGGGTGCTGAACGGCGATACCGCCCGGATCGCCGGCCTCACCCGCGACGGGGTCAGCACCCTCCTGGCGGGCGAACCCGCGCTCTATGCGCCGGCGGCCTACCGGATCGACCGCCAGGACCTGAGCCGGCTGGCCCTCGGCATCCTGCAGCCGTCGGAACTGCAGGCCGAATTGGCGTGGCCGCTGATCGCCCGCCCGATCGGCACCCACGCCGGCCAGGGCATGGGGAAGCTCGACAGCCGCGAGGCGGTCGCCGCCTACCTCGAGGGGCGGCCCGAGCCGCGCTTCTACGTCTCGCCGTTCGTGGACTACAGCAGCCCCGATGGCCTGTTCCGCAAGCAGCGCATCGCCTTCATCGGCGGCCGCGCCTTCCCCAGCCACTATGCCGTCCAGCCGCACTGGATGGTTCACTACCTGAGCGCCGAGATGACCGATCGCCCGGAGCGCCGGGCCGAGGAGGCCGCCTGGATGGCGGACTTCGACACGGACTTCGCCCGGCGCCATGCCGCGGCCTTCGAGGCGCTCAACCGCCGTATCGGCCTCGACTACTTCGGGATCGACTGCGCCGAGGCCCCCGACGGCCGGCTGCTGGTCTTCGAGGTCGACGTGGCGATGATCGTCCACGACCTCGATCCGGTGGAGGTGTTCCCCTACAAGAAGCCCGCCATGCGCCGGCTGTTCGAGGCCTTCCAGGCGATGCTGGCGTCGGCGGCCTGAGGCACGCCTACTCCGCCGCCACCCGCGCCTGCGCTTGGGCCGGCATTCGCGAGCGGTGGTAGGGCCGGTCGCCCAGCACGGTCGCGCGGTTCATGATCCGCTGCTGCGGCAGGTAGTCGTTGACGGCGTAGTGCTGGGTCACCCGGTTGTCCCAGAAGGCCACCGCGTTGGGGGTCCAGCGCCAGCGGACCAGGAACTCCGGCTGCTGGATGTGGGCGAACAGCATGGTCAGGATCGCGTCGCTCTCCTTGCGCCTCAGGCCCTTGATCCGCTCGGTGAAGCCGTAGTTGACGAACAGGCCGTCCTCGCCGGTTTCCGGATGGGTGCGGACCACCGGGTGCAGCACCGGCGGATGCTCGTCCAGGGCCCGGCTGTGCTTCTCAGCCCCGGCCGCGCCCGCCACCCGGCCGCGCGCCGGGAAGCCGCGGGCGAAGTCGTGCACCGCGTCCAGCCCGGCCAGGAAGTTCCGCAAAGGGGCCGACAAGGCCTCGTAGGCCGCCTTCATGTCCGAGAATACCGTGTCGCCCCCCAGCGGCGGCAGGCGCCTGGCATAGAGGATCGAGCCCATCGGCGGGGTCTCGATGAAGGTGATGTCGGTATGCCAGGCGTCGTTGTCGGTGGGATTGCCGGCGTGGTTGTCGAGGATGAACAGTTCCGGCGCCTCGGGCACCCCCGGATAGAGCGGATGGGTGTGCAGCGGCCCGAAGCGGGCGGCGAAGTCACGGTGCTGGACGGGCGTCAGCTGCTGGTCCTGGAAGAAGATCACCTTATGGCGCAGCAAGGCCTGCCGGATGGTCTGCAGCAGGTCGTCCGACATCGGCTGGGCAAGGTCGACGCCTTCGATCACCGCGCCGATGGCGGGCGTCAGGGGCTGGATCTGGAACGGCATGGCTCAGGCCTCCGCGAAGGCGCCAGCCAACTCCATCCGCGGTCCGCCGTCAAAGGCGGCGTCGACGGAACGCCGAAAGGCCCCCGGCGCGAGCCGAGGGCCTGATGGTTCGATAGGGTCAGGACTTAGTAGCGGCGGCCCCCGTCCTGGCGGTCCCCGTCGTGCCGGTCCATGCGGACCTGGGCCGAGAGGTCGTCGAGGCGCGCCTGCAGGGTGGCCCGCTCACGCGGGTCCAAGCGCCCGTCGCGGCCGCGGTATTGCTCCTCGCGACGGATGTCGGAGAGCGTGCGCTCGGCCCGGCGGCTTTCGCCGGGCGAAAGGCTCCCGTCGGCGCGGCCGCGCTGGATGCGGTCGGCGATGCGGTTGATCTGGGTGTCGATATCCCAGGTGTTGGCGCGGCTGTCATAGGAGGCGTTGCGGCCATAGACGCCGCCGTTGGCGACCCAGGCGCCGCGGCTGTCGTAATAGCCGTTCGGCTGGCCGTCGACCCAGGCCCCGGTGCGGTCGTAGTAGCCGACCGCCGCGCTGCGATCGACGGAATTGGCGTGCCAGCGGCCGTTGTCGTCGTAGTAGCCGTAGGCGTGGGCGCAGTCGCGCGAGCCGCGGGACAGCTGGTTGCCGACGACCGCGCCGCCGACCCCGCCGACGACCGCGCCAGTGCCCCTGTCATGGCGGCCGGCCACCGCGCTGCCCAAGAGGGCGCCGGCGACCGCGCCCACGGCCGTGCCGGCGGCGCGGTTGGCGCTGCGCTGTTCGCAGGTCTCCTGGGCCATGGCCAGGGACGGGATGAGGGCCGCGACGGCAAAGCCGGCGAGGAGAAGATTCTTACGCATGGGGTGCTCCTGGGTCGGGGACATCCGTCCCTCCCTTTGGCCTTCACAACGTAAGCTGGAGCACCGAGGTTCCGCACGTAACCGGAGCCGACTAGGTTGCGGCAGCCATGGAGGAGCAGCGGATGCGTGGGATTCGGGGACGTTTTGCGGGCGTGTTTGGGGGCCTGGCCGCGGGCCTGCTGGCCGTGACGGGGGCTATCGCCGCACCGCAGCCCGAGCCGCATGACTTCACGATCAGGGATTTCCGCTTCCGGTCCGGCGAGAGCCTGCCGGAGCTGAAGCTGCACTACTATACGCTGGGCCAGCCGAAGCGGGACGCGGCCGGCCGGGTGGTCAACGCGGTGCTCATCCTGCACGGCACCGGCGGCACGGGCCGCCAGTTCCTGGCCCCGCAGTTCGCCGACGTGCTGTTCGCGCCCGGCGGCCTGCTGGACCCCGCCAAGTACTTCATCATCCTGCCCGACGGCATCGGCCACGGCGGCTCGTCCAAGCCCTCTGACGGCCTGCACGCCCGCTTCCCGCACTACGACTACGCCGACATGGTCGAGGCCCAGCACGCCCTGGTCACTAAGGCGCTCGGCGTCCAGCAGTTGCGGCTGATCATGGGGACCTCCATGGGCTGCATGCACGCCTTCGTCTGGGCCGAGACCTATCCGGACGGCGCCAAGGCGCTGATGCCGCTCGCCTGCCTGCCGATCCAGATCGCCGGGCGCAACCGATTGTGGCGCGAGATGTCGATCGCCGCCATCAAGTCGGACCCGGCCTGGAAGGGCGGCGACTACACGGCCGAGCCCGTCCAGGGGCTGCGGACCGCCGAGAGCCTGCTGATCCTGGCTGGGGCCGCGCCCTGGCCAATGCAGCTTTCCATGCCCACCCGCGAGGCCGTCGACGCCTATGTCGCCAAGGAGGTCCCGGCCAGGGTCGACGCCGCCGAGGCCAACGACCTGATCTACCAGCTCGACGCCTCGCGCACCTACGACCCCTCCAGGGACCTGGAGAAGATCGCCGCGCCGGTGACCTGGGTGAACTCCGGCGACGACTTCATCAACCCGCCGGAGCTCGGCGTCGCCCAGCGCGAGGTGAAGCGCATCAGGCAGGGCCGCTTCGTCCTGGTCCCCGCCGGCCCCGACACCCACGGCCACGGCACCCACACCTGGGCGAAGTTCTGGCAGAGCGACCTGGCGGAGCTTTTGAAGCGGTCCGGCGGGTAGGGCGGCCCGGCGCGACCCGGACCACCCGCCGGGATCAGTATTTGACGCGCAGGGTTGCGCCGTAGAACCGCGGCGGGGCGGGGAAGTAGTAGTAGTTGTTCTCGGTCGAGTTGAGGGCCGGCGGGGTCGAGAAGGTCTGGATCACCCCGTCGAAGGCGGTCTGCTTGTAGAACTGGTTGAACAGGTTGGTGGCCCAGATGCTGAGCGAGTAGCGCTGGTCATGGCTGGTCACACCCACGCTGGCGTTCACCAGCGAATAGCCCTTCTGCATCTTCACCGGGTCCTCGTCGGAGCCGATCTGGTAGCTGGAGGTGTACTTCGCATCGACGTTGAAGAAGGCGTCCCAGCCCTCGGTGATTGGATGGCGATAGGACCCGCCGCCCACCAGCGACCACAGCGGCCCGTAGCTCAGCCGGCTGCCGGGCAGGTTGAACAGGTTCGACCCCGGCGCCTGCAGCACCAGCCGGTTGCGCGAGTCGTCGGGATAGCGGCTGTAGGCGTAGGTGACGCCGCCGTTGAGCGTCAATTCGGGGGTCACGGCGAACATGCCTTCGAGCTCGACGCCTGAGGTCACCGCCTCGGGAATAGTGAACTCCACGAACTGGGTGCCGGTGAAGGCGTTCAGCTGGTGATTGCGGTAGGCCTGGTGGAAGATCGCGGCGTTCAAGGAGAGCCGCCGGTCGAGCCACTGGGTCTTGGCGCCCGCCTCCCAGGCGTTCACCCATTCGGACGGGAAGCTGGTGTCCGTCTGCGGCGCGAGCGAGGTGTTCGGCGCTCCGCCCTGGAACGGCAGGGTCACCTCCGCCAGGTTGAAGCCGCCTACGAGGTTGCCCTTAGAATAGGAGGCGTAGACCATCTTCTCGTCGTTGAACTTGTACTGGAGCTTCAGCGTCCCGGTGAACGCCTCTTCGTCCAGTTTCTGGAAGTTGCTGAGGTTCTTGAACGCCGGGTTCACCAGGCAGGCGGTGCCGAAGATCGACTTGGGGAAGTTGATGTAAGCCGAGAACGGTATGGGCGTCGGGCTGTGCGTCGCGGCCTGTAGCACGTTTGCACATAGGTTCGCCGTGTCGTTGTTCGTGAACAGAGAGTTCAGGTCCTTGTGTTCCCAGGTGTAGCGCAGGCCCCCGATGATCGAGAACTGATCCGTGAGCTTGAATTCTTCCTGAGTGTAGATCGCGTAACTGTGCTCTTTCTGGTGGTAGACGTCGATCGGTCCCTGGTTGGGCGGATAGCCGGCGGCCGGCAACACGCCTGCGCTGAGCACGTTGAGGTAGGGGCCGATCGCCGGGCCGTTTTCCACGAAGTTGCCGGTGTCCAGCAACTCGTGGGAGTAGAAGAAGCCAACCAGCCAGTTCACCATCGACGTCGAGCCGGCGTACTGCAGTTCCTCCGAGAACTGGCGGAAGTGGGTGAAATTGCCGTTCGTCGTCGTGAAGGCGATGTCCGCAAGCGTCGAATCCGTGTCGCCGCCGAATGACTCGCGGTTGTCGCGATAGGCGGTGATCGAGGTCAGCGTCGCGTTGTTGAAGTAGGGCGTCTTCCAGTGCGCCGTGGCCGAAATCCCCTGGTCTTCGATCCGGTTGACCGAGGAGTGGTTGAGGTAGGCCGTGCGGTTCTCAGGGTCCACCGGGTTGGGGATGGTGCCGGGGAACACCAGGTTCTGGATGGTCGCCGGCGTGCCGTTGTGGAAGTCGATCGCCACGCAGCAGTGGTCGTTGCGGCGCGTGTAGTCGACGATGAAATTCACGTCGAACACATCGTTGGGCTGCAGGAGCAGCTGGTCGCGGGTCGTGAAGACGTTCTCGTCGTTCTGCGGGTGCACGTCGCTGCCCGGCGTCGTCCGCACGGGGATGAACCCGTCCCGCTGGCGGTCGGCCACATAGAGGCGGATGGCGATCTTGTCGCCGAGGACCGGTCCGGTCACCGACACCGATCCGCCATAGCCGCCATAGTTCTGCACGGTCACCTCGCCCTGGGCCCCGAAGGTGAAGGAGGGGCGCTTGGTGGTGATCTGGATGACGCCGGCGATGGTGTTCTTGCCGAACAGGGTGCCCTGCGGCCCCTTGAGGATCTCGATGTCGTTGAGTTCGCCCAGGTCTTGGAACGAGACCCCGTTCCTCGGGCGGTAGACGCCATCGATGTAGAGGCCCACCGCGTCCTCAAGGCCAGGGTTGTCGGCCACGTTGCCGACCCCGCGGATGCGGGCGATGGTCGTGCCCTCGGTGGCGTTGGTGGTGGAGGTCAGGCCCGGCGTCAGGGTGACCAGGTCGGCCACCGAGTGGACGTTGTTGTCGGTGAGCTTCTTCTCTGTCAGCACCGTCACCACCACAGGCACGTCCTGCAGCCGCTGCTCGCGCTTCTGGGCGGTGACCACCAGTTCGGTGACCGAGGTTGGCGGCGGGCTCGGGCTCGGGGCGGGGGCCTGGCCCCAGGCCGAGCCGGCGGCGAACGCCAGGGTCAGCGCCGAAGCGCCTCCGAAGAACAGTCGGGAACGCAGCATGAGGATCCTCTCCCTATGTCCGTCCGCGACCGCTCTGACCGGCGGGCTCCGACGGCATGACGGCGATCCGGCCGGGGAACCCCTCGCGACCGAGAAGGGTAGGATCCGGCCCCCGCCAGACCGCCACGGCATCGCCGCATTGTGGCGAACCTCGGGTAGGTTCGCGTCGAAACTGAAATATTACGCCGTTCCGCGGCGACCGCGTCCAAGATGCAACAGCGCTGGGCGGCGGGCCGCGCCAGGATCCTGGCTCAATTGGCCTTGCAGATCTCAATCCCGCCGGCCATGGGCCGGCGTCCGCGGGCTGACCCTAGCGCACGTAGCTCGCGCCGTTGATGTCGAGCACCGCGCCGGTCATCGAGGCGGGCGCTTCGAGGGCCAGGTAGACGACCGTGTTGGCCACTTCCGCCGGCGACGCGACCCGGCCCAGCGGGATGTCGGCCAGTAGCTTGTCGCCGCCGCGGCTCGACAGGTAGCCCTCGGCCATGCCCGTCATGGTGAAGCCCGGGCAGACCGCGAAGGCCAGGATCCCTTCCGCCGCATAACCGCGGGCGATCGACTTGGTCATCGCCACCATGCCGGCCTTCGACGCGGCATAGTGCCAGTGGGCCGGCGAGTCGCCGCGATAGGCCGCCCGGCTCGCCACATTGACGATGCGGCCCCCCCTTTCAGCACTTGCAACGCAGCGCTCGCGCCAGTGCAGCACCGCGCGCCGGCACAGGTCCGCCGAGGCCTGCAGGTTGATCTGCAACGTCCGCCCCCACGCCGCCTGCCATTCGTCGGCGGGCGCTTCGACGGCGATCGGCTCGAACACGCCGGCGTTGTTCACCAGCACGTCGATGCGCCCATCCAGCCGCTCCAGCGCGCGCTCCCAGAGCCGATCCGCAGCGCCGGCCTCCGCCAGGTCCACGCCGACGGCGTCCGCCCCATCGGCCCGTCCATGCCCCACCACTCGCGCGGCGCGCCCGCTCAGCGCCTCGGCGATCGCCGCGCCGATGCCGCGCGTGGAGCCGGTGACGAGGATGTGGGCCGAGTCAGTCATGGCGCTCTCCTAGCCGCGGAGAGCCGTCGCGCCTAGCGCCTAGGCGCCCGCAAGCCGAGCGTGCGTGTCATACCAATCGGGCCGCATCCCCAGGCCCCACGCGAGGCTTCGGACCGGTCCGCTGAAGATGGGATCGTCGCCCACCAGGGCGTAGGTCACGAAGATGGGCTTGTAGGCCTCGATCGCCTGCCCGGCTGAGAGCCACTTGCCGGGTGCATCCTCGCCGAACTGGCCGCTGGAGCCCCGCGGGAAGGTGTGGTCGAGCCCCTTGCAGCTCTGCTTCGGGACCTTTTCCTGGGACACCACCTTGAAGCGGTCATAGCCGAGCGACGTGAGGACATCGAACTCTCGGCGCAGGCCCTTGAAGGAGTCCTTCTCGGACTCGATGGAGACATACAAAGGGCGATCCCGCGCGGCGCGGAGCCCCTCGACGCCGACCATGTCGAACCCTTCGATGTCAAACTTGGCGTAGTAGGGCACGCCGAATTCCGCAGTCAGCGCCTCGATGGTGGTCGCCTCGACGGTCATGGGTTGGTTGGGGACGCCCATCCGCGCATTGCGCTCGGCCCACAGCGGGTCGATCGTGCCCCACGCGCTTCTCTCGCTGCGATAGAAGGTGACCTCGCCCGGCTGAGTGGCGACGGCCTTGTTGACCAGCGTTAGCCGCCCGTCCTCGATCGGACCTCGAAGCCGTTCGCGAGCCTCGCTGCAAAGCTCGCGATTGGCCTCGACGCCGATGACCCGAAAGCCCTTCTTCAGATAAAATTCGGCGTCCTCTCCTTTGTGGAAGCCGACATCGAAGATCAGGTCCTGGCGCACGGCCATCCCGTCACCCGGTACGAGACCGAAGGACCGCCCGCGTGGCATGCGCGACAATGACCAGGCCAAGCGGCGCGAGAGCCGCCAGGGTGACCGGCACGGCGTACCAGGGGGGCGTGGCGCGGGTAACGAGATATGCCGCCCAGATGACTGCGATCTCCGCTGCAATGGTCAGGGAGGCGCTGGTGCAAAGGAGCCAGATCTCCCCGTTCGTCGGCGTCACATCACCTTCGCGCATCGCTTGAACCTGGGCCAAGCGGTTTTGCAGCGCAAGGCGGGCGACCGATGATCAGCGATGGACCGGGCTTCAATGGAACCGGATCGGCACTGAGACCTGCAGCGCATAGTCCGGCGCATCGCGCGTCAGGCCTACCCCGAGCGACACGTCCAGCAGCACGTTTCGCGTCAGCACGCGGGCCACGCCCAGCTCCAGGGTCGCGGCAAGGGTGTCGGTGCCAGGCGCCCCCACGCGATCGATGCTGGCGCGGCCCCGGAACTCCTGGGCCACGCCGAAGGTGAACGAGGTCTCAGGGCTCACCGCCAGCACCGTCCCCAACTCGAGGCCGATGGCGTCGCCGGGCTGAAAAGCGCCGAACGCCTGGTGAACGGCCTGGTCACGCGCGTAGGAAAGCGTCCCGAAGAACACCAGCGGATCGCTGCTCTTCACGGCCGTCACGCGGGCGCGGAATTCCGGAACACCCGAGCCGGTGGCCACCGCGGCCAGCTGACTGCGGAAGGGGTCGTGTCCGGTGGTGAAGCGCCAGGAGACGCCGCCCACCAGATCGGGCCACCACCCGGACTCGCGCAGGAACTGGTGGCTGAACGCCACCTCGACGTCGCCCGCGCCGGAGTCCTCGTTGACGGCATGGGTGCCGTCTCCGAGGGTTCGAGATTGGCGCAGCCAGGCGTAGGGCGCCCGCACCTCGATCTGGCTCGACCAAGGCAAGCCCACGCGCAGCGCCGCCGTGGCCCGCACCTGGTCCTGCCGCAGGCGCTGGTCGGCGACGGTCGGGATGCCCTCAGGCGTCTGGGCCAGAGCCAGGCCCTGCACCTCGCGGTTGCTGTAGGCGAAGCTCGGCACCAGCTCCATGCGCCACGGCGGCAAGACCAGGCCGCCGCGCTGGACCAAGGTCCGTGAAAGCGCCTGGAGCTCCGCCTCGTCCTCGCCGGCCGGCGAGGACGAGGCCCCGGGTGCGGGCGGCGATGTCGTTGCGGGGGCCGGGACCAAGGACGGGACCGAGGACGGAATCGCGGCGCGTTCGTGCTCCAGGGTTTCGACGCGTCGCTCCAAGGCGGCGATCACCTGATCGCGGGACTTCAACGCTTCGATCAATTCCTCCCGGGTGAGCGGCTGGGCCTGGGCGGATCCCGCCGCGAGCGCCGCCGAGGTCGCCAGCAGCATGAGCTTCATGACGCGCCTCCCGCAGTCCGAAGCGCAGAGTCCGCAGCGCGCAGAGCCGGTCCTGGAGGCGTCAGAAACAGTTCTGCGGGTGCTCCCATGCGGTTCGGCGGGTGCGGATCGTCGGAACGGTAGAGCACGAAGCCAATTCGGCTGGTCCAGGCCTGCATGAACGCCTCCATGGTCATCGTGCGATTGCCGAAGGCCGGGTCGCCCAACAGCAACCTGTCTCCACGCCGGCCACGGACGACCACGAAATGCCCGAAGCCGTACACCCGGATCGGGGCCACGGCGGGCGCCATCGCGACCAGCTCGTCCAGAGTGAGATTGGCGTAGCCGGCGGCGGCGAACCCGCGGCTCGCCGCGAACCGCTTCAGATCAAGCAGCGAAAAGCCCAGGCGGGCGCGCACCAGGCGGATATCGCTTGTCCGCAACATGCCGCGCGCCGCCTGTCGCTCGCTCACCGGATCGCCGAGCTGGAAGGTCAGCAGGGTCGCGACGGCGGCGGCCCCGCACGTGAGGTCCCAGTGCTGACGCACCAGCTTGTCGTCACGCAGCTCAAGCAGGCTGCGGACCGGCTTGGCGTCCGGTGCGGCATGGTCGGGCGCGGCGCGGATCTGAGGTGCGAGTGTGAGCACAAACAGCGCCGCGCCGGCCCAGGCCAAGCGACACGCGCCCGGGTCCTTGAGGCTCACAGCAGGGCCTCAGTGCGGCCGCATCTCGGTCATGCGCACCATCTCGTCGGCCGCCCAGGTGGTCGGAGCCGCCCCGATCGAGCCCACCAGACCATGGCTCTCATCGGCGGGGCCGGCCGAGAAGGTGATCGTGCCGGCCGGCCCGGTCCGCAGCGCCCACAGCCCGTCGATCTCGACGCGGTTCTGGTCGTCCCTCAGGACGCCGATGTAGTTGCCGGTGGTCGGGTCGTAGGCGTTGATGCGGCCGTCGCCGAAGTTGCCGACCAGCAGGGCGCCGGCGAACTTGCCGAAGGTCGCCGGCGCGATCGCCAGCCCCCAAGGCGCGTTCAGTTGGCCGTGCTGCGCCAGGCGGCGCACCAGATGGCCGTCCGTGTTGAACACGTCGACGAAGCCGAGCCCTTGTCCGGCGGTTTCGTCGGTGGCCCCCGGCTCCCGCTTGGCGAAGGTCACGTAGAGCTGACCGTTCAGGTTCTGCACGTTGAAGGGCGCATAGTTGGGCGGCAGGTTGGGGTCGGTGAAGCTGCCGACCTTGTTGAAGCCGGCGTCGTAGATGCTGACCACGCCGTGGGCGAAATCGGTGGCGTAGAGGCGGGGCGAGGTCCCGCTCATGCCAAGCGTCAGGCCCTTGAACACAGCGCCGCTGGCCGACTCGTCCACCCCCACGACAGCATGGGTGGCGTCCACTGTTGGATTCCAACCGAGGATCTGCCCGCCTTCCGTGGCGAAGGCGAACAGGGTGCGGCCGGTGTTGGCGCCCTCGGTGATGTTGAAGGCGCCGGTGATCCCGATAAAGGTGGTGCCGGTCGGCCCGCCGGGCACGGTCACAGTGAGCCCCACCTTGGCGAAGGTGTCCTTGTCGTAGAGCGTCGAGGTGTCGGTGCCGTTGTTGGCCACCCACAACGGCGAGCCGGGCGCCTGTGACAGACCCCAGGCGTTGACCAGCAGGGGATCGGTGACCGGGGCCACGCCGCTCAAATCCGCCACCTGATTGGTGACCGTGAACCGCAGGCCCGCCGCGACGGCGTCCAGTTGGGCATCCGTCAGTGGGATGGGCGCGCTCGAGGCCGGGGATGTGAGCATGCCCGCGGCGACAGCGATCGCGGCGGCGCTTCCCAGGAGACGCAACATCGTTCCCTCCTTCGCATGGCCGAGCCGGGCGCCCGGCGAATAAGGGTAAATTGCCGCTCGCGCGCCGGGCGTTCAAAGCGCGCGCAAGAATTAGTTGAAGGCCTGGCTTCAGAAGGCCTTGGTGACGCCGAACACCAGGGCCTCCCTGCTGTGCCGGTCGGCGCCATCCCGGTCCGTGTCGGGCCCGACCCCAGTCACGGCCAGCTGCAGGTTCAGTCCTTTGAACTGGGTGGCAAGGCCAATTCGCCAATCGTAAAGCGTTCGCTGAAGCCCCGGCCGTCGGGAGCCGTTCAGGGCAGTGAGCATGCCGAGGCGCCCGGTCAGTCGCCAGTCCCGCGCAGGCTGAATGACGCCCTCGACTTCCCCGTAGAGGGTTTGCAAGGGGTATCCGAAATATCTAGGAGAATAATATAGATGCGTCGAAAAATGGCGAGTGATCAATCCAGCATAGATTTGGCCATAATCCGTTTCAGAATGTCCGACGTAATATTCTGAATAATTCGAGTGTGTCAGCCCAACGTCTGCCGTCAATCCCGTGTTCAAGCGGCGAGCGTAGCCGGCGTATTCCTGAAAACCGAGAATGCGCAACCCCGAGTGGGCCGTGGCGACGCCGACGACGGATGCGCCAAGATATGCCCCGCTTGCATGATCGTATGACGCGGCGACGTCCAACACTGGCCGGTCCCCGCTCAAGGAAATGCCGCGGAATCTGTAGTCGGATAGGAGCGACAGGCTCGCGCCAACCTCTGCATAGGCCGGCGCCGCGAGGCCCAGGGCCAGCGCGGCGAAGACCGCTTCCGCTGCGAGGCGGCGCCCGCCGACCAGACTATGGGCGTGCGATCGACAGTTCTCCGCGGGCGAAGGCGCACGTACAGTCACAGGGCTTGGACGATCGCAGGAGGGTGCCGCACGCGTCGATCACTCCACCGCCGGGGCGCGCCGACACCAGCGACAGCGAGCCTTCGGCGGCCCTGCGGTGCTCGCGCAACAGGGCGAGAAGTCCGCTGACGTGCGCCGCCGAATAGGAGCTGCCATTGACGAGAGACCACCGTCCACCCGGCTGCGTGGTGGGCACGTCGCGCCCCGGCGCAATGTAGACGCCGGGCGGCAGCGCTGCCAGCGACTCGTCGGACACCGCGATCACGCCCGGCTGGGAGGCCGGAAATCCGCCATGGGGGAGGTCGCGATCGAACGCCGCCACCACGGTGCTTCCGCGGTCGAGGGCGATCGTGAGAAGCTTGCTCAGCAAGGGGTCGGGCGGGCCACTGAGGCTCAGATTGACCACCTGCGCCTTCTGATCGATGGCGAAATGCAGCGCCATGGCCAGGCTCAGGCTGTTGCAGACGGTGGCGACCGCTCCAGCCTCGGTCACCTGCCAGCAGGCACGCAGAGCCATTAGCCGGGCGTGGGGCGCGACACCGACTATGCCTAGGCCGTTGTCGGCCCTCGCGGCGATGATGCCGGCCACGCCGGTCCCGTGTTGCTCCGCGGCGGTGGGGCGCCCGGCGACGAAGTCCTCGCGACTAATCACCTGGCCTATGAGGTCGGGATGGTCGCTTTCGACCATGCTGTCGATCACCGCGACCACGACGCCGCGGCCGGTCGCAAGCTGGTGCAGGTCCGCCAGGCGCCAGGCATGGGCGGCAGGCTGGGCGCGGAACAGCGGGTCGCTGTGCGCAGGCGCAGGTCCTCGCGCGCGATAGACATGCATCGGCTGGGACCAGGCGACGTTGCGATCCTGCGAGACGAGCGCGGCGACCTCTTCCGCCGACTGACCGGCAGGCACGGACATGATGAAGCAGTCCAGTCCCAGGAGGGGCATGGGCCAGTCGTCGACGATGGTGAGGCTATGGTCGCGCGCGATCTGACCGGCCAGCCGCTTTCGGCTACTGCGCGACAGGACGTCGCCGTAACCGCCGCCATAGTCAGAGTTCGGACGATAGTGCGCCGGCGATTGCCTCAGGAGAACCAGCACCTCTTCACGGGAATCTGGAGGTGGCTGCGCGCCGGCTGTGCAGGCCCAGGCGAGGCCCAGCCATAGGCAGAGCAAGAAGCCAAGCCTTCGGCCGGAGCGACGCCTCATTGGACCTCCCCAGGGTCGATCGGCTCGGCCAGCACGACGTCGGCGTCACCGCGCAGCCTGGTCAAGGCCGCGGGCCGTTCCGCGGCGGGGACGCTGAGCACATAGGCGTCAGCGGCGGTGGGGCCGCCAACCAGGCGCGCGCCGGAGGCTCGCAGGATTTGGCGCAAATCCCGTTCGCTGGCGTCCGGGCGGAAGATGACCATCACATTGCCGGCCGGCGCAGGCGCAACGGTCCCAAGTGCGCGGTAGGGCGCCGGCCTGGCGAAGGGCAACAAAAGCGCGCCCACGACCAGCACCGCGGCGATCTGAGCCGCCAACACCCAGCCGAGACTCGCGCGCCGGCCAAGCCTGCGCCAGAGCCGCGCGACGGCCGCAGCGGCGCGGGAGCGGCCGGTCGAGGCCCCCCGCAGACGCCGGCGAAACTGCGCCCAGTCCTGCTCAACACCCAGGGGCAGGCCGGCGACATCGGCGTCGAGATGTCGCTCGAGCGACAGCTCGGCCTGGCACTCGGCGCAATCGGCGAGGTGGGCTTCCACCCGCGCGAGATCGGCCGCGTCCAGCTGATCGGTCACGTACCAGGGCAGCAGCGTCTGGACTTCCCGGTGGCGGTCGAGGTTCAGGCGAATGATGCTGGCCATCGTCGCGACCTCACAACCAGTCCGACAGGCCGCCGGTCAGCATGCGCTTGAGGTGGCGCCTCGCGTGAAACATGCGGGTCTTCACCGTATCGACGGGGCACTCCATGATCTCGGCGATCTCGCGATAGCCGATCTCATGAAAATAGGTGAGGTCCACGACCGCGCGGTGATCTGGCGAAAGCTGCCGCATCGCCTTCAACAGCACCTCCTGCACTTGCCGACCGCCGACCTCCTGCTCGGGACCAGCATCGGCGCTGGCTCGGATTTCGGGGTGCTTGTCTTCCAGGGGCTCGTCCTGGCGCTGCAGCGCCTTGAGCGCCTTGCGGTAGGCGATGGCGAAGATCCAGGTCGAGAGCTTGCTCGCGCCGTTATACCTGTCGGGCCGGTTCCACACGACCAGCATGGTGTCATTGAGGACTTCCTCCACCAGGTTCGGCCGGTGGATCAGGTTGATCAGAAAGCGGGTCAGGCGAGGGTGGTAGTCCCGATATAGCCTCTCGAACGCGCGCAGGTCGCGCGCGCGGACACGGGCGATCAGTTGAGCTTCCTCGTCCCGACCAGACCGCGCAGGCGCTCGGTCCCGCTCGCTTGCGACGCCTTGCCCACGCACTATCGCCTCCCTGTGGGGGTCGCGGTGTTAGTGCCTTCAGCCGCCGAAAAGGTTCATTGCAGTCGCGACCAACTTCCCTGTGCGCAGCTTACCGCGCCGGGATGGGCCGAACCGATCACTTCAGCGTTTCGAGATAGGCGATGAGGTCGTTCAACTGGGTCGGATTCTTCAGGCCAGGATAGGTCATCTTCACGTTCGGCAGATACCGCCGCGGCGCGGGCAGGTAGGCCCGCAATTGATCCGCGGTCCAAACGAAGCCGGCGGCCTTCATCGTGGACGAATAGGAGAAGTCGGGTATCGACCCCGCCTTGCGGCCGACGACGCCGTACAGCGGCGGACCCACCACGACCCCCCCGTTGCGGGTGTTGGAATGGCAAATACTGCATTGGCTCCCGAAAACGGCCTGTCCGCGCGCGGCGTCCGCGGCCGTAGCCGAGCCCGTGAAGGCTCCGACGTCGCCGAGCACGCCCGCGACGCCCGCCGCGAGGATGGCTAGAAGGCGAGCCATGTGAATAACCTCAGGGTGTCGTTGTCAGAAGCGTTGCGCCCCGATCCGTCGAAGTTGCGGGCGGCCCCGTCGAACTGCAGGTAGTGCGTATACTGAACGCCAACCCGCAGATTGATCCGGCGGGCCGGTTGCGAGCCGCCGCCAAAGGGGGTCCCATCGACCTGGAACACCAGCCCCGAGCTGTTGGGCCGAAGGGTGCGATTGTCCGCATGGAGGACCGGATTGGCCGAGCCGAAGGTATCGAACGCGCCCGCCGTGACCCCAATCTGGTTTCGCCAGTAGTAGGAGGCGTCGAGGCGCAGATCGTCGAGGTCGTTGCGCGCGCAGTCCGACTCCGAAGAGCCCGCCAGGCTGCACGTCGCGTCCAGCCTTTGACGCTCGTGGATGTAGCGCCCGTTGAGCGTCACCACGTCGTGGTTGGACAAGGCCCGATAATACGAGGCGTCCAGCCCCAGATCGGTATAGCGGTCGACGAGGGCGCTGGTTCGGTCCCGACCCGGGTGGATGTCCGCGCGCAGGCCGAAGGCGCCGACCTCCACGGTGCCGCCCCCGAGCTTCTTTTGAAACGCGACGCGCCCATAGGGCGCGAGACCATTGAGGTCGCCGGGGTCCGCCGGATCGACACCTAATCGCCTGAGAGCGCTCGCGCCGACTGAGCCGTATGCGCCCCCTTCGAGATAGAATTCGGAATTGATCCAGGCGTAGCCGGTGACCCCCAACGTGTTCTGGGCCAGCGCCCCGGACAGCAAGGGCGAGGTGGACGGCGAGGGGGCTAGCGCCGAGTCCGTGTAAGGGAAGCCCCAGGCTGGAAGCGTGTTCCACGGGTCCTGGACGCCCGGCGAGTTGTTAAGACTGAGCCCGAGGACCACGTCGGTGTTCTTCACCTGGGTGGCGGTGGTGAGGCGCAGGTCGAGATTGTCCCAGGCGAAGGCCTTGGCGACCCCGTCGTAGGTCGCCTGCACGAAGGCCCCCACGTGCTGGCCGAAACCCCCGGCGAAGAACAGGCTCAGCTGATCGAGGGCGAAGTTGTCGTTGGTCCTGAATCCGTCGGCCGGCGGCTCGGCCTGGGCCTTCGCGGTCCGCACGTAGGAGGCGATCGCCATGGCCGCCAGCGGCACGTTGAAGTTCGTCGCCCGTTGCGTGTAGCCCGTGAGCTTGAAGTCGCGGCCATAGGGCGTCAGCTGCGGCCCGAAACCGCCCACATGGCACATCTGGCAGGGCTGCCCCGTCTGAACTGCGAACGCCGGGACGGCTCGCGCCGGCGTGCCTGCAAATACAAGCACCGTCAGGCACAACGCCGCGCAGGCCGCGGGGCCAAGGGCCAGGCGGAGGTTGGCCATCCTCATCGTGACCTCGCTCGTGGGTGCGACTGTCGTCCGTCATGTCCGTGGACCGGACCGACGGCGCGACGAAGGCGGTCTATTGGAGCGGAGGCGCTGGATCAGTCACTATCGCGCGCGCGCACGCGACCGCGTTGCTCTATGCGAGACAGTCATTCGTGCGCGCCTGCGAGTATGACCTGGCATCTGCGCCGCGCTCCGTTCGGAAACGCTACCTTCGTTGTTCGTGAATTCTCATCGGCGTGATGTCGGCTCCTCTCCTCTTGCCCGTTAGTGCCGCCGCGCCGCGAAGAGGTTCAATTGAAAACCGTCATCTCCGGCTTGGCGCGTCCGCCAAGCCGGGCAACGGGAGCGCTGTGCAGCGCGCCCCACCGGGGCGGCTGGGGGGGCCAACGCTCGGACTTAGATCCGCTCGATGATGATCGCAGGCGCCATGCCGCCGGCGCGCACATGGTGACGAGGCCGCGCTTGAGGTCCCGGCGTTCGAGCTCGTCGAGGACCGTGCCGATGAGCATCGAACCGGTGGCGCCGATGGGATGGCCCAGCGCCATGGCGCCGCCGTTGACGTTGACCTTTTCGCGGTCGAGCCCGAGGTCGCGGATGAACTTTTCGGCGACTACCGCGAAGGCCTCGTTGATCTCCCAAAGGTCGATGTCCTCGACGGTCAGGCCGGCCTTGGCCAGCACCTTGCGCGCCGCGGGGACCGGGGCGTTGAGCATCAGGGTCGGGCTGTCGCCGACGTTGGCCATGGCGACCACTCGGGCGCGGGCCTTGAGGCCGTGCCTGGCCGCGTAGCCGGGCGAGGCCAGCAGCACCGCGCCGGCGCCGTCCACCACGCCCGAGGAATTGCCGGCATGGTGGAAGTGCTGGATCTTCAGGTCCGGATAGACCTGGTTGATCAGGCCGGCGAAGGTGGTTCCCTTGTCGTCCAGCGGCACATTGGCCATGGCTTCGAACGAGGGCTTCAGCGCCGACAGGCCCTCCAGCGTGGTTTGCGGGCGGGGGAATTCCTCGCGGTCGAGGGCGATGGAGCCGTCCTCGCGGTACACCGCCACCAGCGACTTGTCGAAGTGACCGTTGCGGATGGCGTGGTCGGCGCGCTGCTGGCTGAGCAGGGCAAGCTCGTCCAGCGCCTCGCGTGAAATCCCTTCCATCGTGGCGATGGCGTCGGCGCAGACGCCCTGGTGCGACTGCGGGTGCTTGGCGCGCAGGGAAAGGTTGCCGCTATCCATCAGCATCGGGCCGGCGTTGGGGTCGCGGGGCGGGGCGCTGGAGGCGGTGTAGGACATCATCTCGGTGCCGCCGCCGATCACCAGGTCTTCCATGCCCGACATGATCTGCGCCGCGGCCAGGTTCACCGCGGTGATGCCGGAGCCGCAGTAGCGGTCGAGGGTGACGCCTGAGGCGCGCACGTCGTAGCCGGCGTCGAGGGCCGCCATCCGGCCGAGGTCGCCGCCCTGCTTGCCGCGCTGGGAGGAGGTGCCCCAGATGATGTCGTCGACCTCGGCGGTGTTCAGGTTGTTCCGCTCGGCCAGCGCCTTGAGGACGGTGGCGCCGAGGTGCTGGGGATGGTGGTCGGCGAGGGCGCCCTTGCCGACCTTGCCGATCCCACGAGGCGTGCGGGCGGCGTCAATGATGAGGGCTTCGGGCATGGCGTTTCCTGACAAGGCCTGTCGTTGTTGGCCTGCGACCTTCCGCCATGGCCGTAACGTCAGTCCAGCCCTTTGGAACGTGGATGTCGTCTCCAGGCGCTTTGCAGGCCTGCGGACGGCATCACGCTCAAGCTGCGCACCAACGCCAGGTCACGTCGCTGACTGGCTCGGTGAGGCGCCCGCGATCGATGGGAGTTCCAGGTCCAGCATGCCCAAGTTGGTCGCCTGCTGGCCGCGCCGGTCACGCAAGGGCGGCGAGGTCCGCCTTGAGTTCCCTGCGCCAGTAGCGCAGCTGGCCGCAGGTCTCGATGAAGCCGGCGGCGTCCTTGGCCTTGTCCAGGGCGACGCATCCTTCGTCCAGTTCGGCCCGCACGCCGGCCTTTTCCAGCAGGGGCTGCGCCGCGGCGGTGAAGGCGATGAACTTGCAGTGGCCGAAGGCGTCGGCGACGAAGTCCCGCGCGGCTCCGTCGTTGGCCAGCAGCGCCGCGCCATTGTCCGAGACCAGCAAGGCCACGGCGTCGAACAGCACCGAGGGGCCGCCTTCGACGCTCTGCTTGCCCGGAACCGTCGTTCCGTCCGACAGCACGGCGCCGGAGATCCTTGGCGTTACCGCCTCGACCACCGCGCCGCCCTTCGCCGCCGCCTTGACCAGCGCCTCAAACAGGCCGGCGTCCGCGCCGTCAGTCAGCAGAACGCCGAGCTTGCGGCCCCGGAAGCTGTTCGGACCCCGCTTGACGATGCTCAGCGCCTCCGACGGCGGCAGGTCCTCGCGGGTTGGCTGCGCCGCCTGGGCGGCTTGCGGCAATTCGGCGAGGCCCAGGCCGCCCGCCACCGTCGACGCCAGGTCAGGGTGGATGTTCCTGAGGTGAGAAACCATGCGCGCGCGGATATCCGGCCGCTCGACCTTGCTCAGCTCGAACACCAGGGCGTCGCCGATGTGCTTCTGCTCGATGGGCGTCTGGCTGATGAAGAACTGCCGCGCCTGGCTGTAGTGGTCGGCGAAGCTCTCCGGCCGCAGGCGCGCCTTGGGTCCGGCGTCTTCGGCTGCGAAGCTACGGAAGCCGCGCTTGGGATCCTCGCGCGGACCGCCCTCGGCGCCCCAGCTGTTGGGTTCGTAGTTCACTCGCCCTTTGGGGTTGTGCATGGCCATGTGGCCGTCCTGTTGGAAATGGGCGAAGGGGCAGCGGGGCGCATTGACCGGGATGTGGGTGAAGTTCGGGCCGCCCAGACGTTTGACCTGGGTGTCGAGGTAGGAAAAATTGCGACCCTGCAGCAGCGGGTCGTTGCTGAAGTCGATGCCCGGCGGCACGTTCTGGGTGCAGAAGGCCACCTGCTCGGTCTCGGCGAAGAAGTTGTCGGCCGTGCGGTCAAGCACCAGCCGCCCGACCACCCGCACCGGCAGGATTTCCTCGGGGATCAGCTTGGTCGGGTCGAGAACGTCGAAGTCGAATTTGTCGGCGAAGGCCTCGTCGAACAGCTGCAGGCCCAGCTCCCACTCGGGAAAGGCGCCCGTGTTGATGGCGTCCCACAGGTCGCGGCGGTGGAAGTCCGGGTCTGCCCCATTCAGCTTCACCGCCTCGTTCCATGCGACCGACTGCAGTCCCAGCCTGGGCTTCCAGTGGAACTTGACGAAGGTCGAGCGGTCTTCGGCGTCGAGCAGGCGGAAGGTGTGCACCCCGAAACCTTCCATGAAGCGGAAGGAACGCGGGATCGCCCGGTCGGACATGATCCACATGACCATGTGCATGCTCTCGGGCGTCAGCGAGATGAAGTCCCAGAAGGTGTCGTGCGCCGTCTGCGCCTGCGGGAAGTCCCGGTCCGGCTCAGGCTTGGCCGCGTGGATAACGTCTGGGAATTTGATGGCGTCCTGGATGAAGAAAACCGGAATGTTGTTGCCGACCAGGTCCCAGTTGCCCTCGCGGGTGTAGAGCTTCACGGCAAAGCCCCGTACGTCGCGTGCGAGGTCCGCAGAGCCCTTGCTGCCCGCCACTGTTGAGAAGCGCACGAAAGCTTCGGTGCGCTCCCCGACCCGCTGGAAGATGTCCGCCCGGGTGATGTCGGCTAGGGACTCGGTAAGCTCGAAGAAGCCGTGGGCGCCGTACCCCCGGGCGTGCACGACCCGCTCCGGAATGCGCTCGTGGTCGAAGTGGAAGATCTTCTCGCGGAGGTGGAAGTCCTCGAGCAGGCCTGGGCCGCGCGGACCGGCGCGCAGGGAGTTCTGGTCGTCGGCGACGGGCGCGCCTTGCTGGGTGGTGAGCACAGGGCGCGCGCCGGTCGCCGTCTGGTGGGTCTCGCCGCCGGGGCCCTGGGGCTCGGCATACGACATTGAGATCTCCGGACCCGCGGCAGGCTTGGACGGCTTTGCGCCCGCGCCCTTGAGCTTGCGGTCAGTGTTCGCAGGCTTCGCGTCGGTGGGCGTCCTAGCCATCGGGGTTCCCTCCGGTCCGTGTGGAGTGCAACCAACTGAGTCCGCTCGGCGATGTTCCTTGGGTGCTGCGCCTGAGGTTCCGTCAGTGGTGAAGGACGCAGGTTCGATGGTTCGATGGCTCGCGGGTCCTCGGCGCGACAGGCAAAGGCGGCCACGAGGTCCGAGGTGGCCATCACTGTCCGCCGGTGGACCGGCTGGCACACGCAGCGCCGATCGCTGCTGACGCTGACCCAGGGATATCCGGCGTTCTGGGCGCGGCGAAGGTGCTCATGGGTCCTGCGCCATTCCGCGACGAGGTCGACAAAGCGCTCGTCGATCGTGCCGATGAGACCATCTCTCGCGTCGGATGCTGGCCATTTGTCCGGGCCGGTGGCGATGTAGAGGCGATTCAGAAGCGCGCGATCGAGCGGACCGATGATCTGGGCCAACAGACGTCCCACAATCTGGTCGAAGGCTTCAGCGGGCATGACGTAGGAACTGAGCAGCACCGCGCGCCGCGCGCCTTGCCGAGCAGCGAGCTCCCGTCGCTCGGCTTCGAGAGCTTCTGGGGTGAGCCAGCCCTTGGCCTCACTCTCTGCGATGTGCCTCTGCCACTGGGCCTGCATGCGCCTCCAGCGAGCCTGCGTAAGAGGGGTGTCTCGCGGGAGGTAGCGTTGGACCCAGTACTCGCTGATCTCCATCAAAGAGGCCACGTCAGTCGGCCTGTCCTTGAGACGGGCTTCTAGCTCGGCCTTGCGGACCTTGAGCTCCTCATCTGACCACCGCCGGACAACCCGCCAGCCGGCCAGGCCAAACAGCACCTGTTTGAAGTTCATCTGACGCGGCCCTCGCCCTCGGCGATCATTATGGAAAATCGTCATATGGAAAAGGCGCATTTAGTTCTTCGGCCCCTTGCGCACCGGCGGGCCGCGAATGCCGAAGACGATTTTCACGGGCGCAAATCGGGCCGTCGTCGACGTGTTGCGGCAGGCCCGCCTCGACGCCGGCCTAACCCAGCAGGATCTGGCGCTCAGGATTTCGAGGGACCAAAGCCACGTCTCGCTGATCGAGGGCTCTCAGCGGCGCCTCGACTTAGTCGAATTCCATCGCCTGGCGCGGGCCCTTGACCGGGACCCTGTGCAGCTGTTTGCGATGATCTCCGCCAAGCTCGACCATCATCGCGTCGACTAAGTCGAGCCCCGGACGTCCACGGTCGCGGGCGCACTCTCGAGCGGAGAGCCAGATACGCGATTTGACGTGGGGGGCAGCCTGGTCGATCCGGAAGCCATGAAGACTCCCACGGTCGCGAGCCTCAAGCGCGTCAACGTCGAGAACCTCACAAACCTCGGCGCCGAGCGGCTGGCCGAAATCCTGGTGCAGGCCGCGGCCAGCCGCCCGGATCTGAAGCGTCGGCTGCGCATGGAACTTGCCGCCGAACAGGGGGCGGACCACCTCGTTCTGGAGATCGACCGGCGAGTTGCCTCGCTTGAGGCCAGCCGCTCGAAGGTCTCCTGGCGCAAGCGCGCCAGCTTTGTCGGCGACCTGGATATCCTGCGAAGCCTGATCGCCGAGCGGCTGGCCGCACTTGATCCGACCTTGGCGCTGGATCGGATGTGGGCCTTCATGGAGCTAGCCCGCCGGCTGGGCCTGCGCGTCCGCGATCGGGACGGGGCGCTGGCGGAGATCTTCGCGCGCGGCGCTGGGGATATCGGCGAGCTGGCGGTCGGGTTCGACCCAATGCAGGTCGCCTCGACCCTCGTGGAAGCGCTCGCCCGCGATCCGAACAGCTGGATCGACTGGCTGCCGCGGCTGACCGCGACCGCGCCGCGCCCGGTGCTCAAGGCTGCGCTGGCCCTGTTGCCGGTGCGCGTAGGCGCCGTGCCGGGGTGGGGTGAGCTCACCCGCGCGCTGGCCGACGCGGTGGGGGACGCCGCGGCCTACCGCGCCACTTTCTCGCCCAACGCCCTCCGCGACCCTTCGGCGGCCGCCGAGGTGGCGCAGCGGCTGCTCGCCGCGGGTGACGTGGAGGAGGCCGGCCGCCTGCTGAGCGCCGCCCAGGCCGCCGGGCTGGCCGCCCGCGGCCAGCCGATCGCGCCGGACTTCGGCTGGGAGAGCGCCTGGATTGACTACCTCGAGCAGTCCGGCCAGGGCGAGGCCGCCCAGGACGCGCGCTGGAGCTCGTTCGAACGGACGCTGTCGGCGGAACGCGCGCGGGCGTTCACCCAGCGGCTCCCCGACTTCGAGGATGTCGAAGCCGAGAGCCGGGCCTTTGCCTACGCGGCGGCCCATGCGGATGTCGAAAAGGCCTTGGCGTTTCTGGTCGGCTGGCCGGCGCTGCCGGAGGCAGCCCGGCTGATCGCCGCCCGCGGCGACGAGATCAAGGTTGGGGCCGAGACGGCCGAGCTTTGGGCGCGGCGCCTGCAGGCGCGACAGCCGGCCGCGGCGCACAGCCTTCTGCGCAAGGCGGCCGCGGCGGCCTTCCGGCGCCGCGACTTCGCCACCTGCGACCGGCTGACGGCGGAGGCCGAAGCGATAAATGGCACCTAGCCCAGGCCGCCATGCCGAGACGGGTGGACATGGAAGAGTTCCGCCAGGGCTACGTTGGCCAATTGGTGGCGGGCGTGGACCGGGTCGAAATCGACGCATGTAACCGCAGTTGGGCGCGAAGGGTTCGAGTCCGGGTCCGTCGGCCTGTAATGCCGGCTCCTGACTCATCTCTCCCGTTGGGAACGTCCGGATTCGGCGCAGTCGCGATGAGTCTGCCAACGGCGAGCTTCCGGCGCTGAGCCAACGGGCGAAATCGGGGGGTTAGCGGAAGTTGGCCCGCCGCCAACGAACGCCCGCTTCTGACTCGTCTTGCAGACATTCGCCGTTCCGCATCAGCTAGGTCTCCCGCCGGCCGCCGAGCGCCCAGAGGTCCCGCATATGTCGGTCGGTCAGAACCACCTCGCAGGCTGCGAGATTCTCCTCCAGGTGCGCCACCGAGGCGGTACCGGGGATCAGGATCGTCGCGGGGGATGTCTGGAGAAGCCACGCAAGCGCCACCTGCCGGGGCGACGCGTCTGCCTCTCGTGCGATCCTCGCCAGGACTTCCGACCCCGCCACGCTCTCGATATGCAGCGGCCAGAAGGGAATGAAGGCGATGCCGTTCGCCTCGCAATGGACCAGGACGTCCGCGTAGTTCCGGACGGCAAGGTTGTAGATGTTCTGCACCGTGGCGATCTCGACGACGGCACGGGCGCGCTCGATTTCCTCGACGCTGACCTGGGACAGGCCGACGTGGCGGATTTTCCCCTCATCCCGCAGCGTGCGGAAAACGCTCATCGTCTCCTCGATCGGCGTCGCGGGATCCACGCGGTGCAGCTGGTAGAGGTCGATCCGTTCGACGCCCAGGTCGCGCAGGCTGCCCTCCACCGCCGCACGGATGTGGGCCTCCGTTCCGTTCATCGACATGCCGGGGTTCTCGCGGGTCGCCGGACCGCTGCGCAACAGGCCGCCCTTGGTGGCGATCACCAGGCCCGGCGAATAGGGGCTGAGCGCCTCGCGGATCAGGCGCTCATTGTCGCCGGGGCCGTAGACGTCGGCGGTGTCGATGAAGTCGACGCCCCGCTCCACTGCGCGGCGCAGCACCGCGCGCGCATTGTCCGGATCGAGGGGCGGTCCCCAGACACCCGGCCCGGTCAGTTGCATGGCGCCGAAGCCCATGCGGTGGACGGGGAGGTCCCCGCCAATATGAAACACGCCGTCCTGGTCCGCCGATGTCATCGCTTTATCCCTTCGCCTTGCAACGACAGACGGCCTTCGACGGTCCGTCCGCGATGGCCCCATGGACCGAGGCTCGATCGCCATCTAGGACGCGGCTTTCTCCAGCGCCGCCTGCAAGTCGCGATCGAGCTGCTGTGCTACAAGATCGACCGCCTCGTCGCGGAATTGGCCAAAGACAGAAGCCGGCCGGTCATACTCGAAGGCGACGCCCGCTTCGCTGTCCTCGCGCAGGAGCACGCGGATGGGCGCGTAGAGGCCGGCCGAGATCTGGTGTCGGGTCATCCGCGACGCGGTGAGCGGATTGCCGATGTCATATAGCAACGCGCGGCGCCGAAGGCCGGCCACGGCGACCAGGGCGCCGTGATCCCGGAAGCCGAAGATCAACAGGGGCGCCGCGGCCTCAAGCTCTCGCAAGGCGCGCTCGGCTTCGCCATAGCGCAGGAGCGTGAAGATCCCATCGTCGATCCGCGGCAGCAGCCCCTCCAGGCTGGTCCTGACGCGGTCGAACGCGTGGCTGGAGCGGATCGTGACGTGCTCGATGGAGACCGTCTGCTGGCTGTAGCCTTGATGTGTCATAGCAGGTCATCCTTCCGAGGTTGCGGGTTCGACCCAGGGCCGTCCGAGCGCGCGCCCTGGGCGCGCGCCGCCTCCAGGATCAGGGTCGTGATGTCCGCGGGATGCGAGATCATCGACAGATGGCTGGCCTTCACCTCGATCGTCCTGGCCCCCATCCGACTGGCCATGAACCGTTCGAGATCCGGATTGATGGTCCGATCCTCCGTCGAGACAGCGTAGAAGCTCGGCTTCGAGCGCCAGGCCGCGCGCGTGGTCCTGCCGGTCAGGAGTGCCCTGTTGAAGGGCTGCTGTACGGCGTAGAGCACCCTCGCCTTGGCGGCCGGCACGTCACCTGCGAAATCGCGCAGGAACGCGACCTCGGTGAGGCGACCTTCATCGCCATCGAATACGATCCCGGCGGTGGCCGGCGGCGTGGGAAAGGTCTTGGCCAAGGCCGCGTAGTCCTCGGCCGCGTCCGGCGCCCGCGCCGCCACATAGACCAAGGCCGAGACGTTGGGGTGCAGGCCGGCCTCGGTGACGATCATCCCGGAGAAGGAATGCCCCACCAGAACCGTCGGTCCGTCCTGCCGCGCCAGCACCCGCTCGGCCGCGGCCACCGCGTCGGGAAGCGTCGTCAGCGGGTTCTGGACGGAAGTCGCGTTGAGCCCCGCCGCCTGCAACCGCGCGATCACCTCGGACCAGCATGAGCCGTCGGCGAACAGCCCATGCACAAGCACGACGTTGCGGGCCTTCGGCGGCGGGGACGCCGCGACGGCGCCGACCGGGGCGGCGAGCGAAGCGGCAGCGCCGGCGAGCAAGGTCGCCGACAGGACACGTCGGTTGATCAGCATGAGGCCTCTCCTTGGCTCGACGCCCTGAGCCCGATCACCGGTTGGCGGCGGGCGCCGGCGGCGCCGGCGGAACGGGAAGGATGATCTCGGTGGCCACCTTCCAGTCCGGACCGACCTTGATCCAATTGAGGATCAGCAGGAACGGCTTCGGGGTCCCGTCCTGTCCGGCATAGGAAACGGTGATGGTCGCCGGCGCATAGGATTCCGCGGTCTCCGGCGTCAGGCCTACGACCTTGAGCTTCGAGAAGTCCGGCTGAAGCACGACCGGCCCGGAGGCCGCGATATCGTGCAGCTTCTGGTCGATCGCCGCGTTGCCCCAGAAGCCGGCCCATTGGCCCTCCGATGGGATCGCGCTCTTCGCGACCAGCAGGGCGGACGGCGATTGCCAGAACATCTGGTGCAGGGCCTTGATGTCGTGACGGTTAGCCAGCGCGATGAGCCTGCCGAAGTTCGATCGGATGGTGCTCAGGGTGGCCGGCGACAGCGGTTCCGCAGGGTGGGCGGGCGCCGCCGAGACGGACCCGGCGGACAAGGCCGCCACGGCGAGGGCGGCGAGGTAGAGCGTTTTGCGCATGGCCAACTCCGGAGCTGCGGGCCCGGACATCCGAGCCCTCTGGTGAGCCGAACCGCGGCGGGCGCGCGGGGGTGCGCGCCTGCCGCGAACGTCGCTAGGCTGCCGCCGTCTGCCGATACCTCGCGGCCGGCGTGTTCCGCGACAGGTTGGGCATCAGCTTCTGGCGCGCCGCCTCGTAGTCGTCCCAATCGGCAGCGTCCGGCAGCGACGGGATGGTGACGAGTTCGCCCTGGTCGAAGCCCGCTAGCGCCGCATCGACCACGTCCTCGGCGTTCATCACGATCTCGGCCGGCAGGTTCGAGATCGGCAGGCCGGCGCGCTCCCAGAGTTCCGTCGCCGTCGCGCCCGGGAGGACCGCCTGGACCCGCACCTTCTTGTCCGCGAGTTCCTTGTGCAGCGACAGCGAGAGCGCCAGCACGAACGCCTTGGTGCCCCCGTAGACGCCATTGAGGATTTCCGGGGCGATGCCGACGATCGACCCGATATTGATGATCGCGCCGCCGCCGCGCTCGACGAAGGCGGGGACCGCCGCATAGGCCAGCCGCATGGGCGCGCGGACGTTGATGGCGATCAGCTCGTCCATCTTGTCGACGTCGGAGGCCAGCAGGGGGGCCGCAGCGCCGATGCCCGCGTTGTTGACGAAGAGGTTGATGCCGGCGTTCTGCTTGAGGACCGCCTCGACCTTCGCCAGGCCGTCGCCCGCGAGATCCGCCACGATCACCTCGACCTAGCGGCCGTATTGGACGCAAAGATGTTCGGCCAGCACGGCGAGCCGTTCGTGGTTGCGAGCCACCAGGATCAGGTCGTAGCCGCGCGCCGCCAGGCGGTCGGCGTAGATGGCGCCGATCCCCGAGGATGCGCCGGTGACGAGGGCCGTCCCTTTGGATGCGCCGCTCATTTTCTTCTCCTCAAAAAGTGCGCCCGCGATCTGCGTGCAGGCCCTGAACATGAAGGGTCTGGCGCGTGTCTCAAATGTCATATATGCAGCGATTTAGGCCATAGAGGACACGCCTGTGCAGCAGATCGGCTTCGTTGTCTTCCCGAACTTCCAGGTGATGAGCTTCGCCGCGATCTCCGTCTTCGAGATGGCCAACGTGGTCCTCGATAGCCCCGCCTACGCCGTCACCCTCCTGTCGGAGACAGGCGGATTGGTGCACTCGTCCGCGGGCTTCTCGGTGGAAACGCAAACGTTCGCGCGAACGCGCTTCGACACCCTGATCATTGGCGCCAGCAACGTGGTGGAGCCCGTGTCGACGGGGCTGCTCGAGTTCGTGCGGCGATCGATGGAGAGGTCTCGCCGCGTCGCGGCGCCCTGCACCGGCGCCTTCGTCCTAGCCGAAGCCGGCGTGCTCGAAGGGCGCAAGGTGACAACCCATTGGCTGTTCGCCAGGGAACTCCAGGCCCGCTTTCCCGGCTTGCAGGTGGAGGAGGATCGCATCTACATCGTCGACGGACCGGTGTGGACCTCGGCCGGCATGACTGCGGGCATCGATCTGGCGCTAGCCATGGTCGAAGGGGATCATGGGCCAGAGGTGGCCCGTTCGGTCGCGCGCAAGCTCGTCGTCTATCACCGGCGGGCGGGCGGCCAGTCGCAGTTCTCGGCGCTGCTGGAATTGGCGCCGAGGTCCGACCGGATCCAGAAGGCGCTCGAGCACGCGGCGGCGAACCTGCGAAGCGAGTTGTCGGTGGACGAGCTCGCGGCCGCCGCCCGGCTCAGCCCGCGCCAATTCAGCCGGGCGTTCAAGGACGAGACCGGCCAGTCCCCGGCGAAGGCCGTCGAGAACATCCGCGTGGAGGCCGCGCGCCTGATGATGGAGCAGGGGCGCCACTCCATGGACGTCATCGCCGACGAGACCGGCTTTGGCGACCGGGAGCGCATGCGGCGGGCCTTCCTGAGGACCCTCGGCCAGCCCCCGCAGGCGATCCGTCGTAGCGCACGAAACGCCGCCTGAGAGCGCGCCGGTTAGCCGCCGGTTTGGGACGCCGCATAGCGTTCGAGGGACTCGCGCAGCCGGACAATATCGTCCTTCAGGCTCTCGAGTTCCGCGTCGCTCAGCCCCGAGGCCTCCTGGATGCAGGACGGAAGGCGGGACGCCCTCTGCTGCAGCGCCGCGCCCTGGGCGGTCAGCCGCACCCGAACCTGGCGCTCATCCGCGAGATCGCGGCGACGGCTCACCAGGCCGAGACCCTCCAGGCGCTTCAGCAGTGGCGTCAGCGTGCTGTACTCTAGCGACAGCTGGTCGCCGAGGTCGCCGACGGTCTGGTCGTCCTTTTCCCACAGCGCGGTCATCACGAGATACTGCGGATAGGTCAGGCCGAGGTCGTCGAGCAACGGCTTGTAGACGCGATTGAAGGCGTGGCCGGCCGCATAGACGGCGAAGCAGAGAAAGTCGTCCAGCTTCAGCCCGTCGAGGCTCTTGGTCTTCGGCATCGGTGGCTCCAGGTGGTTCGCAAACAGAGATAATCGTGCACGATTTAACCGCAAGCGCCTTGATTGCCGCGGAGCCGCACCCAGATAGATCGTGCACGAGGAAATCGTGTAAGTTCTAATTTCAGATAGAGATCACTCCGATGACCAAACTCCGCGCCACGGCCGCAGCTGCGGCCCTTTCTGTCGCCACCGCCGGCTCAGCCTTCGCAGCTCCGGTCCTGGAGCCGACCACGCAGGCCTTCATCGACAGCCTGGCGGGCAGCCCCCCGATCTACACCCACACCCCCGCCGACGCCCGCAACGTCTTGCTCGGCGCCCAGTCGTCGCCGATCGCGAAGCGGGCCGCTCGGATCGAGGACAAGGTGCTGCCGATCGGCCCCACCGGACAGACGCGGATCCGTGTGCTGCGGCCGGAGGGCGTCGAGGGCGCGCTGCCGGTGGTCGTCTACTTCCACGGCGGCGGCTGGGTGCTGGGCGACGCGGCGACCCACGACCGTTTGGTGCGAGAACTGGCCGTGGGCGCGAACGCCGTGGTGGTCTTCGTCGACTACGACCGCTCGCCGGAGGCCCGCTACCCGGTCGCCATCGAGCAGGACTATGCGGTCACCACCTATGTCGCCGCCCATGCCGGCGAATTCGGCGTCGATCCGACACGGCTGGCGATCGCCGGCGACAGCGTCGGCGGCAACATGGCGGCCGTGGTCAGCTTGATGGCCAAGGAGCGCCGCGGTCCGGCGATTGCCGCCCAGGTGCTGTTCTACCCGGTCACCGACGCCAGCCTCAGCCAACGCTCCTATCGGGAATTCGCGGATGGCCCCTGGCTCACGACCAAGGCCATGGTCTGGTTCTGGGACGCCTATCTTCCCGACCGCGCCGCGCGAAAAGATCGCCACGTCTCGCCCCTGAACGCGACGCTCGACGAGCTCAAGGGCCTGCCGCCGGCGCTGGTGATCACGGATGAGAACGACGTCCTGCGCGACGAGGGCGAGGCCTACGCGCGCAAGCTGACCCAAGCGGGCGTTCGGGTCACCGCGACGCGCTACGGCGGCACGGTCCACGACTTCGTCATGCTCAACGCCCTGGCGGAAACGCCAGCCGCCCAAGGCCCGGTGTCCCAGGCGGTGACGTTCCTGCGGGGGTCGCTGGCCGCCCGCTGACCCGCGGTCGGCAACCGACGCCGGCGTACGCAAGCTCAAATGCGTACCGCGACGGGGCGATGCGCTTCGACCGCAATGGGGGAGGGGCGGTCAACTACGAGCCCAACGCGGGCTGATCGTCGAGGGTCTACAACGTCCAGGCTCGAATAGGAGGCGATGTAGCTCGAACCCGTCCCTGAAACGTCAGCCTACGGAACCCGATAGCTGAGCGTCAGGCCATAGGTCGCCGGCATGCCGGCGAACCGCACGGTGGTGTCGAGATCCCGGTTGATCGTCGTCGCGTAGAAGGTGTTCCCCACGTTGCGACCCCAGGCCGAGACTTTCCACCGGCGGTCCTGCGACTCCACGCCGGCCCGCAGGTCGACGAGCGTGTAGCCCTTCACGTTGAGCAGGGGGAGATTGCCCAGCTGGCTGTTGGTTTCGCTCTGGTAGGTCACGCCGCCGCCGACGAAGGCGTCGAGGTTCCCTGATACTGGCCAGCGGTAGTTGGCGTCGGAGACGAGTTGCCATTTCGGCGTGTTCGGAAAGGCTTCGCCCTTGAAGTCCACCAAGGCGCCATTGGGGTCGTAGTTGATGAAGCTGCCCCGGACCTGGGAGTCGATGTAGGAGCCGCCGGCCGTGATGTTCAGGCCGCGGATCGGGACCCAGGTCGCCTGGAGTTCTGCGCCGGTAATCTCCGACTTTGGAATGTTGACCAGCTTCAGGAGCGGGCCGAACACCGGATCGAGCACTCGCCCAAGAACCTGCTTGTCGCGGTAGTCGTAGTAGAAGACAGCGCCGTTCAGCTGCAGCGTGTTCTCCAGCAGGGTCGATTTGAATCCGCCTTCATAGGCGACGACGGATTCCTGCCGCGCGGGCAGATATTGCGTCGCCGCAGTGGCGCCGAGGGAGGGATAGCCGCCGGCTTTGAAGCCCTTGCTGACGTTGGCGTAGAACAGAGTGCGGTCCGCGGCCTTCCACTGCGCCCCGAACCGCCAGGACAGATTGTTCTCGTCCAGGGAGCTGACGACCAGGCCGGGAAGCTGGGCTGCGTCACCTGTGACGCAGCCGCCGGCGCGAATCGGCGCATGGGCCGGCAACCCGAGATGCCCGCGAACGAAGTTCTGGAAAATGGTGAAGTCAGCGGCCGCGACGCCGTCGCCGGAATCTGAGGAACAGCCGTTAAACCGGTTGCGGGTCTGCGTGTACCGCGCCCCGCCATAGACGTTCACCGTGTCGGTCACATCGTAGTCGAGGTTGCCGAAGACCGCGGAGGTCTTGACCCGTTGGTTGTTGGAATCGTTGAAGTCGGTGAACAGCGGTCCGCCCAGGGGCACGAACAGGAAGGCCTGGGTGCTCTGGGCCAGGACGTCGTGGTTCAGCTCCCGCACATTGTCGTCGGCATAGTTGAGGCCGACCGTGAAATGCCCCCGGCTGAACAGGGCGCCGCTTGCCCGGAGTTCTTCCGAGATCGACTCGATCTTGCCGTTCGTCTGCTGGTTCAGGTTCGACAGGGTCGTGCCGTCGATGTCCTGCAGCTGGTCCTCGCGATAATGGCTGTAGGCCGTCAGCGAGGTCAGGGTCACGTCATTGGCCAGGGTGTAGTCGATCCGGCCGACCGCCTGGATGAAGGCGTTGTCGCGGGCGTAGCTCGGGCCCGGATTGAAGTCCGCCGCGCGGGCGTTGTTCGGGGCCAGCGGATAGGTGAGCAAGCCGGGCACGAATGCCGCTGCCGCCGGAACCGAGGGGGTGATGGCGATCGCCTGTCCAGCCTGGACATCGGACTTGTCGAGATAGCCGCTGACCGTGAGCTCCGCCTTGAGACGGCTGGTCGGCGTCCAGGCGAGGATCGCCCGAGCCTCGGAGAAATCCACCGCGCCGTTCTTGGCCCCGGTGGTGTAGCTCTTCTGCCAGCCGTCGGCGCTGTCGTGTTCGACCGCCAACCGGACGTCGAGCGTGTCACTGATCGGGCCGCTCACGAAGCCGGATCCATTCAGCGTGTTGAAGTTGCCGTAGGTGGCTTCAGCGCGGGCCTTGAAGTCGGCGGTGGGCTTGGCCGCGATGAAGTTGATGGCGCCGCCCGTGGCGTTCTGGCCGAACAGGGTGCCTTGCGGTCCCTTCAGCACCTCGACTCGATCGAGGTCGAAGTTCGCGCCGCGAGTCTCGATGGCGAAGGGGATCGGGGCTTCGTCGGAATAGATGCTCACGGTCGGGCGGCCGCCGAGGCTGATGTCGCTGAAGCCCACCCCCCGAAGGGTGTAGATCGGAGACCCCACATAGGAGTCGGCGAAGCTGAAGCCCGCCGTCAGCTTCACCAGGTCGCGGACCTGGGTCACCCCTGCGGCGGCGAGCTGCGCGCCCGTCACCGCGGTGATCGACATCGGCACGCTGTTGACCTTCTCCTCGCGTTTCTGCGCCGTGACCACGATCTCGGTGACCTGGGCCGTGTCGCCGGCGGCGGGCGCTGCGTCCGCGGCCCGGACCGCATGGGGCGTTGCCGCCAGCACAAGCGCGGACGCCGTGGCCAAGGCGGCTGTGCGCCGGCCGAGCGTCTCAATGGAAATGGATTTCGAGCCCGTGCCGGACGTCATGTCGCTTCCCCCTTTTTGGCGGCTTTGACCGCCGCCTGTTGTCTGGGAGCGTCTCCGGAGTCCTTGCGGGACGTGCCGTCGGCCCCGCTCGGATCCCAAACAATAATTTGACGCTACCGTATGTCAGGAAGACACCATGTCGGTTTGTCACCGTCAATGAAAATTTGACGCAAGAGTATGTTGACATCTGATATCGACAGGTCGCATTCGCTGCGCATGGGAAGAGGTGCGATGACCAAAGCGACGTCGCCGGCGCGGGCTGACAAGGCGCACCACAAACGGCAGAGCAAGCGTGAAGCCCTGCTCGCGGGCGCCGCGACGCTGTTCAACGCCCGCGGCATCGCCGGCACCTCGCTGGCGGACGTGGCGGAGGCGGTCGGCCTGACGCGGGCCGCGGTCTACTACTACGTCAACGACCGCGCCGAACTGGTCTTCCAGTGCTATTCGAAATCCTGCGACCTGACGGCCGATGACCTCGCCACCGCCAGCCAGGAGGCCAGCGGGCTGGCGCGGATCCTGGCCTTCGTCCGCTGCGCCTTCGCGCCGGAGCGCCCCCAGGTCGCCGTCCTGAACGACATCAACGCGCTCGGCGAGCCGCTCGCGTCCATGGTCCGGGCCGCGGATGACCGCAACACCACAGCCTTGATCGGCTTTGTCCGCGAGGGCGTCGCGGACGGCTCGGTCCGCGTTTGCGATAATGAGATCGCGGCCCAGTCTCTGATCGGCATGATCAATTTCGCCCGCCTGTCCCCGCTCTGGGGCGGCGGCGCCAGCCGGACCTACCGGATCCACCTGCGCGACGCCGTGCTCGCCCTGGTCGAGCAGGGCGTGGCCGCGGGCCCGGTCGCATTCGATTGTCCGCTTGATGCCGACGCGTTCCTGCCGCAACGGT
The DNA here is from genome assembly GCF_028290885.1 of Phenylobacterium sp. Lineage (GTDB taxonomy): Bacteria > Pseudomonadota > Alphaproteobacteria > Caulobacterales > Caulobacteraceae > Phenylobacterium. The sequence continues at coordinate 37,856 of NZ_JAQGIZ010000002.1, forward strand.
TCAACGCCTTCGACCGCAAGCGAGCGGCGGAGCTGAAGCAGGACCAGTTGCTGGCCCAGGCCTCCCGCCGGTTCAACCGGGACGGCATCGAGGCGACCTCCATTGACGAGATCGCCGGGGAGCTCGGCGCGACCAAGGGCGCGGTCTATCACTACGTGAAGGACAAGCCCGACCTGGTCGTCCGTTGCTACGAGCGGGCGTTCGACATCTACGAGCGGATCGGCGCCGCCGGACGGGAACACGGCCGCAACGGCTTGGAGCGTGGCCTCCTGATCACGCACCTCTTCACCCAGGCCATTCTCGGGCCGGTGTCGCCCCTGATGGCGCAACCCGGGTTGGAGGACCTTCCGGACGACCGGCGGGAGGCCTTCCGGAACCGGGCGGTCGGGATGAACAAGCTGTCGGCGCGCTTCTTTCGGGAAGGCATGGCCGACGGCTCCTGCCGGCCCTGTGATCCGAGGAACACCACGCACGTGTTCGCCGGCACGTTTGGCTGGCTGCCGAAGTGGGTCCGGACGGATGACCCTCGGCCCCCGCGCCGGTTTGCCGATGAGATCTGCAACTTGCTGGCGTTCGGCCTGGCGGCCACGCCGACGAAACCTGACCAGGAGCACCCATGACCCGCGAGCCTCCCGATTTCGTCGCGCCCGGCTTCGAGCGGGTCCGCGACCTGTTCCACGCGCAGTTCGGGCGGGATGAAGCTGTGCCGGCCGTGGGCGCCTCCCTGGCGGCCTACCGGCATGGCGAACTGATCCTCAGCCTGTCTGGCGGCCATCGCGATCTGACGCGGCGCGTCCCGTGGACGCCGGACACGCTGGTGAACATCTGGTCGGCGACCAAGGGGGTGACCGGGATCGCCATGGGCCTGCTCGTGGACCGGGGCCTGGTCCGCTACGACGCGCCCGTCGCCGCCTACTGGCCGGAGTTCGCCCAGAACGGAAAGGCGCAGATCACGGTCTCGCAGCTGATGTCCCACCAGGCGGGCCTTCCCGGCTTTGCCGAGCCCACCGCCCTAGAAGACTTCTACGACTGGGACCTGGTCACCCGGCGACTGGCTGCGCAGGCGCCAATATGGGCGCCGGGGACGGTGAATTCGTATCACGCCATGACGGTCGGGTTCATGGTCGGGGAGGTCATCCGGCGCGTGAGCGGGCGGCCGGTCGGCGCCTTCATCGCGCAGGAGCTGGCGGAGCCCCTGTCCATCGACCTCTACGTTGGTCTGCCGGAGGCGCTCGAAGATCGGGTCGCGCCCCTCATCGCGCCGCCGAGCGGCGGGGATGTCGCGCTGGAAGGCGCGCCGAAGGAGGCTGTGGCGGCCATGACCAATCCCTTGATGTCCCCCACCCTGCCCAACAGCCGGGCGTGGCGCGCCGCGCAGATACCGGCCGGCAACGGCCACGCGACAGCGCTCGCGCTGGCGAAACTGTACGGCGCCCTCGCCTACGGCGGCGAGATCGGTGGCGTCCGTCTCGTCTCGGCCGAGACGATCACCGCCATGTCGACCACGCAGACGACCCGCGTCGATCTGCTGCAAGGCTTCGCCCCGCTGTGGTCCAACGGCTTCACCGGCAATCCGAACGGAATGTACGGTCCCTCCAAGAGCGCCTTTGGCCATCCGGGCTGGGGCGGATCGTTCGGATCCGCTGACCCCGTCACGGAGGTCTCGGTCGGCTATGTGATCAATCAGATGGCCGAGGGCATCGCGGGCAACCCGCATGCGACGGCCCTGTGCCAGGCCATCCACGAAGCCCTGTAACCGCCTCATCAGCCCCACTCGCGCCGCCAAGCCCGGGAGCCTGCACCCACAACGATCTTGAATGATTGTTCCAGAATGCCTACCTAGCTTCCATGGCAAGACCACGGGAGTTCGATGCGGACGCGGCGCTCGATGGCGCGATCGGCGTCTTCCGCGAGCACGGGTTCGAGGGCGCCTCGGCGGAGATGCTCGTGGGCGCCATGGGGATCGGACGCCAGAGTCTCTACGACACCTTCGGCGACAAGTGGCGGCTCTACCGCTCGGCGGTGCGCCGCTACGGGTTGGGCGAATGCGCCGCCCATTTCGAGGCGCTCCGGAGCGGCGTTCGGGCCATCGACGGGATCGACGCAACGCTGCGTCGGGTCGTCGAGACGGCGGATCAGCCTTGCCTGGGCGTCGGCTCGATCTGTGAGTTCGGCGTTTCCCGCCCCGATCTCGCCGAGGTCCACGCGCCGTTGGCAAAGGCCCTTGGCGATGCGATCGCCGCCCGAGTCCGCGACGCGCAGCGGGACGGTGACGTGGCGTCCGAGCTCGACCCTGAGGCGGCCGCCGAGTTTCTGATCTCGAATATCGCCGGCATCCGCGTCGCCGGGCGTGGCGGCGCCGACAGCGCCGCTTTGACCGGCCTCGCCGACATGGCGCTCAGGGCGCTGCGCTAGGCGTCCTCTTTTTTGACCAATTATGGAACGGCCATTCAAATAAGGAGCAGGTCGATGAAAGCCATTGTGATGAACGGCACGGGCGGCCGCGAGATGTTGGAGCATGTCGAGCGCCCGGACCCGGTGGCGGGTCCGGGCCAGGCGCTGGTCGAGATCGCCTTCGCGGGCGTCAACTTCATGGACATCGGCGTCCGGCAGGGCATGGCCTGGACCGATATGCCCAACCCCAAGGTCCTCGGCGTCGAAGGCGCCGGCAGGGTCCTGGCGGTGGGCGACGGCGTCGAGGGCGTCTCGCCCGGCCAGCGCGTGGCGTGGGTCTATGCGCCGGGAAGCTATGCGCAGCGGATCGCGATCCCGGCGGCCTCGCTCGTGCCGGTCCCCGACGCGATCGACGATCGCACGGCCGCCTCGGTGATGATGCAGGGGCTCACCGCCAGCC
>NZ_JAQGIZ010000024.1 GCF_028290885.1 Phenylobacterium sp.
AAGCTGCCGGGTCGGCGGGGTCGGCGAAGCCGTCGGCGGGCAGGCGCGGCTGCAGGTGGCCGCGGAAGTTCGGCAGCGCCCTGGCGACCGCGACCCAGTCAGGCGCGGCGGTCCGCCGGATCGCGACGACCCGCACCGGTTCGCGCGGCTCGGGGCTGGCGCGGGGCTGGCGCAGGGCGGCGTAGGCGGCGTTGTCGTAAGCGTCCGGATCGGGCGTACCCGCGCGGCGCAGGTCGTCGAACAGCGCCTCGGCGGAGACTGCGCGGCCGGCCGGTGCGCCTGCGGCGGGGCGTGCGGTGCGGTGGCGGGTCCAGTGTTCGAGCGCACTGAGCGGGGTTTCGGCAGCGTCCAGGTGGGCCGCGAAGTAGCCGGCTTCATCGAAGTCCGGCGCCGGCCAAAGCCCTTCGTGCGCGCCCACCGTCAGATAGTGCAGCAACGGGTTGGCGCGGGCCTGCGGAGAGCCGCCTTCCTGTTCCAGGTAGTAGGCGGGCTGAAAGTCGGGGCTCGGGCTCTTCAGCGCGCGGCCGCCGGCGGCCAGGAAGTCGCTCAGCGGGTCGCCGCCCAGGAGGCCGCGGCGCTGTCTGCGGTACCAGGCGGCGTCGAACAGCGGATGGGGGCTCAGGCCCTCCGCAGCGCCGGTGGTGACATAGTCGAGGAGCGGGGCGACGCCCGCGGCCCGGGCCTCGGGGTTCCGCTCCAGATACCAGTCGCCAGCGAACAGCGGATGCGGCTCCAACCCCTCGCGCCAGCCGGCGCGCAGGTAATGGACCAGCGGGTTCTCGCCGGAGACCGCCAGCTCGTCGCACTGGCCGACATAGAATCTCACGTCGAACAGCGGGTGGGGGTTGGCGCCGTCCGCCGCGCCTTCGAACAGGAAGTGCTCCAGCGCGGTCATTTGCCCGGCGCTCATCTTCGCCCCGTGCCGGGCGCGATAGGCCGGAGCATCCAGCAGCGGATGCGGGCTGAGGTTGTGGCCGTCGCCGACCACCAGGTAGTGCGCCAGCAGCGGCCACCGGCTGCCCGGTAGCGCCGGCGCATGCTTGAGATACCAGCTCTGGTCAAAGAGGGCGCGTGGCTGGGCCGCAGGATCGGGCCCGGCCCGCACATAGTCGGCCAGCGCGACCGTCGGGCCAGGAGTGGAGCCGAGGCTGACCTCGAGATCGGCCTCCCAGAGCCCGGATCGCGACAGGAGCAGGATGCGCCCCGGCGACTTGGCGCGCGCCAGCAGGCGAGCCGCGGCGGGCTGCAGCCGGCGCACGGCCCGCGCGCCGTAGCGCTGGCGGTTCGCGGCCTGGAACTGCGTCCACCGTTCCTCCGCCACCCGCGTGCGCTCGGCCTGTGCGGCGCGGCGGCGCTCGATGAGGGCCGCGGGGTCGGTGGGGCTGGTCACGCCGCCTGGACTCAGCTGTCGGCCAGGATGGAGTCGAGCCGCGCGGCGGCGAGCGCGGCCTCGCGGCGGAGCGCCTCGACCTCGGCCCCCAGCCGTTGCGTCTGGCCCTGTTCGAACGTCAGCCGCTGGCGAAGGTCGAGCAGTTCCGCACGGGCCGCGTCGAGGTCGCGCGTCACCGGCGAGACCAGCACGCCGACGTCCTGGCTCCGGCGGGCGAGGTCGGCCGCCGCGCCGTCGAGCGCGCCGGCGTCGGGCGCAGGCCCCGTCGAAGCGGCCTCGAACCAGTCCAGCACCTGGGCCGCGATCGCCCCGGCCCAGCCGAGGTCCTTCAGCCCCGCCTCGCCGTCGTTGTGGCGCAGCTCGGGGGAGAGGAAGCGGTCGACGGCCCTGGCCGCCGCGTCGGTCATCTTCGGCAGGGGTGCGCCGTGGGCGGCCTCGATGCGGGCCACCTCGGCCCGCCAGTCGCCGAGCAGGCCGTCGTAGCTCACGAAGGCGCGCGGCAGGTCGCGGGTGTAGGCCTCTGCGGCCAGCATGTAGGCGCTCCACAGCAGCACCGACTTCTCGGGCGCAAAGCCGTTGCGGCGGGCCAGCGAGCCGGCCACCGCCAGCGGGTGGCGCACCGGGATCACGCAGCGCGCACCCACCTCCAGGTCGGCCAGCGCCGTGCGCCAGAAGGGCATCAGCACGGTGACCCGCGGGTCCTTCAGCAGCGGATAGCGGACCTCGCCGTATTCCTCCTCGAACAGGGCCGCGGCGCGGTTCAGCCAGCTGCGCTCGGCCTTGGTCGCCAGCGGTTTGAACGGGAAGGCGAAGACGTCGTCCCAGGCCGCCCCGCCGGCCCGCAGGCGCCCGTCGTTGAGGATGGCGATCTTCCAGGGCTCGAAGTAGCCCTTGGCGTTGTGCTCGTCGCCGGCCATCACGTTCTCGGGCAGGGAGGCGCCGGCCAGGGCCAGCACCTGGGTCACCGCCGAGGTGCCCGAGCGGTGCATGCCCAGCACCAGATAGGCGCTGCGATCCGGGGCTCCGACGCTCTTTGGGGCGGCCTTGGTCGTCGTCATCTAGGGGCTCTGCGCCGGTTGATCGCTCCGGCCTTCTGTTGCACACAGCCTGCGCCGCCGCACAGGAATTTACGCCGCATGGCCGTCATGGCCCGAGTTGACGAGGTCCATCGGGTGATCTCCACGGCGGTGGACGGCGCCTTCTACCGGGCGGTCAATCCGGACCTGGCGGAGAGCGGCCTCGACCCGATCCGCCACTATCTGCTGAGCGGCTGGCGCGAAGGCCGCGACCCGGCGCCGTGGTTCTCCACGCGCGCCTACGTCGAGGCCAATCCGGAGGTCGTGAAGGCCGGCTGGAACCCGCTGCACCACTACCTGACGCTCGGCCGGCGCGAGGGGCGCGAGATCGTCCGCTCGGCGCTGGCCGACGACTACCTGCTGCGCCGGGCGCGGCGGGGCCAGGAGCCGGCGTGGGACTTCGAATCGCTGACCGCCGACGGCCAGGCGGCCGACGCGGTCGCCGAAGAAGCCGCCGCGCGCCACCGCGAGCGCGTACTGGCGGCTGCCGAGTTCGACGCGGCCTTCTACCTGGACGCCAGCCCCGACGTGGCCAAGACCGGCGTCGATCCGCTGGACCACTTCCTGGCCAGCGGTTGGCGCGAGGGTCGCGACCCCAACGCCAGCTTCTCGGTGAAGGACTACCTGGAGAGTTATCCGGACATCGCCGAAGCGGACATCAATCCGTTCGTCCACTTCCTGAGCGCCGGGCGGGCCGAGGGGCGGACCGGGCGCACCGAACTCGGATTCCGCTACGAGATCATCAAGCGGCTGGTCCCGATCGAGACGCGGGTGAAGGCCGTGGCGCGGGCCTCGGCGCGGGTGAAGCTGGCGACGGCGGCGAGCCTCGCCAAGGAGCTGGCCGGCGCGCGGACCGGCCTGGCCGACCTGCACATCACCTTCAGCCACGACGACTACACGGCCAACACCGGCGGGGTGCAACTTTGCCTGCAGCGCGAGGGCGCGCGGATCGCTGCGCTCGGCCGCGACCACCTGCACCTCTTTCCCGTGAAGCCCTGGCCGGTGGTCCGGGTGCGCGGCGAGCCGGGCCACCTGGGCGTGCTGCTGAACAGCGAGGCGGTGGGTGTCTTTGCGCCGAAGACCATCGCGGGCGCGGTCGGCAAGGCGGCGGGCGCGGTGAAGGCCGGCCAGCGGAGCTTCGCGATCCACAGCCTGCTCGGCCACAGCGCCGGCGAGACGGTGGACATCCTGGCCGCCGCGGGCCTGAGGGCCGGCTACTTCTGGCTGCACGACTTCGCCAGCCTCTGCGCCGGCTACCACCTGCTGCGCAACGACGTGGAGGACTGCTCGGCGCCGCCGCCGGAAAGCCCGGCCTGCGGCATCTGCGTCTACGGCCCCTGGCGGGCGCGGCACATCGCCGAGCATCAGCGGCTCTTCGAGCGGCTGTCGCTCACCGTGGTCAGCCCCGCCCGGACGACGCTCGACCTCTGGAGGGCGAGCTCGGCCTATCCGACCGCCGGCCAGGTGATACTGCCGCACGCCCGCCTGGTGGAGCGCGGGCCGGCGCCCGTCGCGCCCGCCGACCGGCCGCTCAGGATCGCCTACGCCGGCATGCCGGCCGCCCACAAGGGCTGGGAGATCTTCCGCGACCTGGTGGCCAGGCATGCCGGGGACCCGCGCTATCACTTCATCCATCTGGGCGGCCGCACTGAGGCCGGCCTGCCGCTGGAATTCCACAAGGTCACCGTCACCGAAGACCGGCCGCGGGCGATGCAGGAGGCGATCGAGCGGCACGAGGTGGACGCGGTGTTGATCTGGCCGCTTTGCCGCGAAACCTTCTCCTTCACGGCCTACGAGGCGGTGGCGGGTGGCGCGGCGGTGATCACCGGGCCCGACAGCGGCAATGTGGCGGCCTTCGTGGAGGAGACCGGCCACGGCTTGGTCCTGACCGGCGAGGATGCGCTGGCCGCGGCGCTGGAAAGCGGCGGCCTGGCGGGCCTGGCGCGCGCGCAACGCAAGCCGCAGCTCTACGACCTGGCGTTCAGCGCGCTGACGGTCGACCTCCTGGAGGGCCGG
>NZ_JAQGIZ010000026.1 GCF_028290885.1 Phenylobacterium sp.
TTCTATAACGGCTAGCCGACGCTGCGTCGGTTGGGAGATAAAGCTCCCGCTGAAGGGGCCGCAGACGCTCGTCGTACTGCGGCTCCCACGGGAAATGGCCGTCGCGGTCGGAGATCACCAACTGGAAAGCCGCGATAGCGCCTCTCTCGGGCGTTAGGATTGCTGCAAAGTCCTCGGCCAGCCCCAGCCACGGGTTCTCAGGATCGTTGTCGTAAAGGCGACTGGTGTGCACTTCGCGCCAGATGAGGGGATGTTCGAACTCGCCGGGCCGCCAGGCCTCCTTATCTCGCATAACGAGCTTTCCTGCCTTGAGATCGTTGTAGATTTCATGGAAGAGCCCGTTGGCCGACGCCATTGGGACATCGAAAACCACCACCTCAGGCGCGCCCAACGAGGCGTGAAACCCGATCGTATAGGCCCAGGTCGGCGCGGACTGATAGTCGCCGACGTAGATCGCCGTCCAGCCATGGCGGCGAATACGCCGCTTCGTAGCCCAGCGATGGTAAGCCCGTTCCAACGCGTTTCGCATCGACGCCCCCTTTAGAAGAACAATAAGGGAACAAAGACCGCGCCGTCAATGGCCAAGCTTGCGCCGCGCCGACGCGGCGCCAACATGGGGGCCATGCCGTCGCGCGAGATGCTCTTCAACCTCTTGAAGCGCCCCACTGGCGATGGGGCCGAGGCCGCGTTCCGCCATGAGATCGTCGAGGAGCAGGCCGCCGCGCTGGGCCGGATGGCGCGCAAGGCGGAGGCGGCACTGGCGGCGCTTCGGGCCCACGAGGGCGAGGGGCGCGGCGAGGCGCTCAGGGCCGCGGCCGACGCGGTCTGGTGCTTCCTCGTCCAACGCGAGATCATGGGCCTGCGCGACCGCGCGCGCATCGTCGCCGACTACGACATCCCGCGCGAAGTGATGGCGCGGCTGGGCGCTCGCTGATCCGCCAGGCCCCCATTACATTTTGAAATAGCGCTGAAATATTGCTGCAAGTCCGACAACCAATGGTGGAGGTCTGATCGCGAAGGAGATCGGCGGATGCGTGCTCGGATCGTCGCCCTTTCCGGCCTCGCGGCCCTGTCCTTGAGCGTTGCGACCGTGGCGCAGGAGCGTCGCTTCGAGGTCACCGTCAGGCCGGTGAGCAGCCACCCGGACGCCGTCCAGAAGATCAGGGTCTCCAAGGCGACGATCGGCAGTTCGCGGATTGTGATCTGGAGCGGCGCGTCCGTCGATCCTGACTGCACGGAGCATCCTGGCTATACGCTGAACGTGGTCGAGCCGCCGGCGCACGGTGAGGTCAAGGTGATGGCGGAGCCGGTCTTCATGACCTTCCCGCCGAACAATCCGCGCGCAGTCTGCAATTACCGCAAGGTGCCGGCGCGACAGGCCTACTACACCGCCAATCCCGGCTACGTTGGACGCGACCGCGTGGTCCTGGAAGGCGCCACTGAGGACGGAACGATGCGCCACGTCACCATCGACGTCGAGGTGCGCAAGGCTGCGAACGGTTAGAGCGCGATCGCCGCGACGGTCGCCTCCAGCGCCCGGATCAGATCACGGGGCGCCAAGCGTAGCTGCAGCCCGCGCTGCCCGCCGTTGACGTAGGCCTGGGCCAGCGCCGCCGCAGCCGCGTCGATCACCGTGGGCAGGCGCTTCTTCTGGCCGAACGGGCTCACCCCGCCGACCCGGTAGCCGGTGATCCGTTCGGCGTCGGCCGGCGGGGCCATTTCAGCCGTCTTGGCGCCGAGGGCCTCGGCCAGCTTCTTCATCGAGACTTCGCGGTCGGAGGCCAGCAGGACGCAGGCCGGCCTGCCGTCCGCCTTGACGATCAGGGTCTTCAGCACCTCCGCAGGCGGCGCGCCAAGGGCCTGGGCCGCCTGCAAGCCGATGCGGTCGGCGTCCGGATCGTAGCCGTAGGTCGCCAGCGTGTAGGCGACGCCCGCGCGGTCGAGGGCGAGCGTGGCCGGCGTCGAACGGCTCACACCAGCCGCTTGCCCGCCTCGTCGATGATCGAGCCCAGGTCGCGGGCTTCCTCGGCCATGATCATCTCGTTGTGGGCCTTGCCCGAGGGGATCATCGGGAAGCAGTTTTCCTCCTTGGTCACCCGGCAGTCGAAGATCACCGGCTTCTTCACGGCGATCATCTCGCGGATCTTGTCGTCGAGCTCGTCGGGATGCTCGGCGCGGAAGCCGACGCCGCCATAGGCCTCGGCGAGCTTCACGAAGTCGGGCAGGCTGGCCGAATAGGAGTGCGAGTAGCGCTCGCCGTGCAGCAGCTGCTGCCACTGCCGGACCATCCCCATCCACTCGTTGTTCAAAATGAAGATCTTGATCGGCAGGTCGTGCTGCACGGCGGTCGACATCTCCTGCATGGTCATCTGCACGGACGCGTCGCCGGCGATGTCGATGACCAGGCTGTCGGGGTGGGCGATCTGCACGCCCACGGCGGCCGGCAGGCCGTAGCCCATGGTGCCGAGCCCGCCGGAGGTCATCCAGCGGTTGGGTTCTTCGAAGTGGAAGAACTGCGCCGCCCACATCTGATGCTGGCCAACCTCGGTGGTGATGTAGACGTCGTGGCCCCGGGTCAGCTCGTAGAGCCGCTGGACGGCGTGCTGCGGCTTGATCAGCTTGGCGTCGGGCCGGTAGCGGAAGCTGTCCCGGGCGCGCCAGACGTCGATCTGTTTCCACCAGTCTGCCATGGCGGCCTTGTCGGTCGCTAGGCTGCGCTGCTTCCAGACCGCGATCAGGTCCGCCAGCACCGAGCCCGCGTCGCCGACGATGCCGATGTCGGTGCGCACGTTCTTGCCGATCGAGGAGGCGTCGATGTCGATGTGGATCTTGCGCGAACCGGGCGCGAAGGCGTCGAGGCGGCCGGTCACCCGGTCGTCGAACCGTGCGCCGATGGCCACCATCACGTCGCAGTCGTGCATGGCGTTGTTGGCCTCGAACGAGCCGTGCATCCCCAGCATGCCGAGCCACTGCGGGTTCGAGGCCGGGAAGGCGCCCAGGCCCATCAGGGTCGAGGTGACCGGCGCGCCGGTCAGCGCGGCGAACTCGCGCAACAGCTTGGCGGCTTCCGGGCCGGCGTTGATCACGCCGCCGCCGGTGTACAGGATCGGCCGCCGCGCCTTGGCGATCATCGCGGCGGCCTCGGCGACGCGGCCCGGGTCGCCCTTGGTGCGGGGGCTGTAGTTGTGGACGTGCTTGACCTCGGCCGGGCCCTGATAGGCGCCCTTGGCGAACTGCACGTCCTGGGGGATGTCGATGACCACCGGGCCGGGCCGGCCTGAGGTGGCGATGTGGACGGCCTCGTGCAGGATGCGCGGCAGGTCGGCGACGTCCTTCACCAGGTAGTTGTGCTTGGTGCAGGGCCGGGTGATGCCGATGGTGTCGCATTCCTGGAAAGCGTCGGTGCCGATCAGGTGGGTGGCGACCTGGCCGGTGATGACGATCAGCGGGATGGAATCCATCAGGGCGTCGACGATGCCGGTCACCGCATTGGTGGCCCCGGGGCCGGAGGTGACGAGCACCACGCCGGGCTTGCCGGTGGAGCGCGCATAGCCCTCCGCGGCATGGGTCGCGCCCTGCTCGTGGCGCACCAGCACGTGCTTCAGCCGCGGCTCGGCGAAGAGGGCGTCGTAGATCGGCAGCACGGCGCCGCCCGGGTAGCCGAACAGCACGTCCACGCCCTGGTCGATGAGCGCTCGCACAACCATCTCCGCGCCGGAGAGGGTGACGGTGGCTTCGGCTTCGATCGTCGTCGGGTGGGCGGTCATGGGACGGGCTCGGGCTGAGACAATAAAAAAGGCCCGCGGGGGGCCTGGCAAAAGCGACCGTTGACGGGCTGACCGATGTCAGTCCGCGGCGGGCCGCCTTACGAGTACAAGGATGGTGCGCACGAGAATTCCTCGGAATTGCAGGATCAGGCGTTTCGCATGGCGCGCCTAGGCCGTCAAGCCGGGGTTCAACGCAAGAAACTGCCTCCACTGGCCGTCGGCGTCGATTTCGGTGAGGCGTGGCCAATCGGCCATCTGGTTGCGCATCCAGGTGGTCTGGCGCTTGGCGTAGCGGCGGGTTTCCTGCCGAGCCGCCGCCAGCGCCTCGGCCAGCGTCGCCTCGCCGCGCAGATGGGCGGCGAATTCTCGCACGCCGACCGCCTTCAGGGCCGGCAGGGCCGGGTCGAGGTCGCGGGCGACCAAGGCGCGGACTTCCTCCAGCGCGGCGGCCTCGACCATGCCGGCCAGGCGCGCGTCGCAGCGGGCGTAGAGGGCATCTCGGGGCGGCTCCAGGGCGGTGGCGCGCCAGGCGCCCTGGGCCAGCGCGGGCTCGCCGGTGGACTGCCAGTCGCTGAGCGGCGTGTCGGTGGCGGCGAACACCTCCCAGGCGCGGACCAGGCGCTGGCGGTCGCCGGGCGCGATGCGCAGCGCCGCGGCGGAGTCGTAGGCCGCCAGCCGGCCGCGGAAGGCGCTCTCGCCCATCATGTCGTAATCCGCCTGGGCCTGCCGGCGCACCTCGCCTGGAACCTGCGGGATTTCCGCCAGCCCCTGGGTCAAGGCCCGGAAGTAGAGCCCGGTGCCGCCGACCACGACGGCGGGACGCCCGCGCGCGGCGATATCATCCAGCACCCCGGTCGCCGCCCGCAGCCAGCGGCCGACCGACCAGCCGTCGGCGGCGTCGACGGTCCCGAACAGGTGGTGCGGCGCCTCGGCTTCCTCTTTCGGCGAGGGCCGGGCGGACAGCACGCGCAAGTCGCGGTAGAGCTGCATGGAGTCGGCGTTGACGATCTCAGCCCCCGTCGCCTGCGCCAGCCGGAGCGCCAGCGCCGACTTGCCGCTTGCCGTGGGTCCGGCGATCAGCCAGATGCGGGGCTTCATGGATCTCGTGCTCACCCTCGTCGCGCCCCCCAACGCCGGGGCTTTCTCGATCAACCTACGCGAAGTGTTCGCGAGCGTCGGCGCGCGCGGCAAGGAAAGTCGCAAGCTTTCGGCCGGGGAGGGCGCTGCGACTGACGTGATCCTGGAGGCCGACGACCTGTCCGCCGTGCGCGCAGCCCTGCAGGCGCCGATGGCCGGGCAGAGCCTCGACTGGTGCCTGCAGCCGCTGGCCGGACGCCGGAAGCGGCTGCTGGTCGCCGACATGGATTCCACCATCATCAACGTCGAGTGCCTGGACGAACTGGCCGACTTCGCGGGCCTGAAGGCCGAGATCTCGGCGATCACCGAGCGGGCCATGCGCGGGGAGCTCCCCTTCGAGGGCGCGCTTCGCGAACGGGTGGCGATGCTGAAGGGCCTGCCGGTCACCGCCCTGCAAGCCGCCTACGACGAGCGGGCTCGGCTTAACCCCGGGGCCCGGACGCTGGTCAGGACCATGGCGGCTAACGGCGCGCGCTGCGTGCTGGTCTCGGGCGGCTTCAACTTCTTCACCCAGCGGGTCGCGGCGGCCGCGGGCTTCCATGCCGAGCGGGCCAACACCCTGGGCGAGGCGGCGGGCGCGCTTACCGGCCTCGTCGGCGAACCGATCCTCGGGCGCGCGGCCAAGCTCGCCGCCCTGACCGAGGAAGCCGCGGCGCTGGGCATCCCGTTCGCGCAGACCCTGGCCGTCGGCGACGGGGCCAACGACCTGGCGATGATCGAGGCGGCCGGGCTGGGCGTCGCCTACCGCGCCAAGCCGATCGTGGCGGCGCAGGCCGACGCACGGATCGACCACGCCGACCTGACCGCGCTGCTCTACTTCCAGGGCTACGCCGAGGATGACTTCGTTCCAGACTGAAGCCGGCCTTGATTTTGCGCGAGGCCGCGACTCCGCTTAGTCGGCGCCATGAGCCTTCCCCGCCCATGACTCTTCCAAGGCAAGTGAAAGCCGTCGTCTTCGACATGGACGGCCTGCTGGTCGACACCGAGACGGTGATCTTCCGCGCCATGCAGCACGCCGCCGAGGGCATCGGCGGCGAATTCCCCTTCACCACCTTCCAGCGGATGGTCGGCCTGCAGGATGCGGCCAGCGACCAGATCGTGGTGGAACACTTCGGCGAGGGGTTCGACCTCGACGCGTGGTCGAAGGCCGTCCGCGCCCACGCCCACGAGCACATGGCGGCCGGCGTCGCCCTGAAGACCGGCGTGGTGGAAATCCTCGACTACCTGACCGCTGTCGGCCTGCCCTGCGCCATCGCCACCTCGTCCAGCCTGGCCGCGGTCCGGCGGAACCTCGGGCCGGACGACTTGATCGGCCGCTTCGCCGCCCTGATCACCAAGGACGTCCAGACCCGCGGCAAACCGCATCCCGAGCCCTATCTCAAGGCGGCCGAGGCCCTGCGTCTCGCGCCGGCCGACTGCCTGGCTCTGGAAGACAGTCACAACGGCGTCCGATCCGCGTCCTCGGCCGGGATGATGACCATCATGATCCCCGACATGCTCGATCCCACCGAGGAGATGCAGAGCCTGTGCGTGCGCATCGCCCGCGACCTGCACGAGGTCCGCGAACTCCTGGAGGCCCAGCGCCGCTAATACCTTCCCCCGGTACGGGGGAAATGTCGCCAATGCCGAAGGCGGGCGACAATGGGGGAGGTGACTTCTGCTGTTTGACTTCCCCCATCGACCCGCGACGCGAGAGCGTCTTGGGTCACTTCCCCCGTACCGGGGGAAGACCCCGTCCGTCCGCTGAACAGGGGGCAGACGTCAGCGCTTCGAGCCGCCCGGGCCCTGCTCGAAGTATTTGAAGAAGGCGCTGTCGGGGGAGAGCACCAGGGTCGCATCGCCCTGGCCGAGACCCGTCTCATAGGCCTGCATCGAGCGGTAGAAGGCTGCGAAGCTGGGGTCCTTGCCGTAGGCCTGGGCGAAGATGCGGGTGCGCAGGGCGTCGCCTTCGCCGCGGGTGGTCTCGCCGATCTGCTGAGCGTCGGCCAGGGTGATGGCGACTTCCTTGTCGGCCGTGGCCATGATCTCGCGCTTCTGCTGTTCGCCCTGGGCGCGGTACTGGGCCGCGATCTGCTGACGCTGGGTCTGCATGCGCCGATAGACGGAGGCCTGGTTGGCGGCCGGCAGATCCGCCCGCTTGATGCGGAAGTCGATCACCTCGATGCCCAGGCGCGATTCCTTGGCCCGGCGCGCCATGTCGGCGCGGGATTGCCGCATCAGCTGATCGCGCTGGCCGGAAATGATGTCCGACTGGTTGATCCGGCCCAGCACCTGGCGGAGCGACGAATTCACCAACCGCTCAAGGCGGTCCTGGGCGGTCCGCTCGTCGCGCAGCGTGCGGTAGTATTGCAGCGGATCGGAGATGCGGTAGCGCAGGAAGGCGTCCACCACGAGCTTCTGCTGGTCGGCGGAGGTGACTTCTTCCTGATCGGCTTCCATCGCGATGTTGCGGCGATCGAACTTGATCACGTTTTCGACGAACGGCTGCTTGAGGTTCAGCCCCGCGCCCGGCTGGCCCGGCGCGTGGATCACGCGCACCGGCTGGCCGAACCGCAGGACGATGGCCTGCTGGCGCTGTTCGACGACGAACAGGCTGTTGGCCAGGATCACCAACGCGACGAAGGCCAGGACGGCGTAGAGAATGAGCGGGTTGCGGTTCATTGGCTGGCTCCCCGCTGCGGCGCGACGGGTGCGGCCTGGCTGTCGGCCGGCGGCGGCGCGGCGGCGGCAGCCGGGCTCCTGGGCCGGAAGACGTCCGGCGGCAGGATGACCGGCGCGGTGAGGCCCTTGCCGGAGACGATCACCTTGTTGGAGCGGGCCAGAACCTTTTCCATGGTCTCCAGATAGAGCCTTTCGCGGGTCGCCTCCGGCGCGCGGCGGTATTCGCCGTAGATCGAGTTGAAGCGCGCGGCGTCGCCGGTGGCGGTGCGCACGGACTGCTCGCGATAGCCCTGGGCGGACTGGACGATCTTGGCGGCGTCGCCCTTGGCCTCGTTGACGACGCGGTTGCGGTACGCATTGGCCTCGTTGACGGCCGACGCGCGGTCCTGCTCGGCGCTCTGCACGTCGCGGAAGGCGGCAGCGGCCTCCTGTGGCGGGTTCACGCCTCGGATCTGCACCTCGACGATGCTGACGCCCGCGCCCCATTGGTCGAGCGTCTTCTGCATCAGATCGGCGGTCTGTTGCTGCACCTGGCCGCGGCCAGTGGTGAGGATGAGGTCGAGCGGGGTCTTGCCGACAACCTCGCGCATGGCGCTTTCGGCGACGCTCTTCACCGCGTCCTCCGGGTTGCGCGTCGCGAAGAGGTAGCGCGACGCGTCGGCCACCCGCCAGGTGACGCTGAAGTTCAGGTCGACGATGTTCTCGTCGCTGGTCAGCATCAGGCTTTCCTGCGGCACGTCGCTGTCGGCGGTCCCGCCGCCGCCGATGTCGAGGCGGTTCAGCGTGGTGATGGGCACCTTCTCCACGTCCTCGATGGGCTCGGGCAGGTGATAGCGCAGGCCCGGCGCCTCGGAGCGGGTATAGGCGCCGAAGGTGGTGACCACGGCCTCTTCGTTGGGCTGGACCACGTAGAGGCCGGACAGCGTCCACAGCGCGAACACCGCGCCGGCGATCGCCGCGATGGCGCCCGGGCGCACGCCGCCGCCCGGTCCGCCGCCGAACAGGCCGCGCAGACGCTGCCGCAGTAGCTCGACGCCGGCGCTCAGGTCAGGGCCCGGACCCCGCGGCCCGCGCGGACCGCCGCCGTTGCCGCCCGGGCGGCGCGAGGGCGGTTCCTTGCGCCCGCCGTCGTCGCCCGAGGGGGGTGAGCCCCAGGGGCCGGGATTCGCGTTGTCGTTCCAGGGCATCTGCCGGGTCGGTCTTTGCTTGAAGCTTTTGTTGTTGTCGATCCAGGCGCAGCAGGCGTGTAAACCCGCGCTGTCCGCACGGATATGAGACCCCAGCCGGGTCAAAGCAAGCGTAAGGCGTCATGAGCGACAAGCCCGCCTCAGATAGTTCGCCCGACCGCGCCGCCATCCTGGCCGCGCTGGACGCCGTGCGAGACCCCCGCTCGGGGCAGGGGCTGACGGCCGCGGGCCTGGTGCGGGGCCTCACCATCCGCGGCGCGCGGGCGGCCTTCATGCTGGAGGTCCCGGCCGCCGACACCGCGCTCTACGCGCCAGTGCGCGACGCCGCCGAGCGCGCCCTGGCCGCCGTGCCGGACGTGGCGGTCGCCCAGGTGGTGCTGACCGCGGAGATCGCCACTACGCCCGCTCTCAAGGTCACGCCGCGGCGCCCGCCCGCGCGGGTGCAGGAGGATCCGCAGGCGCGGCTGTCGCCAATGGCCGAGGCGGAGCGCCCGGCCTTCGTCGGCAAGGTGATCGCCATCGCCAGCGGCAAGGGCGGGGTGGGCAAGTCGACCGTGGCGGTGAACTTGGCCGCGGC
Organism: Phenylobacterium sp.; assembly: GCF_028290885.1. Classification (GTDB taxonomy): domain Bacteria; phylum Pseudomonadota; class Alphaproteobacteria; order Caulobacterales; family Caulobacteraceae; genus Phenylobacterium. The sequence continues at coordinate 9,330 of NZ_JAQGIZ010000026.1, forward strand.
CTTCGCGCATCTGGGCCTGCGCGCGGGCCTGCTCGACGCCGACATCTACGGTCCCTCGGCGCCCCACATGATGGGCATCAAGGAAGAGCCGATTTTCGACGAGGACAAGCGGCTGATCCCGCTGACGGCTTGGGGCGTGAAGGTGATGTCCATCGGCTTCATCGTCGAGGACGGGACCGCCAACATCTGGCGCGGGCCGATGGCCTCCTCGGCGCTGCGCACCCTGATCAACAGCGCCTGGGGGACGGCGGAGGCGCCGCTCGACGTGCTGATCGTCGACCTGCCGCCCGGCACCGGCGACATCCAGCTGACCCTGGTGCAGCGGATGCAGCTCGACGGCGTGGTGATCGTCTCGACCCCGCAGGAGATCGCGCTGATCGACGCGCGGCGCGCGGCCACCATGTTCCGCAAGACCGGCGCCTCGATCCTGGGCGTGGTGGAGAACATGGCCTGGTTCCCGGACCCCGCGACCGGCGCGCACATCCCGATCTTCGGCGAGGGCGGGGCGGCGCGGGAGGCCCAGGCTCTGGGCGCGCCGCTGCTGGGCCAGGTCCCGCTCGAGGTGGCGCTGCGTCAGGCCTGCGATGACGGGGCGCCGCTGGTCGCCACGGCGCCCGACAGCGCCGCGGCCCAGGTGTTCATCGAGATGGCGCGGCGCCTGCGCTGATCTACCGTGCAGGGGCGATGGTCTCGCCGGGTTCGCCCAGCACCTCCGTGGACGCCGCGTAGTTGCGGGACTCCAGTTCGTCCAAGGCGCTGCGGATCTCGCTCTGGCGCTTGGCGTCGAGCTTGTAGCCGATCAGGCAGGCCGAGCCGACGACGACCAGGATGATCGGGGCGAAGACGTAGCACATTTCCAGGCCGCGGATGGCCTCGGGGGTGTTGTGATAGCCCGGCTTGGCGATGAAGCCGACGGCGTCCAGGATCGGGTAGATGATGGTCACCGCCAGCGACGAACCGAGCTTCTGGGTCAGGGTCACCAGCGCGTAGAGCACCCCCGCCCGCTCCTGGCCGGTCTCCAGTCGCAGCTCGTCGGCCACGTCGGCCACCATGGCCCGGATCAGCACGATGAACGCCGAGCCGCAGAAGCCGACGCTGAACATGCTGACGAAGGTCGGCCAGAAGAGGCCTGCGGGCACCAGCATCAGGATGGTCTGGGTGATGGCGTAGCCGAGGCCGGCCAGCTGCACTGTCCGGTGCTTGCCGAGCCGCTGGGCGATGCGCGCCCAGAAGGGCGCCCCGAAGATGCCCGCCGCGCCATAGGGGATCAAAAGGAGGCTGACCGCGCCCAGGGCGAAGCCCTTCGACTCGTGGAAGAAGAACAGGTAGATCGGCGCGCTCGCGCCGGGGCCGAGGATCAGGAACAGGTCCGCCGCCAGGAGCCGGAACATCGACGGGTTGGTGACTACCGCCAAATAGTCTTTGAGCGTCGTCCGCTCCTTGGCGTTCACGGGCGGAACCCGCTCCGGCGCCGCCAGCAGCGCCGCGATGACACACACGGTGCTCACCACCATGATGATCCAGCCGATGGTCGGGATGCTGTCGGGGTCGGCCGGCTTGATCGCGCCGTGGGTCAGGATGGGCGTGGCCTGCAGCAAGGACGCGCCGAACACGCCCACGCCCAGCATCCAGCCGAACATCCGCGAGCGCTCGTGGTAGCTCCCGCTGATCGTGGCCGCCCAGGCCGAGTGCCCGAGCACCAGCATGGAATAGGCGACGTAGAGCAGGATGTACCACCCGAAGAGGTAGGTGGTGTCCACGTCGACCGGCGGATTGAACACCTTGTAGACCGCCAGCCACAGCACCGGCAGACCCGCCAGGAACCAGGGCCGGTAGCGGCCCATGGGCGTCCGGGTCTTGTCCATCAGCCAGCCCAGCGCCAGGTCCAGGCCCAGGTCGGCCAGCCGCAGCAGGCCGATGGTCGCGCCGATCGCCGTGAGCGTCACGCCCATCCGGCCGGCGTAGAACGGCGGCAGGTAGACGCTCAACATGCTGATCATCATGTAGGCGGGGATGCTGCCGAGCGAGAAGGCGAGCAGCCGCGGCAAGGGCAGCCGGCCGGGGGGCGCGGCGCTGGTGGAAGTCACTGACGTCTCCTCAAAATCAATAGGTCGCCCTCTGGTGGGGCGCTTAATGTAGACAGGAGAGCTTGCAGATCGCCGGGGCGCAAGGGCTTTCCGCCGGGGCAAGAGGTCACGGGCGCTGGGCGGCGACCTCCCCAGGGGCGCCGGAAACGCTCTCGACGATAGCGCTCTCGTCGTACAGGGCGTCGCGCGCGTCGAGCTCACGGCGGATCTGGGCGTGCCGCTCGGCGGAGAGCTTGTAGCCGATGAAGCAGGCGCCCCCGAGCATCACGAAGATGATCGGCCCGATGGCGTAGGCGAGCTCCAGGCCGCGAATCTGGCTGGGCCCGTTGACCGCGCCCTCCGTCGGGTTGTAGCCGACCACGCTCAGGACCCAGAACGTCAAGGTGATGGCGAAAGCGCTGGCCGCCTTGGTGGTGGCGCTGGTCAGCGCGTAGAGCAGGCCGATTTCCTGCCGACCCTTCTCCAGGCGGATCTCGTCGCCGATGTCGGCGGTGATCGAGCGGATCATGACGATGGTGCCGGCGGCGAGCGCGCCGGCCACGAACATGGCCGGCGCTGCGATGGCGACGTCGGCCTTCGGCGACAGGAAGATCACGATCAGCATCAGCGAATAGCCGGTGGTGGTGACCGCGAGCGCGCGATGCTTGTTGATGCGGTTGGCGAGCCAGGCCGTGGCCGGCGCGCCCAGCAGCCCGGCGGCGATGTAGATCACCAGCAGGCCGTTGGCTTCGGAGATCGAGAAGCCGCGGCTGTCCTTGAAGAAGAACAGGTAGAGCGCGCTCATCCACCCCGGACCGAGGATCACCAGGAAGTCGGCGGCGAGCAGCCTGATCACGTTCGGCCGGGCGAGCAGCGCGGCGTAGTCGGAGATCGCAAAACGGGGTGTCTCCGAGGTCTTCTTGAGCGGTTCGGGCGTGCGCAGGGCGGCCAGCGCGATGGTCAGGGGGACGAGGGCCACGAGGAACCAGCCGACCGCGCGGATGCCGTCCGCGTCGGCGCCGCCCCGCTGGGCGACGACGATGGGGATGACCAGGACGGCGATCGCGCCCAGGGCGCCGAGACCCGCCATCGCTCCGAAGATCCGTGAGCGCTGCTGGTAGCTGGCGGCTAGGGTCGACGCCCAGGCATTTCCGGACAGCAGCAGCATCGACATGCCGAGGTACATGATCAGCAGCCAGATCAGCAGGTACCCTGAGCTGACGCCCACGGGCGCCTCGAAGAGCATGTAGACCGCCAGCATCAGCACCGGCGCGCCCAGCAGCATCCACGGCCGGTAGCGGCCGATGCGCGTTCGGGTGCGGTCCATGCCGAGGCCTAGCGCCGGGTCCAGCGGGATGTCGATCAGCCGCACCAGCCCGAAGATGCCGCCGACCGTCAGGCCGAGCCCGAGGTGGCCGGCGAAGAAGCGCGGCACCTGCACCGCGACCGAGGTCTGCAGCGCCGCGAACGGCAGGTAGCAGCAGGCGAAGGTCAGGACCGAGAGGAGCGAAAGCTGCGCAGGCGCAGCACCCTTGGCTTGGGTCAACACCGTCCTCCTGTACGCCGAGCCTCTGACGAGCGCGATCAGGCGGAAAGCTTACGCGCACTCACCTCGGCGCGCGCAAGTGGATTCGGCGTAATGCGGGTCGCCGATCCGAGGCCTTCTTTTCCCGCAAAGCGGGAGAGGGGGACCGCTCGCCGAAGAGCGAGGGGTGGAGAGGGAAGGCTTCAGGCTCCGAGCCATGGGCCGGATACGGCAAGCGCCGCGCTGGCGGCTTGCCCTTCCTACCATCGGCTCGGAGCCCGGGGGGCCGATGGTCCCCCCTCCCGTGAACGGGAAGGGAAGGTCAGCCGCCCTGCATCTTGCGGAAGAACTTGCCGCTCTGCTCGCCGCCGGCCTGGTAGGCCTGCTGGACGGTGGGGTCGATGATCTTGGCCCAGTTGTCGCGGACCTCCTCGACCGAGAGCCCGCCTTCGCCGAGGTAGACGCCCTCGGTCTCGACGATGCGGGCGAGCGCGAATACGCCGGCGCCGGCGGTCAGGATGCAGCCGGTGGGCGCCTCCTCCGAGCAGAGGAACACCACGCCGGGGGTGACGTATTCGGGCTTCAGCCGCTCGAGGATCGCGGGCGGCATCAGGTTCTCGGTCATCCGGGTGGCGGCGACCGGGGCGATGGCGTTGACGTGGATATTGTTCTTCTGGCCTTCGAGCTTCAGCGTGTTCATGAAGCCGATGATGCCGAGCTTGGCCGCGCCGTAGTTCGACTGGCCGAAGTTGCCGTAGAGGCCGGACGAGGAGGTGGTGACCACGATCCGCCCGTAGTTCTGCTCGCGCATGATCTCCCAGACGGCCTTGGCGGGCTTCACCGTGCCCATCAGGTGGACGTCCAGCACGAACTCGAAGTCGGCGATCTCCATCTTGGAGAAGGTCTTGTCGCGCAGCACGCCGGCGTTGGCGACCAAGACGTCGATGCGCCCCCAGGCGTCCATCGCCTGCTTGACCATCAGGGCCACGCCGGCGTCGTCGGTGACCGACGAGCCGTTGGCGATCGCCTCGCCGCCCAGCGCCTTGATCTCCTCGACCACCTTGTGGGATGCCTCCGACCCGCCGCCGGCGCCGTCGACCGAACCGCCCAGGTCGTTGACCACCACCTTGGCGCCGCGCCGGGCCAGCTCCAGCGCGTGCTGGCGGCCGAGGCCGCCGCCCGAACCGGTGACGATGGCCACTTTGCCGTCGAAACGGATGTCCGCCATGGGGAAGTCCTCTCCTGGTAGCGCTGCTCGAAGTCGGCGGCCTTGTGCGGGGAGAGGGCGGGCGCGTCAAGCACCCCACCATCCGCTCATCCCGGCCTTCGCCGGTATGAGCGGATTGATATCCCTACCCCACCGCCGGCGGCCTTGCCTGGGCCTGCTGCTGCGTCCGCATGAACTTCACCAGCACGCGCTGACCGATCAGGAACGGCGAGCCGTCGGTGCCGACCACCACCTCGACCACGCGCTCATCGCTGCGTTCGGTGGGATCGTCGGACTGCAGCTTGCGGGCCCCGAAGACCGCCGCGCGGCGCAGCACCTTGCCGGGGACGACCTTGCTGGGATCGCTCTCGGGCGACAGTTGCACGGTCTGGCCTATGACCACGAAGGGCAGGGCGCTTTCGGAGATCTCGGCGCGGACGATGCGGTCGGCCTTGGGCTCCAGGTCGAACATGTTGGAGACGTTCAGCGTCGAGGCGCCCGCGCCGGGGTTGGCGTAGCGGCGCACGATGCGGCCGTCGGCCGGCGCCCGGATGATGGTCAATTCCTGATTGTAGCGGGCCTGGTTGTATTTGGCCTTGGAGGCGCCAATGGCGGCCTGCTGGGCTTCGATCGAGGCCTGCGCCTGGCGCACCGCGTCCTGCGCCTGGTCGATCTTCTGGCCAGCGACGAAGTTGGTGGCCACCAGCCCCTGCAGGCGTCCGAGTTCGCGCTTGGCCGTGGAGACCTGCACCTCCAGCACCGGGATCTGGGCCTGCGCCTGGCGCATGTCGGCGGCGGCGCTGTCCGCCTGCAGGCGGGGCTGTTCATCCTCGAGGCGCGCCAGCACCTGGCCCTTCACGACGGCGTCGCCTTCCTGCACCAGCACCTCCTTGATGACGCCGGAGGTGCGGGCGGCGACCTGGATCACCCCGCCTTCCACATCGGCCTTGCCGTTGGCCACCGCCACGAAGGGGCTCTTCGGCGCGCTGGCCGCGGCGGTCTTGGCCTCCTGATCCTTCTTGGCCTTGGCGTGGCTGGACATGAAGGCGCCGCCGCCCGCGAGCGCGATGACGAGGACGGCGACGATCCAGACGATGCGGTTGCGGGCGAAGGCGAGCATGGCTTTTTGGTCCTTAAGCCCCGGCGAAGGCCGGTTGGTGGCGGCTGTGGTCGGCGGCGGCTCCGGCGACGACGCGGCGGTCGTCGAGGATGCGTCCGTCCTCGATGTGGATGACGCGGTCGGCGTAGCTCTCCAGCCGCGGGTCGTGGGTGACGCAGACCACCGCCGCGCCGAATTGCTTGGCGGCCCGCTGCAGGAGCTTGATGACCACCTGGCCGTTCTCGCCGTCCAGCGCGCTGGTGGGCTCGTCGGCGAACAGCAGCTCAGGGTCCTTGGCGAGGGCGCGGGCGATGGCGACCCGCTGCTTCTCGCCGCCGGAGAGCTCGGAGGGGCGCTGGTTCATCCGCATCTCCAGGCCCACCTCGGTGAGGGCGACGGCGGCCTTGCGGCGCGCTTCGGAGGGCGAGAAGCCCTTGTATTTCAGAATTACCTCGACCTGCTGCCGGGCGGTCAGCGCCGGGAACAGGTTGAAGCCCTGGAAGATGAAGCCGCAGTGGTCGAGCCGGAAGCGGTCGATCTTGCCGGACTTGTAGCTCCACAGGTCCTCCCCCATCGCGCTGACCGAGCCCGCGTCGGGCTTCAGCAGGCCGGAGAGGCAGGCGACGAGCGTCGACTTGCCCGAGCCTGAGGGGCCCATGACCATGGTGACGTCGCCGTGCAGGGCCTCGAAGTCGACGGACTTCAGGACCTCGATGTGGGTGCGCCCGGTCTTGAACCGCTTCACCAGGCCCCTGGCGACGATCGCGGGTTGAGAGCTCATCGCAGCAGGTCCGCGGGCTGGCTTTTCTTCAGGATGCCCAGGGACAGCAGCCCCGAGGCGACGGAGATGACCAGCAGCAGGACGGTCACCGTGACGATCCAGGGCATCGGGAAGCCCATCGGCAGGCCGGCGTTCTTGCCCAGCAGGTAGACGCCGAAGGTGAACAGCGCCGTGGCCATCAGGCCCGCCAGCCCGACCCAGACGGAGAGCTCCAGCACGATCCACCGGAGCGAGCCCATGGAGACGCCCAGCGCGCGCAGGCTGGCGAATTCCTTGATGCTGGCGAGGATCGCCCCGCGCAGGGTCTGGGAGGTGATGCCGACCCCGATCAGGAAGCCCAGGAAGACGGAGAAGCCCAGGAAGACGCCGATGATCTGCTCCTTCATCAGCGCGCCCTCGTTGGCCTTGGCGAGCTCCTCGCGGGTCCAGGCCTTGTAGGCGCCCTTGGAGACGGCGTTGAGCTGGTCGCGGACCGCCTCGGCCTGCGAGGGGTCCTTGATGCGCACCATCAGGGGGCCGGTCTTGCCGTTCTTCTCGCCCATGCCGAGGATCCGCATGGTGTCGCGCGACACGATCACCGAGGCGTTGTTGATGTCGGGATAGCCGTCGAGGATCGCCCGGACGTAGACCGTGTGGCTGCCGAGCGTTGCCTTGTCGCCGAGCTTGACGCCCAGGCGGGCGAGCTGGCTGCGGTCGATGGCCACCGAGTAGGGCTCGAGCAGGGCGAGCCGCACGGAGTCCGGATAGTCGACCGGCAGGGTCAGCGCGCCGGGCCGGGTGTCGACCATGGTGACGTTGACGTAGGTCGTGACCTGCTTCTTGCCGGGCGGGGGGACGTTGGTCCAGCGGCCGCCGTTGCCGTCCCAGCTGGCGACTTCGACCACGTTCGGATTGAGGTAGATCAGCGGCTGGATGCGCTCGGGTATAGCGCCGCCGCCGGAGTTGATCAGGCTCTCCATCTTCGGCGAGAGGATCATGATGTTGGCGCGGCTGCGGTCGATGGTGGCGGTCGCGGCGTGGACGATGCCGGTGAACATCCCGACCTGCGCCAGGATCAACAGGCCTGAAAAGGCCAGCGCCACCACGGCCGCGGTGTAGCGCCTCCATTCGTAGAGCAGCGTGGCCAGAGCCAGCGACATCGCGGCGTCCCCTCGTTCAAGCGCGAATGTCCCGCAGGCGGCCGCGGGAGCCAGTTAAATCCCGGTAAGGGGAGGTCGGCCGGCCGGCCCGCGGAGCCGCGAAATGCGCTCAACCAGGAAGAGGCGCGAGGGGAAGCCGCCGGATGCGGCGGTCCCGATTAAACCTTTGTAATCCAGTCGCCCGCGGCGACTGGCCGCCTGGCAATCTTGCGCCCCGCCCGCTTCTGATCCTCTATCGGCGCGGGGGGCCGCCGGAATCGCGGCCGGTCGGGGTTGCCTTGAATGTTCCGTCTCGAGAATGCGCAGAGCCTGGTGGGCGTCGCCTTGGCTATCGGCATCTGCTGGGCCTTGTCGGAAGACCGCCGCCGGTTCCCCTGGAAGCTGGCGATCGGCGCGGTGGTGGTGCAGGCGCTGCTGGTGCTGGCGCTGTTCGGCCTGCCGGCGCTGCGCAGCGCTCTGCAGGGCGTCGGCCACGCGGTGGACGGGCTGTCGTCCTCGACACAGGCGGGCGTCGCCTTCGTGTTCGGCTTCCTGGCCGGGACGCCGAACCAGCCCTACGCGCTGACCGATCCGGGCTCGCTGTTCGTCTTCGCCTTCCGCGTGCTGCCGGTGATCCTGGTGGTCTGCGCGCTGGCGGCGCTCTTGTGGCACTGGCGGATCCTGAAGTGGATCACCCAGGGCTTCGGCGTGCTGTTCGAAAAGACTATGGGCCTGCGCGGGCCGCCGGCGCTCGCCACCGCCGCCACCATCTTCATGGGCCAGGTGGAGGGCCCGATCTTCATCCGCAGCTACCTGCCGAGCCTGTCGCGCTCCGAACTCTTCATGCTGATCGCCGTCGGCATGGCCTGCGTCTCCGGCTCGACCATGGTGGCCTATGCGACCATCCTGAAGGACGTGCTGCCGAACGCGGCCGCGCACGTGCTGACCGCCTCGATCATCTCCGCGCCGGCCGGTGTCCTGCTGGCCCGCATCCTGGTGCCGCGGATGCCGGAGATCGAGGTCTCCGAGCCGCTCGAACCGGCGGCGGACAAGGTCTACGAGAGCTCGGTGGACGCCCTGATCAAGGGCACCGGCGACGGGCTCGCCATCGTGCTCAACGTGGCCGCGACGCTGATCGTCTTCGTGGCGCTGGTGGCCATGGTCAATGGCATCCTGGGCCTGTTCGGCCAGGTCGGCGGCGGGCCGGTCTCGGTGGAGCGGATCCTGGGGATCGTCTTCGCGCCGCTCGCCTGGGCGCTGGGCATCCGCTGGGCCGACGCGCCGACCGCCGGCTCGCTGCTGGGCGTCAAGCTGGTGCTGACCGAGTTCACCGCCTTCATCCGCATGGGCGCGATGCCGACCGGCGCCATCGACGAGCGCACCCGCGTGATCATGACCTATGCGCTCTGCGGCTTCGCCAACATCGCCTCGGTGGGGATCAACGTCGCGGGTTATTCCGTTCTGGTGCCGGAGCGCCGGGCGGAGATCATGGGCATGGTTTGGAAGGCGATGATGGCGGGCTTCCTGGCCACCTGCCTGACCGCCTCGGTGGTTGGCGCCATGCCGAGCGAGCTGTTCGGCCATGAGCCCGCGCCCAAGGTCGCGCCGACGCCGGCGCCGGCCGCGGCCCCGGTGAAGCCATGAGGATTCCAAATCCATGAAGGTGTACGACGCCGCCATCGCCCCCAATCCGCGACGCGTCCGCTGGGTGATGGCCGAGAAGGGCGTCGCCGACATCGAGGTGGTGCCGGTCAGCATCCCGGAAGGCGAGCACAAGCGGCCGGACTACCTCGCCAAGGCGGGCCTGCCCAACCTGCCGATGCTGGAGATGGACGACGGCACGACGATCACCGAATCCATCGCCATCTGCCGCTATCTGGAGAGCCGCTATCCGGAGCCGAACCTGTTCGGCCGCGATCCCAAGGAGACCGCGGTGATCGAGATGTGGACGCGCCGCGCGGAGATGCTGGTCGCCACGCCGTTCATGCTGGGCGTGCGGCTCAGCCACCCGGGGTTCGCCGCGCTGGAAAGACCGGCGCCCGAGGTCGCGGCATGGAACCAGCAGAACGCTCTGGCGGCGCTGAACGTGCTCGATCGGCGCCTGGGCGAGGGCGAGTGGCTGGCCGCCGATCGCCTGACCATCGCCGACATCGTGGCCTTCATCGGCATCGACTTCGCCCGCATCGTGCGGCTAAGGCCACCGGAGGAGCTGACCCACGTCACCCGCTGGGCGGCGGCCATGCGCGAGCGGCCGGCAGCGAAGGCGTGAAGAGCGATCTTCAGTGCGAGGCGGGGCGGTTCCCGCTCTCGACCGCGCGCGGCTCTTCCCACGCCTCGGCGTCTTCCTCCGGCACCTCGCGGCGGACGTCGCCAAGCGCGCCGGTGAGCTTGTTCGCGACCTCGGCCACGTAGCGTCCCTGGAAGCGGGCGCCGGCGAGCTCGTTTTCGCTCGGCATCCGCTGGCCCTTGCCGCCGGTGATGGTGGTCGCGCCATAGGGTGCGCAGCCGGTGATCTCGTCGAGCGTCATCTGGCCTTCGAAGGAATAGGGCAGGCCGACCGTCACCATGCCGAAATGCAGGAGGTTGGTGAGGATCGAGAAGAGGGTGGTCTCCTGGCCGCCGTGCTGCGTCGCCGTGGAACTGAAGGCCGCGCCCACCTTGCCGTTGAGCGCGCCGGACATCCAAAGCCCGCCCGCCTGGTCCAGGAAGCTGGCCATCTGCGACGCCATCCGCCCAAAGCGCGTGCCGCAGCCCACGATGATCGCATCGTAGTCGGCGAGATCGTTGATCGTCGCGACAGGCGCGGCCTGGTCGAGCTTGTAGCCTGAGCTCCGCGCGACGTCGTCGGGGACAAGCTCCGGCACGCGCTTGATGTCGACCGTGGCCCCGGCGGAGCGTGCGCCCTCCGCCTCGGCCTGCGCCATGGCTTCGATGTGGCCGTAGGTGGAGTGGTAGAGGACGAGGACTTTCGACATGGCTGGCTCCCGGGGTTTGCCGAACAACCCGCAGCCTCGCCCAGTGTTTCCCTTCGCCGCCCGGCTGATTTCAGAGGGGAGCCTCAACCTCGTCCAGATAGGTCCAGGTGTCCGCCCCGTCGAAGCGGCGCACGCGGATCGCGGGCCAGTCGAGGCCGTCCATGATCCGCGCGTTGATCGCCATGCGTTCCTGGGCGCCGTCGAGGCTCTGCCAGTGGGTGGTGACGCCGCAGCTGCGGCAGCGGTGGAAGGCCAGCATGCGGTCGCCCCAGACGTAGGGCTGGGTCGAGCCCGGCTTCGGCAGGCCTACCTTTGCCGGCGAGTAATAGGCCCATCGCGCGCCCAGCCGGCGGCAGATGGAGCAGTTGCACTCCGTCACCGTCTCCGGCGGCTTCGGGGCTGTCAGGCGCACGGCCCCGCAGTGGCAGGCGGCCTCGATCATCGTTTCCTCCATACCCGCGGTATGGGGGACGAGGAGGAGGCTCGTGTCCAGTCCGGATATCCTACGGGCGAGGCGTGGTTTTCTTCAGCACCGAGGAGAAGCTCATCATCGGCTCGCCGCCGGCCGAGGCGTTGGAGATGATTCCGCGCACGAAGACCATGCTGCGGCCGGCCTTCACCACCTCGCCCGTGCATTCCACGAGGTCGCCCGCGCGCGCGGTGCCCACCAGCTCGCCGTTGAAGGTGGCGGTGACCGTGGGGACGCCATGGATCGCCGGGCGGGCGATGACGAAGAGGGCGAAGTCGGCGAAGCTCATGGCGCAACCGCCGTGCATGAAGCCGCCGCCGTTCATGTGCTTGCGCTCGGCCCGGAAGGCGCAGACCGGCCGCGCGTCTCGCTCACGGAAGTAGAACGGCCCCACCAGGTCCTCGAACGGATCGCCGCTCGGATACCAGGACCAGCCCGTCCACTCGCCCTCGGTCACCGTCTCCAGCTTGGAGGTGTAGTTGGTCTCCAGGTCGCCGCCGTCCATCTGTCCTCCAGGCCGCGGCCGAAGCGTTTGCCCCGGGCGGTTTCAAACACTAGTTTGCCGGCTCGCCACAAGCCATCCGGGTCCAGCATGAAGCGCGCCGCCATCGTCTCTCCCATCCGCACCGGCGTCGGGAAGTATCTCGGCGCGCTCTCGGACATGACGGCCGGGGAACTGGGGGCCGTGGTCCTGAAGGCGCTTGTCGAGCGCACGGGCGTCGATCCCGCGAAGATCGACGACGTGATCTTCGCCCAGGGCTACGCCTCCGGCGAGGCGCCCTGCATCGCCCGCTGGTCGGCGCTGGCGGCGGGCCTGCCGATCGAGGTCCCGGGATACCAGCTCGACCGCCGCTGCGGCTCGGGACTGCAGGCGGTGGTCGACGCGGCCATGATGGTGCAGACCGGCGTGGCCGACGTCGTGGTCGCCGGCGGCGTCGAGAGCATGAGCAACGTCGAGTACTACACCACCGACATGCGTAAAGGCGCCCGCGCGGGCTCGGTCACCTTGCACGACCGCCTGGTCCGCGGCCGGATGATGAGCCAGCCGATCGATCGGTTCGGGATCATCTCCGGCATGATCGAGACCGCCGACAACCTGGCCCGCGACTACCAGATCAGCCGCGAGGCCAGCGACGAGTACGCGGCGATGAGCCATCAGCGCGCGGCCAAGGCGTGGGCCGAGGGCAAGTTCGACGACGAGGTCGTGCCCGTCGCCGTGCCGCAGAAGAAGGGCGACCCGATCGTCTTCCGCCAGGACGAGGGCGTCCGCGCCGACGCCACGCCGGAAAGCCTGTCCAAGCTGAGGCCGATCGAGAAGGACGGCGTGGTCACCGCCGGCAACGCCAGCCAGCAGAACGACGCGGCCGCCGCCTGTCTGGTCGTCGCCGAGGACAAGCTCGAGGAGTTGGGGCTGGAGCCGATGGGCTGGTTCGTCAGCTGGGCCGCCGCCGGCTGCGATCCCTCGCGCATGGGCATCGGCCCGGTGCCGGCGGTGAAGCGGCTCTTCGAGCGCACCGGCCTTTCGTGGGACGACATCGACCTCGTGGAGCTGAACGAGGCCTTCGCCCCGCAGGTGCTGGCCGTGCTGAAGGGCTGGGGCTGGGAGGACCGCGAGCGGCTGAACGTGAACGGCTCCGGCATCAGCCTCGGCCACCCGATCGGCGCCACCGGCGGGCGGATCCTGGCCAACCTGCTGCGAGAGCTGAAGCGGCGCGACGGCAGGTACGGGCTGGAGACGATGTGCATCGGCGGCGGCCAGGGCATCGCCGCCGTCTTCGAGCGCGCCTGAGCGGCGAGGGAGCGACCTTGGCGCTGGATCTGGAAACCCGCGAGCAGTTGCTCGACACCGTTCGCCGGTTCGTCTCCGAACGGCTGCGTCCGCTGGAGGCCAAGGTCGCCGAGGAGGACGCCATGCCGCCCGAGGTCGTCGAGGAGATGAAGGGCCTCGGACTCTTCGGCCTCTCGATCCCCGAGGAATACGGCGGCCTCGACCTGTCCATGGAGGACGAGTGCCTGGTGGCCGTCGAGCTCGGCCGCACCAGCCCGGCGTTCCGCTCGACCTTCGGCACCAACGTCGGCATCGGCAGCCAGGGGCTGGTGATGTTCGGGACCGATGCGCAGAAGCAGAAGTACCTGCCGGGCATCGCGTCAGGCGAGATCATCACCTCCTTCGCGCTGACCGAGCCCGAGGCCGGCTCCGACAGCGCCAACGTCCAGACCCGCGCCATCCGCGACGGCGACCACTACGTGCTGAACGGCTCCAAGCGGTTCATCACCAACGCCAACAAGGCCGATCTCTTCACGGTGATGGCCAGGAGCGATCCGGAGAAGAAGGGCGCCGCGGGCGTCTCGGCCTTCCTGGTGGAGCGCAACCTGCCCGGCCTCAGCGTCGGCAAGCCTGAGAAGAAGATGGGCCAGCAGGGCGCCCACATCTGCGACGTGATCTTCGACAACGTCCGGGTGCCGGTGGAAAACCGGCTGGGCCAGGAAGGCGAGGGCTTCAAGGTCGCCATGCAGGTGCTGGATCGTGGCCGTCTGCACATCTCGGCGGTGTGCGTGGGCGTGGCCGAGCGGCTGATCAAGGACAGCGTCGAATACATGAGCGAGCGCAAGCAGTTCGGCCAGGCGCTCAGCCAGTTCCAGCTGCTGCAGGGGATGATCGCGGATTCGAAGACCGAGAGCCTGGCCGCCAAGGCGTTGACCCTGGAGACCGCCCGCAAGCGCGACGCCGGTCAGAGCGTCACCATGGAGGCAGCCGCGGCCAAGTACTTCGCCTCCGAGATGGTGGGCCGCGTCGCCGACCGGGCGGTGCAGATCTTCGGCGGCGCGGGTTATGTCGCCGACCACGGCATCGAGCGGCTCTACCGCGACGTGCGGATCTTCCGCATCTACGAGGGCACCAGCCAGATCCAGCAGGTG
>NZ_JAQGIZ010000031.1 GCF_028290885.1 Phenylobacterium sp.
ACCCACGCCCTTGCGAAGCCTTAGGGGTTCACCGCATAAGCAGCCATCGGCCGCCGGATTAGCTCAGCTGGTAGAGCAGCGGTTTTGTAAACCGAAGGTCGCGGGTTCGAGTCCTGCATCCGGCACCATCCACCTTAAGTCCGCCCCAAGAGCAGGCCATGCGCATCTTCATCGACGCCGACGCCTGTCCGGTGAAGGACGAGACCTGCAGGGTGGCGGCGCGCTATGGGCTGGCGACCACCGTGGTCTCCAACAGCTTCATCGCCATCCCGCCGTCGAAGCTGATCGAGCGGATGATCGTCGACGCCGGGCCGGACGTGGCCGACGACTGGATCGCCGAGCGGACCGAGCCCGGGGACATCGTGGTCACCAACGACATCCCGCTGGCCGACCGGGTGCTGAAGGCCGGCGGGACGGCGATCGCGCCGAACGGTCGGCTGTTCACCCACGACTCCATCGGCTCGGCGCTCGCCCAGCGGTCGGTCATGGAGCACATCCGCTCGACCGGCGAGATCACCGGCGGCCCCAAACCGTTCGCCGCCGCCGACCGCTCGCGCTTCCTGCAGGCGCTGGACGAGGCGGTGAACCGGGAGCGGCGGAAACGGGGCTAAGTGCGGCCAAGCCGGCTTGCGCGAGCCCGTCCCGCACAGGTATGGGCGTGCGCTGACCGCCGTTCCGTTCGAGGAGACCTCCTGCATGCGCCACCTGCCTTTGACGCTCGCCGCCGCGGTCGTGGCCGCCACACTTTCGGGCTGCAGCAAGCCCTCGACGAGTTCCCAGGCCGACCAGTCGGCCGGCGCCACCGCGCCTGCCGCCGCGCTCAGCGACGCCGACAAGCAGAAGATCCTGGCGACCCTGCCGGCGCCCTACAACACCGCCGACCTTTCGAACGGCGAGTCGAAGTTCGCGCTCTGCTCGACCTGCCACACCCTGCCCGCGGGCGGGCCCAACATGACCGGACCGAACCTGCACGGCGTCTTCGGGCGCAAGGCCGCCACCTCGCCCGGCTTCGCCTATTCGGACGCGCTGAAGGCCACCGGTTGGACCTGGGACGCCGCCCACGTCGATACCTGGATCACCGATCCCAAGGTCGCCGCACCCGGCGCCAAGATGACCTTCGCGGGCCTGAAGGACCCGAAGGACCGCACCGACGTCATCGCCTACCTGATGGTCCAAACCGGCTACAAGCCGTAACCCATTCGCCTGACACGAGTGAACGCCGGAACGTCACAACCTTGACGCGTGGGACGCCGGCGCGCATCGTCGGCCCGTCGAACCGGACGTAGATCCCCGTCCGGACGACAACCACCCGGCGAATGCCCCCATATCGCCGGTCCGCGCCCGAGGCCAGACGTCCCCACGTCCGCTGCCGGCGCTGTGTCTTCGGCCTTCCCTGGAAACGGGGAAGGCCGTTTTTCCAGGTGTGTGGTCTGCGGCCTATTCGGCGGCGTTGGCCACGCCGGCCCTCTCGGCCTCCTCGAAAGTCTCGATCCGCCGGGCGGTGGCCTTCGGCGACTTGGTGAACCGGGCGAGCAGGTTGTAAAACACCGGCACTACAAACAGCGTGACCATGGTGGCGAAGATCGCTCCGAAGAAGATGGTCACCCCGATGGTCTTACGGCTCTCGCCGCCCGCCCCGCCCCAGACGATCAGCGGGATCGCGCCGGCCGCCGCCGAGATCGAGGTCATGATGATCGGGCGAAGCCGCAGGGCCGCGCTTTCGATCACCGCCTCGCGGATGGAGAGGCCGTCGTCGCGCAGCTGGTTGGCGAACTCGACGATCAGGATGCCGTTCTTGGCCGCGATGCCCACCAGGATGATCAGCCCGATCTGGCTGTAGGTGTTCATCGTCGAGCCGGCGATCAGCAGGCCGAACAACCCGCCCACCGCTGCGATCGGCACCGTCAGCATGATCACCGCCGGATGGATCCAGCTTTCGAACTGCGCCGCCAGCACCAGGAACACCAACAGCAGCGCCAGGCCGAACGCGAGGCCGATCGAACCGCCGGCTTCCAGATAATCGCGGGCGATGCCGCCCCACTTGTAGGCGAGACCGGCGTGCTCGCGGGCGATCTCGTCCTGGAAGAACTCGACCGCCTGACCGACCGTGTAGCCGGGGTTCAGCTGGACGGAGAGGGTGATGGCCCGCAACCGATCGACCCGCGCCCGGTTAGGCGTGTCGCCGCTGACCCGGCTGGCGGTCACCGCCGAGAGCGGCACCGTGGAGCCGGAGTTGGTGCGCACATAGACGTTGGCCAGGTCCTGCTCGCTCTCCCGCTGCGGCCGGTCGGTCTGCAGGATGACGTCGTATTCCTGGCCGGATTTGATGTAGGTGGTGACCTTCTGCGACCCGAACAGGGCCTGCAGGGCCGTGCCGACGGACTCCGCGGAGACGCCGAGCGACGCCGCCTTCTGCTGATCGATATTGACCAGCAGACGCGGGCTGGTGGGCTCGTAGTCCAGCCGGGCGCGCGCCATGCCGGGGTTCCGCTGGGCGGCGATCAGCAGGGGCTGAATGGCGGCGTTGATCTGCGGATATTCGTCTCCGAGCAGGATCAGGTCGACGTTGCTGCCGCCGCCTCCGCCCCCGCCGCCCCGCTGGATGCTGGGTCGCACGGCGGCGATCACCCGCGCCCCGGTGATCGACGAAAGCTCACGATTCAACTGCGCCGCCATGTCCTGCGAGCTGATCTTGCGCTTGGCGGTATCGGGCAGCACGACGTTGGCGTTGCCGGAATTGTACTGGTTGCCGCCGAAACCCGGCAGCGACAACGTATAGCGCGTGACCGTTCCATCCTTGACCAGAGCCAGCAGCCGCGCCTCGACCTGCTTGGCGGCGCGCAGCGTGTAGTCGAAACCGGAGCCCTCGGGCGCCTGGATGGCGACGTCCACGCGCCTGCGGTCCTCGTTCGGCACCAGCTCCTTCGGCAGGGTCGTAAACAACAGGACTGCCGCCAGAGCCAGCAACACCACGAGGCCCGCCGCGACGATGCCGGCCGAGCGGCGGCCAAGCAGCGCCTCGAGCGTCGCGTGATAGGACGCGCGCAGCTTGTTCATGCCCGAATTGACGGTGCGCGCGAGGAAGCCCTCGCTCTGCGCCGGACGGAGCAGTTTGGAGGCGAGCATCGGCGAGAGGCTGAGCGCCAGCAGCGCCGAGAAGCCCACTGCCGAGGCCACCGCCACCGCCAGCTCCACGAAGAGGCGGCCGATGTAGCCGGGCATGAACATCAGCGGCGCAAGGACGGACATCAGCACGATGGTGGTGGCCACCACCGCGAAGAACACCTGCCGCGCGCCCCGCTGCGCCGCGACGATAGGGGGTTCGCCCTCGTCCACGCGCCTTTGGATGTTCTCCACCACCACGATGGCGTCGTCGACGACGAGGCCGATCGCCAGCACCAGGGCGAGCAAGGTCAGGAGGTTGATCGAAAAGCCCAGCGGGGCCAGCACGATGAAGGTCGACAGGATGCAGATCGGCGCCACGATGGCGGGGATCAACGCCGCCCGCCAGGTGCCCAGGAACAGGAAGTTGACCAGCGCCACGAGGGCCAGGGAAATGGACATGGTGATCCAGACCTCCTGGATCGCGTGGCGGGTGAAGACCGTGTAGTCGATCGCCACGTCCATGTGGGTGCCCTTGGGCAGGGTCTTGTTGATCTCGTCGACGGCCTTGCGCACCCCGTCGGAGATCTGCAGGTCGTTGGCCTGCGACTGTCGGATGATCGCCATGCCGACGCGATCGAAGCCGTTGGAGCGGAACATGCGCCGCCGTTCGTCCGGTCCCTCCTCGATCCGCGCGATATCGCCCAGCCGGGTGACATAGGCGCCGGACATTGCGCCGCTGGACATGGTGGCGTTGGTTCCCTGCGCGGCCCCGGCCGTCGCCGAGGTCCCGCCTACCGCGGCCGCGCCCGGCGTCGCGGCGCGGTTGGCGGCCGCCTGCGGGACGATCGGCATCTTCCCGAACTGGTCGGGCGTCGAATAGGCGCGCGCCACCCGGATGGTGAAGTCCTTGGACTGCGCCTCGAGCGCGCCGGCCGGCAGCTCGATGTTCTGGCTGTTCAGGGCGCCGGCGACGTCGTCGACGGTGATCCCGCGCGCCGCCATGGCGACGGGGTCGAGCCAGATGCGCATCGAGTAGAGCTGCTGGCCGAACTGGCCGACCTGCGCCACGCCGGGCACCGTCGCCAGGCGCTGAACCAGATAGCGGTTGGCGTAGTCGGAGAGCTGCAGCCGGTTGAGCGTGGTCGACGTCAGGCCGATCAGGATGATCGGCTGGGCGTCGGCGTTGGCCTTGGCGATCTGCGGCGGGTCGGCCTCTTGCGGCAGGATCGCGGCCACCCGGCTGACCGCGTCGCGAACGTCGTTGGCCGCCTCGTCCATGTTGCGGTCGAGGGTGAAGGAGATGTTGATCCGCGACTGGCCGTCGCGCGACGCGGACTGCACGCGGTCAATGCCCTGGATGCCGGCCACCTGGCCTTCGATCACCTGGGTGATGCGTTCCTCGACCACCTCGGCCGAGGCGCCGCGATAGACGGTCGAGACCGAGACCACCGGCGGATCGACGCTAGGCAGCTCGCGCACCGGCAGCGTGGCGAACGCGGCTAGCCCCACGACGCACAGGATGATCGCCGCCACCGCGGCGAACACCGGCCGCCGGACGGAAAGGTCGGAGAGCGTCATGGCGCGGACCGGCGGCGATCGCCGGCGCCCGGCGCGGGGCCACGAGGATCGGCGCCGGCGACGCGCACCGGCTGGCCCGGCTGGATCTTGTTCAGGCCGTCGGCGACGATGCGCTCGCCTGGCGCCGCGCCGTCGGTCAGCTCCACGAAATTGTCCTGGCGCAACCCTGTGATCACCGGCCGCTGTTCGACGACCGTGCGCGGCCCCTGTGGGTGCAGCACGTAGATGAAAGCGGAGTCCCCCTGCATCGAAACCGCGGTCTCCAGAACCGCCAGGCCCTGGCGGACGCCATGCGAGATGGAAATCCGGATCAGCATGCCGGGCTTCAGCTTGCGGTCTGGGTTCGGGAACTCGGCGCGCGCGGTGATCGCCCGCGTGCGCTCATCGACCCGCGTGTCGAGCTTGGCGATGCGGCCCCTGAAGGGCTCGCCGGGATAGGCGTCGACGCGGGCGGTGATCACCTGGCCCTCGTGCAGTTGCGCCAGGAAGCGCTCCGGCACCGGGAAGTCGACGCGCATGGCCGAGACGTCGTCCAGCGTCACGATCGGAGAGCCGGGATTGACCAGGGCGCCGGGCGCCACGTCGGAGAGGCCCACCACGCCGGAGAACGGCGCGCGGATCGTGCGATCCGCCTGCCGCGCCTTGGCGGCCGCCACGTCGGCCTCCGCGGAGAGGTAGGCGGCGCGATACTGGTCGACCGAGGTCTGGGCGGCAAAGCCCTTCTGATTGAGCGTCAGCCAGCGGTCGTATTCCTGCTTGGCCTGCGCCAGCTTGGCCTGCGCCTGGGCGAGGCCGGCATCCTGTTCGGTGTTCTTGAGTTCGATCAACACCGCGCCGCGCGCCACGGACTGGCCGTCGCTGAACCGCACGCGCTGAACGAGCTGGCTGGTGGCGGCGGTGAGCGTCACCGACTGCCGGCCCTTGGCCACGCCTAGCACTTCGATCTCATTCCCGAAGGTGTGGGGCTGCACGGTCGCCACGGAGACCTGCACCGGCGCGCCGCCGCCCGGA
>NZ_JAQGIZ010000037.1 GCF_028290885.1 Phenylobacterium sp.
GCCGTCGGCCTCGGTCAGGCCGAAGCAGCCGATGATCTCGCCCTTGGCCATGCCGGGCAGGTACTTCATCCGCTGCTCTTCGGAGCCGAAGGCGTAGATCGGGTACATGACCAGGGAGGACTGCACGCTCATCGCCGAGCGGTAGCCTGAGTCCACCGCCTCGATCTCACGGGCGATCAGGCCATAGGCGACGTGGTTCACCTCGGCGCAGCCGTACTTCTCGGGGAGCGTGGGGCCCAGGAAGCCCAAGGCGCCCATCTCGGTCATGATCTCGCGGTCGAATCGTTCCTCGGCGAAGGCCGAGACGACGCGGGGCAAGAGCTTCTCGCGGGCGTAGGCGCGGGCGGCCTCCCAGACCATGCGTTCGTCCTCGGAGAGGCGCGAGGCCAGGTCCAGCGGGTCGTCCCAGCGGAAGGTCTTCTGGCTCGCGGCCGTATCGAGCGGCATGGAAATGTCTCCTGAAACAATGCGCAGCCTTATGGCCGGAAATCCGGTCCCGGTGTAGACGCCTTCGCGCTTGGCCAGCATCGCGCCGATCCGGACCGGCGTCGAATCTCGGTGGAGAGGGCGCGGCGGAAGTCGGAGGTGCGCGGCAACCAAGCGGGCCGGGCGGTGTTCCATCCTCGTAGAGTCCGCCGAAGAGTCCGCCGATGCCCGCCTCCAACCTGTTCGAGATCGCCCGTCCCCTGGCCTGGCTGGCCGCGTTCGCCTTCCTGGTGGGCTTCGTCAGCTATCTGGCGCTCGGCCGGCCCGCCGTCGCGGCGAGCCCGCAATGGACGCAGGCCGTGGCCGCCTCCGGCCCGGCGTCGGACGAGTGGAACCTTCCAAAGAAGATCTAGGCGCCGCGCGCCACGAACCAGCCGTTGCGGAAGCCTTCGTGCGCCTTGCCGTAGAGGAAGGGTTGGCCTTCCGGCGTGGTCAGGCGGCCGCCGGCCGCCGCCAGCACCGCGTGGCCGGCGGCGGTGTCCCATTCCATGGTCGGGCCGTGCCGCGGGTAGATGTCGGCCATGCCCTCGGCGATGCGGCAGAGCTTGATGGAGCTGTCCATCGGCTCGCGCAGGTGGAAGCCGTACTCCTGGGCCAGCTTGTCGGCGGTCTCGGGCTTCATGGTGTGGCTGAGGAGCGCGAGCGCCGCGCCGTCCGGCCAGGGCCGCGCGCGGACGGGCCGGGCGGGAACGCCCTGCAGCCGCTTCATCGCCTGGCCGCCTTGCGTATACCAGACCTCGCCGGAGGGCGGCGAGGCGACCGCGCCAGCCACCGGGCGGCCGTCCTGGATCAGGCCGATGTTGACGGTGAAGTGCGGGTCGCCGCGCACGAAGGCCTTGGTGCCGTCCAGCGGATCGACCAGGAAGAAGCGCGGGCCGATGGCCTCGGGCGCGCCGAACTCGCTGGCGTCCTCCTCGGAGACCACGGGGATGTCGGGGAAGCGTTCGGCCAGCGCCTTGAGGATCAGGGCCTCGCCCTGGCGGTCGGCTTCGGTGACCGGGCTCTCGTCGGCCTTCTGGGCCACGGCCAGGCCGGTTCGCCAGAGCGGCAGGATCAGGGCGGCCGCCGCGTCGCAGATCTCGGCCAGCTCGGCCCCGATGTCGTTCATGGCCAAATCAATACCCTCAGGCGGGCTCTCTTATGGGCCCCCGGCGGTTTTCCAAAGGCTCAAATCACCGCAAGGTCCGCGCCATGACGGAAACCCTCGCGCCCACCAACCCGGAAAACCCGGCGATCCGCCCGGCCGAGCTCGCCGCCTACCTGGCCGCGCGGATGTGCCACGACTTCATCAGCCCGGCGAGCGCCATCGTCTCGGGGCTCGACCTGCTGGAGGACCCCACCGCCCAGGACATGCGCGAAGACGCCATGAGCCTGATCGGCGCCTCGGCGCGCAAGCTGGCGGACCTGCTGTCGTTCACGCGCGTGGCCTTCGGCGCATCGGCCTCGGCGGAGACCTTCGACGCCCGCGAGCTGGAGAAGCTGGCGCAGGGGGTGTTCGCCCACATGCGCGCCGAGCTCGACTGGCAGGTGGAGACGCCGGCGGTGAACAAGCCCGTGGCGCGCACGCTGCTGAACCTCGCCCAGATGGCGGGCGCGGCGCTGCCGACCGGCGGTGTGGCCCGCGTCCGCGCCGTGGAGGAGGGCGCGTCCGTGGCGGTCGCCGTGGAGGCCGTGGGCCCTCGCGCCAGGTTGCGGCCCGAGGTGCTGGCAGGCCTGCGCGGCGAGGGCCCCGGCGAGGGGCTGCACGGCCATTGGGTGCAGGCGCGCTACGTCCACCTGTTCGTCGGCGACGCTGGCGGTCGGGTGTTCGCCGACGTCAGCGAGGAGAAGGTCACCCTGGCGGCGACCATCCCCGCCTGATCCGCGCGCCCGTCCCCGGCGTCACGGCGGCCTAGTTCGGCAGAGCCAGCCCCTGGAGAAGGATGCTGCTTACGACGGTCGCATACTCCGCCCGCTTCGCGGCCGCCTGCGCGGCGTTTTCCAGCGAACCGTAGACTGCGACATTGGCCTTGTCCGCCGCCTCGAACGACCGGTCGTAGGACGCCAGGTCCTTGAAGGTGATGGTGGTGTAGAGGTTGGGCTCGCCGGCTCGCCGCGTGATGGGTATCGCGGCTCCGTAGGCGAGTATCGCTCCCGTCTTCTTTCCGATCTCCAGGCCGGCGCGCTGGCTTGTGGCGTAGTCCTGCATGAACGTATTCAGCTTACCCGGCGCGACCTGGAACTGCGTCACCAGGGTGACCGGCCCTTTTTGGTAGTTCCTCGGAACCATCTGCGCCGACGCCGACGCTGCACTCACAGACAGAAGGGCGGCCAAGCCTATGGCCGCGATGCGCTTTGCACCTGACATGTTTGCGTTCCCCCGATGTTAGCCGTCTCCGGCCTCTGCAGAATGACTCGAATTTTCATCCAGGCAATAGAATTGAATAACCCCGGTCGCTCAGTGGCGACGTGTCATTCGTCGAACAGGTGCTTCAGACGGATACGAAGCCGCAGCGATGCGGCAATCGAGGCGCCGCAGTTCGCCGCGACACTCTGATTCGGGGCGGGGTGTTCGAAGAGAGCCTCCCGACCATGTCGGAGCTAGCGGGGGAGATGGTCTTGCCGAGCAACACCTTGCATCTGGTCGTTGCGACGCCGTGCTACGGCGGCGTGGTCACCCAGCGCTACATGCAGTCGGTCTGCGGGCTGATGCTCGCGGCCACCCACGACAACGTCACCGTGACGCTGGAACTGCTCGGCAACGACTCCATGATCACCCGGGCGCGCAACAGCCTGGTGGCCACCACCCTGGACAACTCGGATGCGACGCATCTGATGTTCATCGACGCCGACATCGGGTTCTCGCCGGCCCAGGTGGGGCGGATGCTCAGGTTCGACCGCGACGTGGTGGCGGGAATGTACCCGCTGAAGATCGTCCACTACGACGCCGGCGTGTTCGACCGCGTGGAAGCCGGCGAGGCGCTGGAGACGGCGCAGATCCGCTATGTGGGCGCGCTCGTTGCCGAGCGGGAGCGGCGCCAGGAGCAGGGGTTCGTCACCGCGGAATTCGCCGGGACGGGCTTCATGCTGATCAAGCGCGCGGCGCTGGAGAAGATGATCCAGGCCTATCCGCATCTGCAGTACAGCGCCGTGCACGACCGCGCGCAGCCCCGCGCGAGCGCCCACCAGTATGCGCTGTTCGAGGGAATGATCGATCCCGACAACGGCGACTACCTCAGCGAGGACGCCTTCTGCCGGCGCTGGCGCGATATCGGCGGCGAGGTCTGGCTGGATACCCGCAGCAAGCTCATGCACATCGGCCCGCGCGAGTTCGTGGGCGACGCCGAGTTGCGCTACGGGCTTTAGCGTCCATGAGCTCACGGCCGACCTTCGGACCGTAGAACCGGGCGCCCTTGTCCACCACGCATGAGACGTGGCCTTCGCGCACCGCCACGGTGGCGCCATGGCCGACGCCGGGCTCGAAGAGGACCGTGCGGCCGCCGGCCGTCACCGCGATCGCCGCCGGGGCGTCGAACTGGCAGATGGGATAGGTCCGCGAGTTGAAGAGACCCTTCTCCGGCGCGGCGACGCAGTTCACGTCGCCGATCTGGTAGGCGAAGCCGACGCCCTTGTAGACGAACGGAGGCGGCGGCTTCGCGCCGCGGTTCGCGGGCGACGGGCTGGCGACGACAGGGCAGGCGGGGCCCGCGGCGGTCCACTCGTCGCGCATCCTCTGCCGCTCGGACCAGGTTGAATAGCCGATCGAGGTCGGGATGCTGGCCACCGCCAGCAGGATCAGGACGATGCCGAGGGTCTGGAGCCGAGCGATCATGCGTCCCCGCCGAATGAACTACATGAGTAATAACTCACAGATGTAATATGATCGCGGCGGGCTGGCTAGTGTGCTGGATTTGAAGTTCGCCACATCACGCGCCAAACGCTGAGCGAACTTCAAATCCAAAAAGCACACTAGAAACATATACTTGCTAGTGTCCTCATCGATTCCGAAGTTCGCCAAAGCCACCCGCAAGCGCCTGCGAACTTCGGAATCGGGACACTAGACGCCCGTAAGCCGGGGCCGCGCGAGCTTCAGACGCGCATCTCGAAATAGGCGACGTTGGAGCCGGCGGAGTGGCCCAGGAGGGTGATGCGGAAAGCGCCGCCGTCCTGCAGCTTCAGTTCGGCCTCGCCGGCGCGGAACGCCTCGGCTGCTACCTCCGGCGTCGCGGTCAGCGAGCCGCGCAGCCGCAACGGACCCAGGCGCAGGGTCGCCGGGTCGCCCTGGATCTCATAGTCCACCGGACCGGAGAACCCGCGGCAGCGGAGCTCGCCTGCCCCCAGATGTGCCGGAAGCTGTTTACGCAGGCGCGCCATCGGATCTCCTTGGGATGAAGTTAGATAACGCTCAAAGCAAAGGTTCGATCCCTACCGGTAGGCGCGGACGAACAACGCGACCGTCAGCAGGACGCCGATGGCGATGACGGCGATCCGCAGGATCCGCTCGTCGGCCCAGCGCAGCAGCCATGCGCCGATCAGGCCGCCCACCACCGCGCCGGCCGCGACGATCGCCGCCTGCAGCCAGCGCACCTCGCCCGAGAACAGGAACACCAGCACGGCCGTGCCGTTCATCACCCCGGCCAGGGCGTTCTTGGTCGCGGCCGCCGCGCGGACCGGCAATCGCGCCAGGCTGAGGACGGCCAGCATCAGAAAGCCGATGCCGCCTCCGAAATAGCCGCCATAGATCGCGATGGCGAACTGCAGGGTGGCGGCCCAAGCGGGCCTCAAGGGCTTGGAGACCGCCGGCCGGCGGCCGAAGCTTCCCCAGGCAAAGGCGCCGGTCGCGAACAGCACCAGCCAGGGGAGCAGCCCCTCGAAGAAGCTCGGCGGGGTGACGAGCAGCAGCAGGGCGCCGACGGCGCCGCCCACGAGGCTGATCGCCACCAGGGCCCTGAACGGCAGCTGCTCAGCGCCGCTCACCAGGCGCCGCCCGGCCCAGCCGGTCGTCACCTGGGCTGGAAACAGCGCCACCGTGGAGGTGATGTTGGCCGCCCGGGCGTCCATCCCGCTGAGGATCAGGGCAGGCAGTGTGATGAACGAGCCGCCGCCGGCCAGGGCGTTCTGGGCGCCGGCCAGGACCGCCGCCAGCAGCAGCAGGACCAATAGCGCCGGCGCCGGCGCGTGCAGCATAGGGCTCAAAGCATGCCGGGCCGGGCCACGCAGGCCAGCACGGCCACGGGGACCAGGCCCGCGGCGACGGTTTCGAGGAAGGCCTTCATGTCGCCGCTCCCAGGGCTTTCGATCTGCGGGTCAGCCCGACGACGCCGCGACCCGCCGATCAGGCCTCGAAACCTAGGGGCCCGGCCTCAGCGGGGAAAGTGCATTCACGCCACGGAGACATGCTCAGCGTGAATCTTGGCAAGCGCCCGCGAAACCGAGGTCACGCGGTCGCGGAGCCAGCGGTGGGCGGGATGGTCGTCCAGCCGCCGATGCCAAAGCATGCTGGTGCGCACCTGCGGCGAATCGAAGGCCGGCTCGTGAAATTCCAAGGCGTGGTCAAGCACGAACGCCTGGGCCATTCGGCGGCTGAAGACGGTCGCCAGGTCGGACTTTGCCAGGATCATGCACGCGGAGACATAGGGCGCGCGCACGACGACGCGGCGCGTCAGGCCGCGCCCCTGCAGCCAGCGGTCGAGGAAGGCGATGTCCTCGCCGCTGGAGGAGATCTCCAGATAAGGCAGTTCCGCGAGCGTCTCCGCCGACAGTTTGCGGCCGCCGGCGGGATGGCCGCACCGCATGACCAGGACGAAGGGATCCTCCAGCAGCAACTCGCTGACGAACCGCTCGCCGGGGCTCTCCAGGGCGCCGATCGCCAGGTCGATATCGCCACGGT
The DNA here is from genome assembly GCF_028290885.1 of Phenylobacterium sp. Taxonomy (GTDB): domain Bacteria; phylum Pseudomonadota; class Alphaproteobacteria; order Caulobacterales; family Caulobacteraceae; genus Phenylobacterium. The sequence continues at coordinate 6,356 of NZ_JAQGIZ010000037.1, forward strand.
CCAGCAAGTCCGGGATGTCGAGGGTCCCGCTGGGTTGCATGTCGAGGCGCACCCCAGGCGCGCCCCCGCATGTCGCCGTGACCAGCGGCGGGCCGAGGACAACGGCGGCAAGGTTGTTGAGAGCGATCGCAAAGCTGCGCTGCGAGGTCTGGGGATCGAACGCCGGGGGCTCGAGAGCGAACTGTACGTCGCTGAGCGCATTGCGCAGCGGCCGGGCGAGCCGCTCCGCGCGCGGGGTCGGCGTCATTCCGTTCGGCGTGCGTACGAACAACTCGTCGCCCAGCATATGGCGCAGGCGGTTGAGCGCGTGGCTCATGGCCGGCTGGCTCATGCCGATGAGCCGCCCCGCGCGGGTGACGCTGCGCTCGCGCATGACCGCGTCGAAGACCACAAGCAGATTGAGGTCGATCGAACGCCAATTCATGCCGCACATCTATGGGTGCCAACAATGCATTTCAAGCATGCAACAACCGAGCCCATATGGCGGTGCGCGGAACCCCTGGGAGGGCCCAAACCGGACGAGGCTTGAGACCGTGGCGAATATCCTGGTTGTCGAAGACGAGGCGGAGGCGCGCGGGGCGATCGTCCGAATACTACGGGCCGAAGGCCATGCGGTGCGCGAGGCCGTGGACGGCCGGGATGGACTTGACCAGTTCTACCTGCACAAACCGCAGCTGATCATCTGCGACATCCTGATGCCGCAGCGCGACGGGATCGAGATGATCGGGGGACTGCGCGGCGCGGCCATCCAGGCGCCGATCATTGCGATGCTGGAGGTGGACGCGGCCCAGGCCCCGCTGCTCCTGGACCTCGCCATCGCGTTCGGGGCCAACGCCGTGCTCCTGAAGCCGGTGACCGGCCACGAACTTCGCGCAACCGTCGCCTCGCTGCTGGCGCCGGCCGGCGCGCGCCGGCGGTCCCGCGCCCACTAGTATCGGGACGCTAGTGTGCTGGATTTGAAGTTCGCCGTCTTCACGGGCCACGCGCCGAGCGAACTTCAAATCCAAGAAAGCACACTAGAAACATATACTTGCTAGTGTCCTCATCGATTCCGAAGTTCGCCAGAGTCAGCCGCAAGCGCTTGCGAACTTCGGAATCGGGACACT
>NZ_JAQGIZ010000046.1 GCF_028290885.1 Phenylobacterium sp.
TTATGACGCGAGAAATCAGTCGCCGTGGGTCTTGGAAGCTAAACTTTGACATAGCGCCAACCGCCTTGGCGCTGGACGAGGGAACGACCTTCAATCTGATCCTGCTCGCGGATCAGGAGAACGCCACGCGGGCGGTCCTCAAGGTTGCCATTCGGAACGGCAAATCGTCGGATTTCAAACTCACCGATCAGCGGGCAGAGCAATCGTAGGGATTGCGGCTAGTCGTCCAGTTTGAGTGGCTTCTGCTTGCTGCGCTTCGGGCGATGGGCATCACGAGCCTCGGGTTGGAGGACGAGGTTCGGGCGGCGGGATACGCCAGCCTGCCGCTTTTGCGCCCTAATACCGGTAGTGCGGCGACCGGGCGGGGCCTACCAGCCGCGGCCCTGGGCCTCGATAACCATGTGCGGCGCGGTGACCGGATCGGCCGCACCCGCCGCCAGCGTCCGGATGACGGCCTGGGTCGCGCCCATGGCGCGCAGTTGCTCGACCACTGCCGTGGCGCGGGCTTGGGCCAGCTGCTCCTGGTGCGCAGGCGTGCCGTGGCTGTCCGCGGCCGGCTTGATCACTACCTCGACGCCGGGATTGCACTTGAGCCAGTCGGCGGCGGTCGTCAGCCTCCGCTGTGCGACCTCATCGACCTGAGTGGCCTCGAAGCCGAAGCCGACGTTGACCGGCGAAACGGTTGCCAAATCGGCCACCGCGCAGGCGGCGGGCTTGGCCCCTTGGCCGGCGCGCGCCTGCAGGATCGCGGAGCTGGGCGCCGGCTTTGCGGGCGGCGTGAGACAGCCCGACAGCGTGGCGGCGCAGACCAGGCTGACGGCGAGGGCGGGGAGGAGGGCAGATCGGGACATGCGCCGCCAGCTACCACCATGGCCCCCGGGCGCCTAGGCGGCGCCTCGCCGCTGGCGCCGCGGGCTTGCCTGCCGCATCGTCAAGGCGCGCCCAATCGGCCTTCAGGAAACGCGCGGGAAGAGACACCATGAAGATCGACCTCCTGTCGCCGGCGAGCTTCGCGGACGGCCAGCCGCACGCGCAGTACCGCTGGCTGCGCGAACACGCGCCCGTGCGCTGGCATGACGAACCGAATGGCCCGGGCTTCTGGGCGGTGACCCGCCACCCCGACGTCTGGGCCGTGGACCGCGACTTCCAGGCGTTCTCCTCGGAGCCGTCCATCCTGATCCCCGATCCGCCGCCGGGCGAGGGGCAGGGCTTCGGCCCCTACAAGATGATGCTGATGATGGATCCGCCGGAGCACACCGCGTTCCGCAAGCTGATCCGCCAGGAGTTCACCCTGCCCGCCGCGCGCCTGCGGGAAGACCGCATCCAGGCCCTGGCCCGCCAGATCGTCGACGCCGTGATCGGTCGCTCCAGCGGCTCTTGGGGCGAATGCGACTTCGTGGCCGAGGTGGCCGGCGAGATGCCGTCCTTCGTCATCGCCGAGCTGATGGGCCTGCCGCTGGAGGACGGCCGCGAGCTCTACAAGCTCACCGAGACCATCCACACCGCGCCCGAGGCCCTGCCGCCGGGAGCCGGCGGGGCGGCGGTCGCCAAGATGTTCGAATATGGCCAAGGCGTGATCGCCGAAAAGCGTGCGCGCCCGGCCGACGACCTCGCCTCCAAGCTGCTGGCCTGCGAGGTGGATGGCCGGCGGCTGGAGGACATGGAGTTCCTGCTGTTCTTCCTGCTGCTGGTCGACGCCGGCGGCGACACCACCCGCAACCTGCTCTCCGGCGGCCTGCTGGCGCTGATGGAGCACCCCGATCAGTTCGCCTGGCTGATGGCCGATCTGCCGGCGCGCCTGCCGTCGGCGCGCGAGGAGCTGCTGCGCTGGACGAGTCCGGTGATCTACATGCGCCGCACGGCCCGCAAGGACGTCGAGCTGGCCGGCCAGCCGATCCGCGAGGGCGACAAGGTGGTCATGTACTTCGGCGCCGCCAACCGCGACCCGGAGGTCTTCGAAGCCCCCGAGACGCTGGACCTCGCCCGCGCCGACAACCCGCACATCGCCTTCGGGACCGGGCCGCACGGCTGCCTCGGCCAGCACATCGCCCGCATCGAGATCGACGCCATGCTGACCGAGGTCCTGACCCGCATGACGGGGTTCGAGGTGGCCGCCGAGCCTGAATGGCTGCCGTCCAACTTCATCTCCGGCCCCAAGACCATGCCGCTGAGGTTCCGCGCGGCTCAGCACTGACCGGGCGATGACGACGCTTTTTCTTGACTTTCAGCCCGTCCGGTGTTCTCGTTTTGTTCATGGCCGAGGCGCACCCTTCCCCCGACACCCAGCCGGACGACTCCGCCGAGGCGCGCACCGCGCGCCATCTGCGCGGCCTCGCGGAATTGGGCGAGATCGGGATGGAGCTGGCGCGGATGGTTCGGCGGCAGGCTGTCGAGCAGGCCGCCGCGAACCCGGACGGCGCGGTCGATGAGCGCGTCGGCCTGGTCTTCGCCCGCATCGCGCGCGCCGTACGCCAGACCTTCGCGCTGGAGGCCCGGCTCGCCGAGGCGCGCCGGACGGCCGAGGCGGCGAGCGCCGCGCGCCACGTCGAGCGGCGTAAGACCAAGGTCAGGACCGCCGTCGAGCGGGTGCTCGACGCCGAGGCCGGCGACGGCGACGCCGAAAACCTGTTTTACGATCTCACCGAGCGCCTCGAGACCGACTACGACGACGCCGATTTCGCCGACCGCCCGATCGGCGAACTGGTCGCCCGCATCTGCCGCGACCTGGGCGTCACTCCGGACTGGAGCCTCTGGCAGGACGAGGACTGGGCCATCGAGGCTCCCAATCTCCTCTCCCCGACGCGAAGCGAGAGGGGTGGAAGCGATGATCGCCAACGATTTAGCGATCCATCGCTGACCGGAAGGGAGGGGGGCGATGCAGGACTCTCGACCGCCGCTCCAGGTCCAGCCATGACCCATGAGCCGCATCGCGTCGCAGATGATCCCGGCGCGCCGTGGCGGCCTCCGCCCGCCTAGGGGCCATCGACCATCAGAACGCTGAGGGCCCAATCCTCCTGGCGCCTACCAGTTCAGGTCGGCGATCAGCCCGGCGTAGACCTCGATCCCGTCCCACAGGTTGCCGAGTCGCAGGTTCTCGTTCTGGGCGTGCTGGTTGTCGTCGTAGTTGGCGATGGCGGATGCGCCCCCCTCTGGACCGGGTGCTAGGCGTGCTGGGGGATCGACAGGAAGTCGGTGACCGCCTCGATCACCGCGAGGATCTCGGCGTTGGTGTGGGCGCCGTCCAGCGGCAGGCTCAGCACGTCCCGGGCCCACATCTCGGCGACCGGGAAGGACTGGCCTGGCCAGCGGCCCGCGTAGCAGGCCTGCTGATGGATGGCGGCCGGATAGTGGATGTTGGCGTTGATGTTCCGTGCGGCGAGGAAGCGGAAGAGCTCGTCGCGCCGGCCCTCACAGCGTACGGCGAACACATGCCAGACCGGCTGGGCGTAGGCGTGGGTCTTCGGCAGGGCCAGCCCGTGGAGGTCGGCGAGGTTGGCCAGGTAGAGGCTCGCCAGTTCGGCGCGCCGCGCGTTCATGCGGTCGAGCGACGGCAGCTTCGCCGACAGCACCGCGGCCTGCATGGGATCCAGCCGCGAATTGCCGCCGATCACCTGGTGCTCATACTTGCGCAGGCCGCCGTAGTTGCCGAGGCGGCGCACCGCAGCCGCCAGGGCCGGATCGTCGGTAACCACCGCGCCGCCGTCGCCGAGGGCGCCGAGGTTCTTCGTCGGGTAGAAGCTGAAGGCGGCCGCATCGCCGAGCGCCCCGCAGCGCCGGGACCGGTAGAACGCGCCGTGCGCCTGGGCGGCATCCTCCAGGATCTTGATGTCGCGGCCGCCGATGGCCTCGCGGATCCCGTCGATGTCGGCCGGCTGCCCGTAGAGGTGGACCGGGATCACCGCCCGCGTGCGCGGCGTGATGGCCGCCTGCACCAAGGCCGGGTCCATCAGCCCGGTGTCGGCCTCGACGTCGACGAGCACCGGAACCGCGCCCACCCTGTCCACGGCGAGCGCGGTGGCGATGAAGGTGTGCGCCGGCACGATGACTTCGTCCCCGGGTCCGACGCCCCATCCTGCCAGGGTAAGGGCGAGCGCCTCCAGCCCGTTGCCGACGCCCACCGCATGCGCCACGCCGCAGTATTCGGCGAACTGCGCCTCGAACTCGGCCACCTGCGGTCCGCCGATGTAGACGCCCGAGCGGATGACCTCGTGCACCGCGTCGGCGACGGCGCTCTGCAGGTCGGAGTCCTGTCTCGCCAGATCGATGAACGGGACACTGGCCTCGCTCTCCGCCAGCTCCCATTCAAGGAACTCCGTATGGTCCCGGATATAGTCGCGCTCGGTGTAGGGCTGAGACGCCAGCACCAGGAGCAGGGCGTCGGAAGAGAAGTCGTAGAGGTCGCGCCAGCAGCCGGGATCCACCACCAGCGCCTCGGAATAGTCGGTCAGCCGGAACTTCAGGCTCTCCGCGCACCTCGACACGACTATGGTCACCTGTCCGCGCAGGCAGATGAAGCACTGCCGCATGGTCTTGTGCGCGTGACCGCCGCGGCCCTTGCCGTTCGGCACGCCGGTCAGGAAATAGGTCCTGAGGACGGGAAAGCCGATGTGCGTCGCCGCGTCGGCCACGCCGAGCGTGCCGGTGTCGCTCTCGATCAGTTGCAGATCGACGAGGCGTGCGAACGAGGGCGACGTCTTGGGGGCCGAAACCCGATCGGGCAGAAGCTGACCGTTGTCGAGCATGGACGTTTGCACCCACAACTGACGCCGGCCGCTCCGTCACGACGGCGTTAACCATCCCTCAATCCTAGATATCATGGTGTTGCGAAATCGAAACATCAGAACTTGCGCAAGGCCCCGCTCGGAACACAATCCGGCTTGGTTCCAACCTGGCAAACCGGCCGGCTAAGCTCGACGTTGCTCGCTTGTCGGTTGAATAGACAGTCACCGGGTCTTCTCACGCAGCGGCTGGGCGAGGCGCAGGACGTGCCGGCGGATGAGGCCTGCGGAGTTGCGAAGCGTCAGCCCCTCCGCCAGGCCGCGCAGGGCGGTCAGCAGGGCGTAGGCGCGGGAGCGGTCGTAGCACTCGGCGTCGTATTCTCGATGCTTCAACAGCTGACGAAACTGACGCTCGAACGCGGCGGGCTCGCGCCCCGATAGCGTCCAGGAACGCCGCCAGTCGTGGGAGATCGCCGCCCAGTTCCGCGCCCGGCGCCGTCGGTCCTCGCGGCTTCGGGGCGGTGGGCGTCCAACGAAGAGATTGCCGTCGTGGACGCGGTATTCGACCAAGGGCTCGTCCACCACCCGGATCCCCCGTTCCAGGAGCGCCCGGAACGGCAGCACCACGTCCTCCTGATACACGTCCCGCTCCATGGGCCCGTATTTGGTCCAGAGCGACCGGGAATAGGCGCAGGCGCAGCCGGCGGCGCTGATCGACCCTTGCCTGAGGGCGTCCTCAAGGGTCAGGGGCGCGACCGGCGGGAGCGGCCATTCGGGGAGGGCCTGGCCGGCGTCGTCGATCATCGAGAACCGCGAGCAGACCATGTCGACGGGCGTCGGCTCCTGGGCGGCGCGCGCCAGCTTGGCGGTCCGGTCCGGCCGCGAGATGTCGTCGCCGTCCTGGACCACGATCAGGTCTGCGGAGGCGAGGCTGGCGGCGCGGTTGTAGTTCTCCGCCACGCCGAGGTTGGTCGGGTTGCGGTTGAGGATCACCTTGTGCGGCCCGCGGTAGGCGGCGGCTTCCTCCTGCATGATCTCGAAGGTGCGGTCCGGCGAGCCGTCGTCGGAAAGCACGATCTCCAGCGGCGTGTAGGTCTGGGCCAGCGCGCTGCGCACGGCGGCGCGGATGTAGCGCTCCTGCCGGTAGGCCACGACGATGATGCTCACCAGCGGGGCGGCGGTCACCTTGGAAACACCCAGCGCCATCCCTCCCCCAAAACCCCAGCGGTTCCGCCCTACGTTACAGTCGTAACGAACGACGTTCCGCAATCAAGGCCTTCCGCAATCAAGGCCCCGCTGCGATCGCGTCGCGCCGGACAGGCGGGAAACGCCGGACCGCCTCCGTAGTTTCCCGGAGGGGATCGACCGGAGTTCCAAGGCCCCGCAACGGGGCTAAGAGTGGCGATTCCGGTGGCTTCCCGCCCAACCCCCGATGCAATTGAGGCCGACGATCGCGCGATGGCGCCCAATCCCGTGATCTACATCGTCGACGACGACGAGGCGGTGCGCGACTCGCTGAGCGTGCTGTTCGCGGTCGAGGGCCTGGCCGTGCGGAGTGAGGGCTCGGCGCAGGCCCTGCTCGACGACCTGCCGCCGGCGGGGCCCGGCTGCATCATCACCGACGTGCACATGGCGGACATGAGCGGGGTGGAGCTGCTGCGCCGGCTGAAGGCGCTGCAGGTGCCGCTTCCGGTGATCGTGACCACCGGGCGGGCCGGGGCGGCGCTGGCGGCCGAGGCGATGGCGGCGGGCGCCGCGGCGTTCATCGAAAAGCCCTTCGGCGCCGACGAGATCGTCTCGGCGGTGCGGACGGCGCTGGACGGGCAGGTCCGCGGCTAGGCCGTAGCCCCAGCCGCCAGGACCATGCGCACCAGCTCCGACAGGCTGGTCGCCTGGGTCTTCATCATGATGTTGGCGCGGTAGGACTCCACGGTGCGCGGGCTGATGCCGAGCGCCCGGGCGATCTCCTTGTTCGATGACCCCGCCACGACGCCGGTCAGCACGTCGCGCTCGCGGGCCGAGAGGGCGGCGAAGCGCTGCGCCTGGTCGGCGAGCGCGCCGGTCCGCGCCTGGTCCTGCGAGAGCCTGGCCAGGGCGGCCTGCACCGCGGCCAGCAGGACGCCGCCGTCGAAGGGCTTCTCGATGAAGTCCGAGGCGCCGTTCTTCAAGGCCTCCACCGCCATGGCCACGTCAGCGAGGCCGGTCAGCACGATCACCGGGAAGTCCCTCGTCCGCCCGCTGAGCCGCTGGAGCAGCTCCAGGCCGCTCATCTCCGGCATCTGCACGTCGGTGACGACGCATCCGGGCTGGAGGCGCTCCAGGCGCTCCAGGAAGGCCTCGGCCGACGGATAGGTGCACACGGCGAAGCCCGAGCTCGACAGCAGCATGGCGAGCGAGTCGCGGACCGCGTCGTCGTCGTCGATCACGTGCACCAGGCCGCCGCCGCTCATGGCGCGCGCCTCAGCGTGAAGCGGAACGCCGCCCCGCCGCCGGGCGCGGGCTCCGCGCGGATCCCGCCGCCGTGCGCCTCGACGATGCTGCGGCAGACCGAGAGCCCGATGCCCATGCCGTCGGCCTTGCCGCTGACGAAGGGCTCGAACAGCCGCTCGGCCAGCTCCGGCGGCAGGCCGGGGCCGGTGTCCGAGACCCAGGCCTCGACGAAGCCCGCCGGGCCCGCGCGGCCGCCGAGGGTCAGCTCCGCGCGCGGCGCCTCGGCCATGGCCTCCACGGCGTTCCGGATGAGGTTCACCATCACCTGCTGCAGCTGAACGCGGTCGGCGAGCACCCGGTCGGCCGCGGTGTCGAACTCGCGGCGCACGACGACCTTGCGGCCTGCGCCCGCCGCGGCGACGGCCAGCGCCTCGTCGAACATCTCCGACAGCGACTGTGGCGCGGGCGAAAGCTCAGCCTTGGTCACATAGCCGCGGATGCGCGCGATGATCTCGTTCGCCCGGGCGGCCTGGCCGGTGACCTTTTCCAAGAGGTCGCCGAGGTTCGCAGATTGCCCCGTGTCGCGCTCCACCAGCCGCTGGGCCGCGCCGGCATAGCTGGCGATGGCGGTCAGCGGCTGGTTGAGCTCGTGGGCCAGCGTGGCGGCGATCTCGCCCATGGCGTTCAGCCTGGCGACGCCGGCCAGCCGGCGCTGCATGTCGTCGAGCCGCTCGGCGTCGGCCGCGGCCTGCTTCAGGCCGCGTTTGCGCATGCCGCCGGCCACCGCGATGATGACGCCGATAGCCGTGAAGATCGCCGCGCCCAATGGCCCCAGCGGCGGGGCGCCGCCGGTCTGCAGCGCCCACTGGCCGACCAGCAGCCCCAGCACCGAGACGACGATCGCCGGCCAGAAGCCGCCGACGAAGGCCGCGATCATGGCTCCGGGCAAGGTCAGGATGAACGGCGAGGCCGGCCCCAGCGCGCCCTGCAGGGCGACGCGCGCCAGGACGATCAGCCCGCCCAGCCCGACCGCCAATGCAGCGGACGGCGCTTGCCGCGCCCATTCGACCCACGCACTCGCAACCCAGCGCTTCACCGAGCCCACGCCCCTGGCCCCTAGTCCGGTCACCATACTCCAGCCGCGACCGCGCGCAATCGGTGGTTGTTCCGTCAAGGTAAATGCTACCTTGACGGCCGCCGCGTGGGCCTTCATTCGAAACAAGACGTCCGGCCCCAAGGGGCCATACCCGCGCACTTGCACCTTGAGAAAGACCGGGGGCCGAGGAGGTCCGGGCCCAACTGCGCAGCTTAAGCCCGTGGCCCCCTGCGGCCAAAAATTCGCTGTTCACATTTTTCGCCGGGATCGGGCGAGAGGCGGGAAGCTTGACTGGCGCGGGAGGCCGCATACCGTCGATACATGCGCATCCACCTGCTTCTGGCGGTCTTGGCCCTCGTCCTGTCGGTGGGGGTGGCTGAGGCGGGACCCTACCGGGCGCCGCGGGACGCCGAGGGGCATCCGGACCTGGGCGGGCTCTGGACGAGCACCTCGCTCACCGAGCTGGAGCGGCCGAAGGCTTTCGCCACGCTGACCGTCAGCGACGCGGAGGCCCGGGCCTACGAACAGCGCCGGCCGGACGAGTTCGCCAACACCGACATCGACGACATCGGCGGGCGCCAGACCGAGGCCGGCTTCTGGACCGTTGGCGCGAGGCTCGCCCGCATCGACGGCAAGGCGCGCACTTCGTGGCTGGTCGACCCGCCCGACGGCCGGCTGCCCTACAGCGCTGAGGGCCAGGCCGCCCGCGCCCGCCAGGCCAAGGCCCATTCGGACTCGGACAATCCGGAGACCCGCACGGTCTCCGAACGCTGCCTGATCGCCGGCTGGGCCGCGGCCGGGCCGCCGATGCTCAACAGCCCCTACGGCAACGAGTACCAGATCGTGCAGACCAAGGCCGCGGTCGCCATCCACATGGAAGCCGTCCACGACGTGCGCATCGTGCGGCTGAACGCGGCCCACCCGGGCGCCCACATCCGCCCCTGGCTGGGCGACAGCATCGGCCGCTGGGAGGGCGAGAGCCTGGTCGTGGAGACCACCAACTTCAACCCCGGCGACGCCTTCAAGACGCCGATGGGGATGCTGATCTCGGCCGACGCCAAGGTCACCGAGCGGTTCAGCCGCACGGGCCCGGCCACCCTGCTCTACGAGTTCACGGTCGATGACCCGAAGACCTACACCCGGCCCTGGCGGGCGCAGATGGTGTTCCAGGCCTCCAAGGGCCCGATCTACGAATACGCCTGCCACGAGGGGAACTACTCGCTGCCGGGGATCCTGGCCGGGGCGCGGCGCGAGGAGGCCGACGCGCGGGGGGCGGGGAAGTAGGGGGATGCGTAGAGGGCGCCGGCGATCGAATTTCACCGAACGTGGTTTGCGATGCGGTGTGATCTCAGGCACTCTACCTGCAGGCGCAACTCGGGGGAGGCCGCTGTGGCGGAAGCTGTTCTAGGGACGCGGGCCGGGGTCGGGTCTTCGCGCAGGTTCTATGTCTGGATGGCGAGCGCGTGCCTCGCCATCGCGGTGGTGGGCTTCATGCCGACCTATTTCCTGCCGATCGCGCAGGGCCGGTTCAAGGCCGAGCCGATCGTCCACATCCACGGGCTGGTGCTGTTCTCGTGGGTCGCCTTCTTCTTCACCCAGACCTGGCTGGTGGCGACCGGGCGGACGCTGGCCCACCGCAGCTGGGGGATGCTCGGCATCGCCATCGTCACCGCGATGACCTTCATCATCACCGCCGTGGTGTCGATGCGCGTGGCCCAGGCCTCGCTTCCGGGCCAGCCGCCGGGCACGGCCCACGACGTGAAGGCCTTTGCCTGGGTGACCATGAGCGCGCTCCTCTTCTTCGTGCCCGTGTTCATCCTGGCCATCGTGAAGCTCAAGGATTCCGAGACGCACAAGCGGCTCATCCTCCTGATGACGATCTCGATGCTGGGCGCGCCCATCGCGCGCTGGTTCAGCCTGCTCGCCCCGGCGCCGGATCCGAACGCGCCGCCCTGGCCCGCGGGCCTGCCGCACGTGGGCGCGCCGCCGCTGATGGTGGCGGTGACGGCCGGGCTGCTGGGCGACATCCTGCTGGTGGCGGCGATGATCTACGACTGGCGCACGCGGGGCCGGCCGCACCCGGTCTACCTGATCGGGGGCGCGATCATGCTGCTGCTGCAGGTGACCATAGTCCCGGTGGCGCACTCGGCGGCCTGGCAGTGGGCCGCCGCCGCGATCGGGCATCTGGCGGGGTAGGGGGCGCGCTCCCCCTCTTTTCGCTCGTCATGGCCGGTCTTGTACCGGCCATCCATAAACCCCGAGGCCGGGAATTTGCCTGGGCCTTCGGTGCGTATGGATCCCCGGGACAAGCCCGGGGATGACGATCTAATTGGGGAAGGAAGCCCACCTGAACGGCGCCTAAACACCTGGCTCAGCCTCGCCTCATCCCGGGGCGCGCAAGCTCGCCCACGACCCGCCCAACCCGGCGGCGCGTGAGGTGATGACGATGACCGTGGACTGGGCCCTGCTGGATCATGCCGCCGAAGAGCCGGTGAAGGTCGGCGACATGGTCTCCGCCGACGCGGGCGGCCTGCCGATCTACCGCGTGGTGGCCTTCGAGGCGGGCCGCGCCTGGGTCGCGGCCGCACAAGGCGCGCCCGCCCGCGCCCTGCCGCTGGCCGCGTTCCGCTGGCGGGGCACCCAGGCCTGAGCGGCGCGCTGAACCCAACCGCGCCCAAGCTCGTTTGATCTGCGGTCGGGCGAAGGAGGTTCCATGAAGAGCCCGCAACCGCGCCGTGTCGACGTGCCCGAGATCGCCGAGGTGTTCGTCGACGAGCTTCGCTTCATGACCTTCGACGGCCACCAGCTGCGCATGGAGTTCGACGTGGTGCGCAAGGACGGCGCCGCCCCCGACGACGATAGCCGCCGCTGGGTCTATACCGCCAGCCGCATCGTCATGTCCGCCCACGGCGTCCCGGCCCTCCTCGACCAGATGACCCGCCTGCAGGCGGCGCTGACCCCGCGCGGCGGGGCGGAGCCGGAGGTGGCGGAACCGGTGCTGCAGTGGAAGGGGCGCGAGGCGGGCGTGGGGAGTTGAGCCCGTTTTCCCGGCGCCGCCGGCAGCAGGTCAGCCCTTCGGCTCGGCCTTCCCGGGCTCGTAGCGCAACGGGATGTTGATCGTGCCGCCGACCGTGGGCAAGCCCTCGGCGGTCCAGGTCGTCAGGCGGAAGTGCCCCGCTAGGCTGAGCGCTGCCTGGCCGACGCCCTGGCCGGCCGGATCCTCCATGACGACCTTGCAATCCGAGACCGACCCACCCTGCTGCACAGTGCAGGCCAGCCTCACCCGCGTCGTGCCGGCGACCGCCAGCGTGCCGAAGGCGGCGTTGGTCTCTTCCGCGCTGGGTAGGCCCGCCCACTGCGCCTTGCCGATGACCGGCTGACCGCCCCCCAGCGTGGCCGGGTCGAAGACCACCGGAAGCTGGAGCCGGACCCCGGCGACGGTCTTGCCGTCCGATCCCGTCGGGAAGGCGCGGAACTGCTTGGCCAGCACCCGAGCGGCGTCGGCGAAGCCCTCGTGCTTCGGCTCCTCGGCGAGCGTGGTGCAGTGGCCAACGCCGCCCAGCTTGTCGAGCTCGCAGCTGAGCGTGGCGCGGCCGCCGAGCTTCGCTGCGCGGGCCTTCGCGGGATAGGCGGCCACCACGTCGGCGTAGCTGGGGGCCTGCGGCCAGGCCATTGTGGCGCTCGTCATGTCGGCGCCGCCCCACATGCCGAAGGGTAGCATCCCGCCCCCGGGCACCACGAAGTTGATCGGAATGTTGACGGGTGAGACGGCCGGCTTGCCGTCGATCACCCCAGGCGTCATCAGCAACTGCGGCGTCAGCGCGAGCGCCGCGGCTGCGAAGTGAGACCCCTTGGGCTCTTCGCGAAGGGCGGTGCAGCCGAAGAGCGCGCCTTGCAGGCTGACGAGGCAGTTCACAATGCCCTTGCCCCCTCGCTCGGCCCCTTTCGGCCACACGCTCATGAGCTCACGCGAGGTCGGCTTGCGCAGCCAGTCGGGGGTCTTGTCGTACTTGATGGGCGGATCGTTGAAGACTTCGACGTCGTCGCCGGCCGCGGGGGCGTGAGCGGCCCTCATGTTCACGCGGAACCTGGGCGCCATCGAAAGCAGGCTTTCTCCGAGGTCCGCGCCGGCGGGCCGCGCCAGCAGGATACTGCAAGCTTCGAGCGAGCCGTCCGCGCGGGCCTTGCAGCGCATCGCCGCTTGCGCCGTGGGGTCGTGCGTCAAGGCTGCCGGCCAGGACGCCAGCAGCTCGGCCGGCGTCGGCCGCTCCGCCCAGTAGCCGGGCTTGGGGGGCGCTGCCCCCGCCGCCCCCAGCAGCACCGCCGCCACGATCACGCCGCCGACGCGCGTCCTCGACATCCACCACCCCCCAAGACTCAACCGGAGCGTGCCACGGCGGCGAAGGGTGGGAAAGCCCGCTGAAGTGGGCTCGGCCCGTCGGTGGGAATACGGTATTGTGTCCCCGAACCAGCTTGCGCCCGCTCATCCCGCCTGTGGAAACAACAGCGCCATGAAACCCTGAAGGTCACCTGCCATTGTGACAGCGATGGAGTACCCCCCATGAACCAATCCAACCGCCGCACCCTGCTGCAAACCGGCGTGGCCGTCGCCGTCGCACAGGCCCTGCCGCTGACCGCCCGCGCCCAGGCGCCTGGGGCCGAGCCGCGCTTCGCGCCGCAGGTCGGCGCCTGGCGCAGGTTCGAGGTCACCACCACCGTGGCCGTGGCCGACGCGAAGGGGGCCACCCAGCTGTGGCTGCCCGTGCCCGACCTCAACAACGACTACCAGCGCAGCCTCGGCGACAGCTGGACCGGCAATGCCGCGCGCGCCCGCCTGGTTTCCGACCGCAAGGCGGGGCTGCGCATGCTGCACGCCGAATTCCAGGCCGGCGAGACCGCGCCCACGCTGACGCTGGTGAGCCGCGTGCAGACGCGGGGCCGCGCCGTGGATTGGTCCAAGTCCTTGGCGGCCCCTGGGGTGGCGCACGAAGACCCGGCGGTGCTGAAGGCCAATCTCGGGCCGACCGAGCTGCAGCCGGTGGACGGCGTCGTGCGCAAGACCGCGCTGGCCGCCACGCAAGGGGCCACGACCGACGTGGAGAAGGTGCGCGCCCTCTACGACTGGATGGTGGCCAATACCTATCGCGAGCCCAAGACCCGCGGCTGCGGCACGGGCGACATCAAGGTCATGCTGGAAACCGGCGCCCTGGGCGGCAAGTGCGCCGACCTGAGCGCCCTGTTCGTCGCCATGTGCCGTTCGGTCGGCGTGCCGGCCCGCGACGTCTACGGCCTGCGCGTGGCGCCCTGCGCCTTCGGCTACCGCGAGCTCGGCGGCAATCCCGCCAAGCTGACCGGCGCGCAGCACTGCCGCGCCGAGGTCTACCTGAGCCAGTACGGCTGGGTGGCGATGGACCCGGCCGATGTGCTGAAGGTGATGCGCCAGGAAAAGCCCGAGTGGATACGGGACGCCAGGAACCCGCTGATCGCGCCGGTGAACAAGGCCCTGTTCGGAAGCTGGGAGGGCAATTGGGTGGGCTGGAACACCGCGCACGACATCCGCCTGCCGGGCAGCGGGGCCAAGTCCACCTTGCCCTTCCTGATGTATCCGCAAGGCCAGAACGACGCCGGCCGCTTCGACGAGCTGGCGCCGGACAGCTTCCGCTACACCATCGCGGCGCGTGAGCTGACGGCCTGATCGGTCGCACCGGCCGGGCCTTGAAGGCGACCCATTGGAAGCCCTCTCCCCCACCGGGCCACAGGCCCGGCCCCCTCTGGCGCTCCGCGCCATCTCCCCCGAAAGGGGAGAATTGGGGAGAGGGTTTGGGTGTGGGGGTGTCGGCTCGGCTTTACGGGGCCGAAGCAGCGGAGTCACAGCCTGCACCCCCACCCCCACCCCCGACCCCTCCCCGCAGGGGCTACGGCATTCACACATCTCCGCGGTTGCCGAGGAGCGGGCCCTTCTCCCCTTGTGGGAGAAGGTGGCAGCCGAAGGCTGACGGATGTGGGGTCGCGCTCCCTTCTCGGCGCGAATCCCACGCTCAGATCGGATAGGGCTTTCGACCCCACATCCGACCTGCTTCGCAGGCCACCTTCTCCCACAAGGGGAGAAGGCCCGTTCACCTAAGACACTGATCTCGCAACCGTTCTAGAGATATGTGAATCCGGTAGCCCGCAGGGGGAAGGGAGCACGGGCGGCACCCTCGCCGAGTTGAGTCTTGTGTCCCCGTATTTCCCGGTGCGCCGTCGCCGGCAGCCGAAATTCCCGGCGAGAATCGCGGCAGGAGCGAACCGGATACCGCGTAAATAAATCGGTGTTATTTATCTTTCGTTAACTATATTTCTGGCGGGCCCGTCCCCGGTTGTTGACCGGGGCGGGGTTGGGGCGATGCGTCATGCGACATCTGGGGATCATGGGGGTCATCGCCGTCGCGTGCGTCGTCGCCGTGGTCAACAGCACCATGCTCGGGCCGGCCGGAAGGCTGCGCCACAAGCCCGAGCGGTCCGGCGGGATCGGCGCCGGCCTGATGTTCGTGGGGTTCAGCGACGATACGGCCCTGCCGGGGGCGGAAGGGCCGCCGATGGTGGTCCTGCTGTCCCATCTGCAACCGGGCAATCCTGCGCTGCTCCCGGACCCGCCGCCGGACCCGCCGAACAACGGCTTCTATGGGCTGGGGGCGCCGACCGGGCTGGGCGCGCCCGTCTCGGGCCAGGGGCGTGAAGGCTCGCCGCAGAGCCCGTCGCCGCCGCGCACGACGCCCAACACGCCGGACCCGCCCACTCCGCCGCCGCCGCCGAGCCCGCCGGGCTCGCCCGTGACGGGGGCGTTCCAGTCGGTCGCCCTGGTCACGCCGCCATCGCCGGTCCCGCCCGGCCCGCCGGTGATCCCGCCGGACCCGCCGGTGGTCCCGCCGGTCACCGTGATCATTCCGCCGCCGCCGCCCGTGACGCCGCCGCCGGTGACGCCGCCGGGTCCGCCGCTGGCGCCTGCCCGGCTGACCGGGACCCTGGCCGCGCCGGCGGCGATACCCGAGCCGGCCACGTGGGCGATGCTGGTTCTAGGCATGGGCGCCGCCGGCGCGATGCTGCGGCGCGGCCGTCGACGGATCGAAGAGGGTCCCGCGCGCTAGTGTCCCGATTCCGAAGTTCGCTTGCGCTTGCGGCCAACTCTGAGCGAACTTCGGAATCGATAAGGACACTAGCAAGTGAGTGTTTCTAGTGTGCATTCTTGGATCTGAAGTTCACTCCAAGGTTTGTCCGACAATCGGGCGAACTTCAGATCCAGCACACTAGCCGTAGCGCCGGGCCGACTGGGGATATTGGGGGCGAACCGTCATGTTTTTCTGGATCTACGAATACCCGACCTGGGTCATGGGCCTGCTGTTCGCGGTGGTGGCCACGCTGGGCAGCCTCGCCGGCATGTTCCTGGTGCGGCCGATGTTCCACAAATGGATCCATGGGCGGGACAAAACCAATGAGATGGTGTCGCTGAACATCGCCAGCTTCTCGGTCTTCTACGGGATCCTGCTGGGGCTGGTGGCGGTCGGCGTCTACGCCAACTACGCCGCCGCCAGCGACCTCGTCGAGCGGGAGGCCTCCACCCTGGCGGCGCTCTACAGCGACACCGGCGCGCTTCCCGAGCCGCAGCGCACGCGCCTGCTCACCGACCTGCGCGAATACGCAAAGGAAACCATCGAGCACGACTGGCCGACGCAGGCCTTGGGCCGCGTCCCCAGCGGTGGCACCGACCGCATCGACATCTTCCAGAAGGACCTGCTGGCGGTGCATCCCACCGTCAAGGTCGACGAGATCGCCTACGCCGAGGCCGCGGGCCAGTTCGAAAAGCTCGTCGAGCTGCGCAGCAACCGGCTGGTCAAGGTCACCACGGGCATCCCCAACCTCTTGTGGTCGGTGCTGCTGATCGGGGCGGCCTGCTCCATCGGGATCATCTGGATGCTGGACATGCAGGTCAACGTCCACGCCATCCTGACGGCGGTGCTGTCGATGTTCCTGGGGCTGGTGATCTTCCTCATCATCGACATGGACAAGCCCTTCCGAGGACAGGTGCTGGCCGGCTCGGACGCCTACGAGCTGGTCTACAACGGGCTGATGAAGGTGCGCTAGGCGCGGGTTCCCATTCCGTTCCGCCCTGAATCCCGCTAGCTATCGTGGGTGACTGTCGCCCCCGCCACCCTCGACCTCGCCCCGGCCCTGGTGGTCCTGCCCGGACCGCGCGCGGCGGTGGCGGACGCCACCGGCCCGCAGGCGCTGCGCGCCCCCGATGCGCGCGACCTGTTCGAGCAGTGGCCGGTGCTGGTGGCCCATGCGGCGATGACCGCTCGGCGGCTGGGGGTGCATGTGCCGCCGCGCTCGCCGCGGATCTTCGACGCCCTGGAGCTGTTCGCGTTTGTGCGGCCGGGGCGGTTCTGTGCGCCGTCGGCGGCGGGGCTGGCGCAGGCGCTGGGGTTGCCGGAGCCGAAGGGGGCTGCGGCGCAGGCGGTGGCGCTGCGCGATGTGTGCGGGCTGCTGCTGGCCGAGCTGGCGGCGGCGCCGGAGCCTAGCCGCGAGGAGGCGCTGGCGGTGGCCGAGACGCTGGCGCGGGGCGGCTGGCCGTGGGGGTCGGCGGCGATTGGGGCGCTGCGCTCGGCGCCCGTGGGGAACATGTTCCGCACCTCGGGGCTCGACGCCTGGGCGCGGCTGCCGGAGTGGGAGGCCGAGGCGCCGCCGGGGGAGGCGGGATCGAAGCCTGTGGAGCCCGCGGCGGCGGCGGCGCGGCTGGCGGAGCTGCTGGCGCGCTCTGGGCTCGACGAGGCGCGGCCGGCGCAGGCCGAGTTCGCGGCGGAGGCGGCCTTCGCCTTCTCGCCGCGGGAGAAGGAGGGCGAGCCCAGGATGATGCTGGCCGAGGCCGGCACCGGGATCGGCAAGACGCTCGCCTACCTGGCGCCCGCCTCGCTGTGGGCCGAGGCCAACGGGCCGGCGGTGTGGGTCTCGACCTATACCCGCGCGCTGCAGCGGCAGATCGAGCGGGAGAGCCACGCGATCTATCCCGATCCGAAGGTGCGGGCGAAGAAGGCCGTGGTCCGCAAGGGGCGCGAGAACTACCTGTGCCTGCTGAACTTCCAGGAGGCGGTGAACGCGGCGCAGCTGGGCGGCGGCGACCTGGTGGGGATGGGGCTGGCGGCGCGCTGGGCCCGAGCCACGCGCGACGGCGACATGACCGGCGGCGACTTCCCGGCCTGGCTGCCGACGCTGTTTTCCGTGGGGCCGGCGTCGCAGGCCTCGCCGGCCAACCTGGTGGACCGGCGGGGCGAGTGCATCCACGCGGGCTGCCAGCACTATCGGACCTGCTTCGTGGAGAAGGCGATCCGCGGCTCGCGGCGGGCCGACATCGTGATCGCCAACCATGCGCTGGTTTTGACCCAGGCGGCGTTCGACGGGGCGCGGGCGGCGCGAGGGAGCAAGGCGGATGGGGAGACGACGCAGCTCAAGCGCATCGTGTTCGACGAGGGCCACCACCTGTTCGACGCGGCCGACTCGGCGTTCGCCGCGGCGCTGTCGGGGGCTGAGGCCGCGGAGCTGCGGCGCTGGATCCGGGGGCCGGAGGGGCGTGGAAGACGCGGTCGAGGGCTGGAAGCGCGCCTGATGGAGGTGCTGGGCGACCACGACGAGGCCAAGGGGGCGCTGATCGAGGCGACGCGGGCGGCCGCCGCGCTGCCGGGCGAGGGCTGGTCGGGGCGGATCGCGCCGCCGAACGGGGAGGTGAACCCGCTGGGGCCGGTGGAGCACTTCCTGGTGGCGGTGCTGGAGCAGCTGAGGGCGCGGGCGGCGCCCAGCGAGGTCGGGATGGAGTGCGCGGCCAGGCCGGCGCTCGACCTGGTGCGGGCGACGGCGCGGGCGGCGGCCGAGGGGCTGGCGAAGATCGAGGCGCCCCTGGTGGCGCTGGCGCGGCAGCTGGAGGACGTGCTGGACGCGGAGGCGGCGACCCTGACCACGGCGGACCGGGCGCGGATCGAGGGGGCGCTGCGGGGCCTGGATAGGCGGGCGCGGATGACACTGCCGGCCTGGCGCTCGATGCTGCGGGCCATCGACGAGGACGCCGAGGACGACCCGGACTTCGTGGACTGGTTCGACGCGACCTTCCTCTACGGGCGGGTGGTGGACGCGGCCTGCCGCAGGCACTGGGTGGACCCGACCGAGCCCCTGACCAATGCGGTGATCGCGCCGGCGCACGGGGTGCTGGTGACGTCGGCGACCCTGGCCGACGCGACGCTGGACGACCCGTTCGCGTTGGCGGAAATGCGCACCGGCGCGGCGCGGCTGCCGGAGCGGCCGAAGACCCTGAAGCTCGCTTCGCCGTTCGACTATGCGAACCAGGCGCGCTGCTTCGTGGTCACCGACGTGGGGCGAGAGGATCCGCGCCAGGTGGCGGCGGCGATGCGCGAGCTGTTCCTGGCCGCGGGCGGCGGGGGCTTGGGGCTGTTCACCGCGATCCGGCGGCTGCGCGCGGTGCACGAGAAGATCGCCGCGCCCCTCGCCGACAAGGGGATCGCGCTCTACGCCCAGCACGTGGACGGGCTGGAAGTCGGCGCGCTGGTGGACATCTTCCGGGCGGAGGAGGACGCCTGCCTGATGGGCACCGACGCGGTGCGCGACGGGGTGGACGTGCCGGGGCGGAGCCTGCGGCTGCTGGTGTTCGACCGCGCGCCCTGGCCCCGGCCCGACATCCTGCACAAGGCCCGCCGCGCCCGGTTCGGCGGCAAGGGCTACGACGACGCCGTCGCCCGCGGGCGCATCGCCCAGGCCTTTGGGCGGCTGATCCGGCGGGCCGACGACAAGGGCTGCTTCGTGATGCTCGACCCGGCTTCGCCGACCCGGCTGTTCAGCGGCCTGCCGGAGGGGGTGGAGCTGCAGCGCGTGGGGCTGGTCGAGGCGATCGAGGGGGTCAGCGCTTTCCTCTCCACCCCGCTTTCGCGGGGATGAGCGGAACGGCTGTTCTCATTTTGTTCTTTACAGCCACACCCCCAGCGGTTAAGCGTCAGGTAGCATTCGGCTAAGCGGATATTCAGGGTTGCATGGCAAGACGCGCCCCGGGATCCGATCCGGAGGGGGCGGCGATGCAAGGTTTTCGGAGTGTAGCGGCGTGGCTCGCCGTTGTTGCGGTGGCGTTCGCGCCGACGGTCGGGACGGCCGAGGAGAAGGCCGTTCTCGCCAAGGAGGGCTTCTGGAGCGTCGGCGCCGGTGACGGCCGCAACAGCGGCCGGTGCATGGCCTCGGTTCCGGTCAAGGGCGGCGGTATGTTCGCCCTGATCGCCACGCAAGGCGAGGTCACGTTCGGCGTCACCGTCCAAGGGCGTCTGCGCCAGGGGCGCCAAGGCGTCTTCGAGACCGAAGCCTATGTGTTCAACTTCGAGCCGACCTTCGGGAAGGAGGGGGACAGCCTCTACTTCGACGACTACATGGGCAAGAACGCCCTGGCGGCCTTGCGGTTGGCCAAGGCCATCCGCGTCAGCGTAGATCGCCGGGTCGCGCTGGCCGTCGATGTCGAGAACAGCGGCCTGGAGCAGGCGCTCGACGCGGTGATCGACTGCTCCAACGGCAAGCGCGGCTGGTGGGGCAAGGGCGCCGACCTGGCGCAGGCCTCGAACGACGGACCGCGCGAGCGCGCCTCGGCCGGCGGCAGCGGCTCGGCCTTCTTCATCAGCGCCGACGGCGTGGCGGTGACGGCGGCGCACGTGGTGAAGGGCTGCGGCCGCCTGGAGTCCCCGCGCTGGGGCGTGGTGAAGGTGCTGGCCGCCGATCCGCGGGCCGATCTCGCCATCCTGAAGGCGCCCGGCGCGAGCGGCCAGTACGTGCCCTTGCGCGCCCGCGGACCGCGGCTTGGAGAGACCATGTCGGCGGCGGGCTACCCGCTGGGCCAGCTGCTCGGCTCGGGGCTGAAGATCACGACGGGCGTGGTCAGCGGGCTCAGCGGCCCGCAGGGCGACCGCGGCCTCTTCCAGCTCTCCGCGCCCATCCAGCCCGGCAACAGCGGTGGTCCGGTCATCGACGCCAACGGCGCCCTGATCGGCGTCGTCGCCGCCAAGCTGGACGAGCTGAAGCTGGTCGATGCGACCGGCGTCTTCCCGCAGAACGTCAATTTCGCCGTGCCGGTGACGATCCTGCAGTCGTTCCTCGAGGAGAACGGCGTGGCCTACAAGACCGCCGCAGCGGCCGGCCTCGCCGGCCCGGCCGCGGCCATGCCCGGCTATACCTTCGCCGTGGTCTGCACGCCTTAAGCGGCCAGCGCCTTTTCCAGCCCGCCCAGGATCATCGCCCAGCCGCCTTCGGTCTGCTTCGCGTACTCCTCGAAGACACCCTCGTGGGTGAGGGTGAGCTCGCTGCCGGCGCCGGCGGGAGCGATGTCGATGGTGACGCGGGTGAGGGTCGGGTCGTATTTCGGGACGGCGAAGTCGAAGACCAGCCGCCGCGGGCGGTCGATCTCGATGTAGGAACCGACGTGCTCGACGTCGCCCATGTCCGGGCGGCGGTCGGTGAAGTTGAACTTGCCGCCGACGCGTGGGTCGATCTCGGCTCTGACCATCTGGCCGGTGGGGGTGGCGAACAGGAAGCGGCCGGCGATCTTGGGGTCGAGCCAGGCGTCGAATACCCGCTCTGGGGCTGCGTCATAGCGGTGGGTGGCGCGGACGGTGGCGGTGGCCCTGGTCGTGGAGGGCTGGGTCATGATGGCTCCTTCAGGATGTCGTCGAGCACCCGCAGTCGGTGGGCCCAGAGGCCGCGCTGGCCGGCGATCCAGCGTTCCGCCTCGTCCAGCGGCTCGGGGTTGAAGCTGAGGACGTGGTCGCGTCCCTCGATGCGGCGGGTGACCAGGCGGGCGCGCTCGAGCATGCGGATGTGCTTGGAGACCGAGTTCAGTGAGATGGCGAAGGGCGCGGCGAGCTCGGTCACCCGCGCCTCGCCCTGCGCCAGCCGGGCCAGGATCGCGCGGCGGGTCGGGTCGGCCAGGGCGGCGAGCGTCGCGTCGAGCATCATTCACCCATAGAGGTGAATGTTGGGCGGTGCAAGCTTAGGCCGCCACCTTCAGCTGCTCGAAGATATCGGCGGGGAAGGGGGAGACGTAGGGGCTGATGGCGAGCTTGGCGCGGACCTCGGTCAGGGGGCGGTCCCAGATGGCGGGCCAGTCGACGCCCAGGAGCGGGGTGGTGCGGCGGCCGTGGACCCAGGCGGTGAGGATGGTCTGCAGCATCAAGGGGCCGCCCTCCGGCCGCTCGAAGGCGACGCGGGCCAGGGCCATGCCGAGGAACATCGAGGAGTAGTGGTGGCCGAACTGGCCGAGCTGGAAGGCCGAGATCGCCACCTCGTGCAGGGCGGTGGTGCGGTAGCCGGCGACGATGTGCCAGAGGTCGTGGCATTGCAGGATGCGGGCGTTGAGGTAGGCGAGCGGCGGGGGCAGCCGGTCGAGGCCCAGCGCGTCGCGGTCGAGCACCTCCAGGTCGAAGCCGTTGTCGACGATCAGTGCGTGGAACTCGCCGCCCAGCGAGTCCCGCGGGCAGCGGGCCAGGGCCTCGAGCGTGAACTTCCTGGGATAGCCTTGGGCGACGGCGGCGGGGACACCGGGATAGGCCAGCGCCGCCTTGCCGATGCGCGCCTGCAGGGCCGGCGAGATCAGGCCGGCGAGCGCGGCGGTCTTGGTGGTCAGGTTGACCGCGCCCAGGCCCTCGCGCGGCTCGTCCAGCAGCGACCAGAGCGCGGCCCAGAAGGCGGGCGGGATCGGCTCGGGCCGGGCCGCTGTGGCGGTGGGGACTGGGGGGCCGCCCACCGGCTCGCCCAGGTAGCCCTCGGCGACCACGTCATAGACGCCGGGAACCCGCTCGGGCGCCGCGGCCGCGCCGTGCAGCCAGAGCGCCGCCAACGCCTTCAGGTCGGCAGGTTGCGGACTGGTCTTCAACCGCGCGCCCAGGGCGCGGACCGCATCGGTTTCGTCCGCGCCGGCCTCCGCCAGCGCCTCGAACCCGGCCCGCTCCTGGTCGGCCTCCATGGGGTGAGGCTACTGCCCGCCGGGGCGCTGGCGCATGGCCGCCATGGCCGCGGCCAGCTCGTCGGCGGTGATCTTGCCGTCCTTGTTGGCGTCGACCATGTCGAAGCGCTCGGCGGGGCGGCCGGCGGCCACCCACTCGTCCTTGCTGATCGTCCCGTCCTTGTTGGTGTCCCACATTTTGAGGACGTCGGCGGCCGACGGCATCGGGGTCGCAGGGGCGCCCGGCGGCGGCGGCGCGGGTTGCTGGGCGGCGGCGGAGCCCGCGCCGATCAGGAGGGCGGCGGCAGTCGCGGTGAGGACGAGGAAGCGCATGGGGAATCTCCCGTTTGATGTCGCTTCGGCGATGGGGCGCTGCAACTATTGCGGTTTTGTGTCCGGATGTCCCGGTGCGCGGTGGTCGCGGCCGAAGTTCGGCTCGGCGCTTTCCTGGCCGGCGGCGATGATTCCGCGGCGGATCTCGCGGGTGCGGGAGAAGTGGTCGAACAGCTTGTCGCCCTCGCCCCAGCGGATCGCCCTCGACATCGCCTGCAGGTCCTCGGTGAAGCGGCCGAGGATCTCCAGCACCGCGTCCTTGTTACTGAGGAAGACGTCACGCCACATGGTGGGGTCCGACGCGGCGATACGGGTGAAGTCGCGGAAGCCCCCGGCCGAGTACTTCATCACCTCGCCCCGCGTGACGCCCTCGAGGTCGGCGGCGGCGCCGACGATGGTGTAGGCGATCAGGTGGGGCAGGTGGCTGGTGACGGCCAGCACTAGGTCGTGGTGGCGGTCGTCCATCTCGTCGACATTGGAGCCGAGCGCGGTCCAGAAGGCGGTGAGCCGCGCCACCGCCTCGCGGTAGGGGGCGTCGTCGCGGGGCTGGGGCGTGAGGATCACCCAGCGGTTCTGGAACAGCTCGGCGAAGCCAGCGTCGGGCCCGGACTGCTCGGTGCCGGCGATCGGGTGGCCGGGGACGATGAAGCAGCTCTCGGGCAGCGCTTGCGACAGCGCCTCGCCGACCGCGGCCTTCACCGAGCCCACGTCGGTCACCGTGGCGCCGGGTTTGAGCGCCGGGGCGGCGGCGCGGGCGGCTTCGCCCATGGCCATCACCGGCACGGCGAAGAGGACCAGGTCGGCGTCGCGCACGGCCTCGGCCGGATCGGCGGTGACCAGGTCGGCGTAGCCCAGGGCCGCGATCCGCTCGCGGGCGGCCGGCGAGGCGTCGGCGACAGCGACCTCGCCCACGACGCCGGACGCGCGGGCGGCGTGGATTACCGACGAGCCGATCAGGCCGCAGCCAATCACCGCCAGCTTCGGGTAGATCACCGCGCTCATCGCTTGAGGAAGTCCGCCAGCGCGTCGACCAGGGCGCGGTTGTGCGCCTCGAGGCCGATGGTGAACCGCAGGTGGTCGGGCAGGCCATACATGCCGAGGCCGCGCACCAGCAGGCCGCGCGAGGCCAGGAACGCCTCGGCTTCCGCCGCCGTGCGCCCCGGCGCCTTGGGAAAGGCCACCAGCACGAAGTTCGCCGCCGAGGGGCCGACGACATCGAGACCGAGCCCGCCGATCTGCTGGGCGAGCCACGAGCGCCAGGTGTCGACGAACTCCAGGGACGCGCGCTGGAAGTCCTCGTCGCCCAGCGCCGCCACCGCCGCGCGCTGGGCTGCGATCGAGGTGTTGAACGGCATGCGGATGCGCTCGACCGCCTCGGCGATCTCGGCCGGCGCATAGCCCCAGCCGATGCGCAGGGCGGCCAGGCCGTGCAACTTGGAGAAGGTGTGGGTGACCACCACGTTGGACGCGGTCCGCGCCAGGTCGAGGCCGTCATCGAAGCCGGGATCGGCGGCGAACTCGCCGTAGGCCCCGTCCAGCACCAGCACCACGCTGGGCGGCAGGGCGTCGTGCAGGCGGCGGACCTCGGAGAACGGGATCCAGGTGCCGGTCGGGTTGCCCGGGTTGGCCAGGAAGATCAGCCGCGTGCGGTCGTCCACGCACTTCAGCAGTTCGTCGACGTCGATGCGGAAGCCCGGCTCCGGCGCGCGGCGCACCTCGGCCTGGCAGGCGTAGGCGCCGATGGCGAAGCCGGCGAATCCGAACTCGCCCTGCACCATGTTGTCGCCGGGCTCCAGGAAGGTCTGGTTGAGCAGCAGGAACACCTCGTCCGAGCCGCAGCCGAAGATCAGCCGCTCGGGCTCCAGGCGATAGCGCTCGGCGATGGCGGCGCGGACGATGCCGGCGCGCGGGTCGGGGTAGATGTGCAGACTCTGCCCGGCGCTGGCGAACGCCGCCTGCGCCTTGGCGCTAGAGCCCAGCGCGTTCTCGTTGGCGGAGAGCTTGACCGGCTCGGCGATCCCCTCGGCCTTGGCCTTGCCGGGGACGTAGGGGTGGATGTCCAGGATGCCCGGCTTGGGCAGCGGTCGCGCGGCGGCGGCGCGGTCTAACGATGGGGCTTGTTCGGACATGGTGACGCGACGTGTGGTGGAGCCTGGCGGCAAGCTAGGCAGGGGAGGGGGACCGCCCTCTTACACGTCCAGCGGCCCGGGTGCAGCCCCGATCACGCCGGAGAGCTCGCCGGGCGCGCGCGCGAGGCGCGGATCGTCGGCCTGGTAGAACCCCGCCAGGG
Organism: Phenylobacterium sp.; assembly: GCF_028290885.1. Classification (GTDB taxonomy): domain Bacteria; phylum Pseudomonadota; class Alphaproteobacteria; order Caulobacterales; family Caulobacteraceae; genus Phenylobacterium. The sequence goes on from NZ_JAQGIZ010000046.1 coordinate 24,879, forward strand.
TGAAGAGCTTCAGGCCGCCGGCCTCGACCAGCAGGGTGGCGGCGACACCGTCGCGGCTGAGCGCCTCCTCGACGGCGCCCGCGGCGCCGGGCGCATCGGTGACCCAGAAGGTGTTGTCGGCGCCGGTCGGCTCGACCTCGACCTCAGCCACCGCCAGCGCCGCCATCGGGCCCCAGGCCGCGAGGCAGGGCAGGGCCGCGAACACCTTCAGCTGCGGTTGCGCCAGCAGGCGGCCCCACCAGGCGCTGTCGGGGGCGAGCGTGCAGACCGCGACGCCGCCCGGGGTGCGGGCGGTGGCCAGCGCGTCCTCGGGCTTGGCGACCTGGCGCAGCGACGGGGCGACGCCGAAACGCAGGCGGGCGACCTCGACCGCGCGGGCGGCGTCGCGGCCGCCCCAGACCGCCAGGTGGAAGGGCCCTTGCGTGGCCAGGCTGTCGCCGATCAGCTCGCGCCAGATGCGCACGATCAGGCCCGG
>NZ_JAQGIZ010000064.1 GCF_028290885.1 Phenylobacterium sp.
CCCAAGACCGTCTCCAAAAAGCAGTCTTGAATCACGCTTCGGCCTCAGCCGGAATCCCTAGAGTCCACAGCTCCTAGGGTCCCTAGTTCGGCATGAGATTTAAGCGGAGGCTTGCCGGCTCGCCTCTCCCTCTCCGCTTCGCGGGGGGAGAGGCGATGATGTAAGCGGGGGCACGTACGACTTCTTGCCTGTCGCCGTTTCGTGCCGACGAGTACCTCCCCGAGACCGCCTGCCAGGCAACACCAAATTAGTCATATCTCTGCAAGCCTTAAGCGGGCAGAGTCGGTGCATGATTGAACCGGCCAAAAACTCAGCTCCTGCGTCCACGGCCGATGAAATGGCCAAGCTTGGCGCAGACTCGGACGCAGCGGGGCATGTGGTTCGCGGGCATGGGACGCCGCGAAATCTGCTAACCCGTCCGCCAATGCCCACTCAGAAGCCGGTCGGCGTCTGATGGCTTTGATTCTCATCGTCGAAGACGAGCTTTTTATTCGGAAAAACGCTGAATGGACGATGGAAGATCTGGGCCACAGCACCCTGGTCGCCTGCGATCTTGGCGAGGCCATGGTTCATTTGTCGGCCTCGGTCCCCATAGACGCCCTGTTCGTGGACATGCGTTTGAGCGCGTTGCCCTTTGGCGGCTACGACGTCGCGAACCAGGCCATTGCCCTGCGGCCTGACTTGCGCGTGCTCTATACCTCCGGAACGCCCCTGACCGCCGATATGGCCGATCAGTTCGTTCCGGGCGGCCAGTTCATCCAGAAGCCTTACTCCCCGGAACAGCTGGGGATTTCCATGCAACAACTTCTCAACTGACGATCGTCGCAGCGCACGCGAGCCGTGCGCGCCTGAGTTAGGACATCCGATCTCCATTTCCGACGCCGAGACGGGCCTGGCGCTCCCGACGGCCGAGGGCCCGGATAGCCGGGGCGCGTTCCAATCCGAGGAATCGATCGTCAAGACCGGCGCCCTGCAGAGCGCCATTTTCAACAGCGCCAACTTCTCCAGCATCGCCACCGACGCCAAGGGGGTGATCCAGATCTTCAACGTCGGGGCCGAGCGGATGCTCGGCTACGCGGCGTCCGAAGTGATGAACACCATCACGCCCGCCGACATCTCCGACCCGCAGGAGCTGATCGCCCGCGCCGAGGCGCTCAGCGCGGAGCTTGGCACCCCGATCACGCCCGGCTTCGAAGCGCTGGTGTTCAAGGCTTCGCGTGGCATCGAGGACATCTACGAGCTGACCTATATCCGCAAGGACGGCACCCGGCTGCCGGCGGTCGTGTCGGTCACCGCGCTTCGCGACGCCCAGGACAGCATCATCGGCTATCTGCTGATCGGCACCGACAACACCGCCCGCAAGGAGGCCGAAGAGGCCCTGCTGAAGGCCGGGGCCCTGCAGAGCGCGATCTTCAACAGCGCCAACTTCTCCAGCATCGCCACCGACGCCAAGGGGGTCATCCAGATCTTCAATGTCGGGGCCGAGCGCATGCTCGGCTACACCGCCGCGGAGGTGATGAACAAGATCACCCCGGCCGACTTTTCCGATCCGCAGGAGTTGATCGTCCGCGCCGAGGCGCTGAGCGCCGAGCTGGCGACCTCGATCACACCGGGCTTCGAAGCCCTGGTGTTCAAGGCCTCGCGGGGGATCGAGGACATCTACGAGCTGACCAAGATCCGCAAGGATGGCACGCGCTTTCCTGCGCTGGTCTCCGTGACGGCGCTACGCGACCCGCAAGGCGCGATCATCGGCTACCTGCTGATCGGCACGGACAACACCGCGCGCAAGCTGGTGGAGGCCGAGCGGGAGAAGTCCGATCTGCGCCTGCGCGACCAGCAGTTCTACACGCGCTCGCTGATCGAATCGAACATCGACGCCCTGATGACCATCGACCCGGCCGGCATCATCACCGACGTCAACCGGCAGACCGAGGCGCTCACCGGCTGCACCCGCGACGAGCTGATCGGCGCGCCGTTCAAGGACTGTTTCACCGACCCCGCGCGCGCCGAAGCCGGGATCAAGCGGGTTCTCGCCGAAAATTCGATCACTGACTATGAACTGACCGCGCGGGCCCGCGACGGCAAGCAGACGGTCGTCTCCTACAACGCCACCACCTTCTACGACCGCAGCCGCACGCTGAAGGGCGTCTTCGCGGCGGCGCGCGACGTCACCGAGCGCAAGCGCGTCGAGGTGGAACTGCAGCAGGCAAAGGCCGCCGCCGAGAGCGCCAGCCGCACCAAGTCCGACTTCCTGGCCAGCATGAGCCACGAAATCCGCACCCCGATGAACGCGATCATGGGGATCGCCGACTTACTGGCGAAGACCGCGCTCACCCCGGAGCAGGACAAGTTCGTGCAGATCTTTCGCCGGTCCGGCGACAACCTGCTCAACCTGATCAACGACATCCTCGATCTCTCCAAGGTGGAGGCCTCGCAGCTCGACCTGGAGCGCACGGACTTCTCTCTGAGCGACCATCTGGAGAAGGTGATGGAGATGGTCGCCCCCCGAGCCCAAGAGAAGGCGCTGACCCTGGTCTGCGAGATCGCGCCGGGCGTGAGCAACGACCTGGTGGGCGACCCCACTCGCCTGCGCCAAGTGCTGCTCAACCTGCTGGGTAACGCCATAAAGTTCACTCAGTCCGGCAGCGTCTCGCTGCGCGTCGAGCCGGACGAGGACGGCGCCGTGCCGACCGCCCTGCGCTTCACCGTAACCGACACGGGTATCGGCATCGCCGACGATAAGCTGGTTCGCGTCTTCGAGCGCTTCACCCAGGCCGATTCCTCAACCACGCGGCGGTTTGGCGGGTCTGGCCTGGGGTTGACGATTTCGCGGCGCCTGGTGGAGCTCATGGGCGGGCGCATCTGGGTGGAAAGCCAGGTCGACGAGGGCAGCCTGTTCGCCTTCGCCGTCCCGTTCGAAGTCTCGGTCGCGGCCAAGAGCCCGGTGGCGGCTCCCGTCGGGGCGGGCCCGGAAGCGCCGCTTCCTGCGCTGCGCATCCTCATCGCGGAGGATTCGCCCGATAATTGCACGATCGCCCTCGCCTACCTCGAGGACACGCCCTACCTGGTCGATGTGGCCGAAACCGGCGTCCTCGCGTGCCAGATGTTCAAGAAGGGGCGCTATGACCTGGTGCTGATGGACCGCCAGATGCCCGCCATGGATGGCCTGACGGCGACGCGGACCATCCGGGCGTGGGAGAAGGCCAACGGCCGCGCGCCCACGCCGATCATTGCGCTGACGGCGTCGGCTTTGAAGGGTGATCGGGAAAGCTGCCTTGCGGCTGGCTGCACCGCTTATCTCACCAAGCCCATAAAGCAGGAGGTCCTGCTGCAGGCGATCAAGGATCACTCCGCTGTCAAGACGCCAACTTTGCCAGGGACCGATGCCTTGGGCGCGGGTCCTTCCCGGGCGGCTCAGAGGTTGGCGGACCGAACGCCGGCCTATCTGGAGAACTGCCGGCTAAACGTCATCTCCATGCTCGCCGCGCTCGACTGCGGCGACTTCCAGGCCGTGACCATCCTTGGACACAATCTGCGTGGCTCCGGCGGCGGTTTTGGCTTTCAGATGATCACCGACATCGGCGCTGGGCTTGAGCAAGCGGCGGACGTTGCAGACTCGGCCGTATCGCGCCGGTGGATAGGCGAGCTGTCGAGCTATCTCGACCACCTGAGAGCCGGGGGGCGACCCCACTAAGGCGCGCTGACAGAACAATTAGGCATTGTCCCGGATTCCCGCCTAGGCGCGCGCGCCTCCGCTGACCGCGTGCGGGGTGTCCCAGGCGGCAAGGATGTCGAGCTGGCGCAGGCGCCCGAACAGGCGCTGGACGTTGGCCTGGTTGGCGCGCACGAGGGAGTCGAGCTTCGGCAAGGCCGAGGCCGGCGCGATGGCGACTAGGCCGCCGGCCGTGCGGCGGCAGAAGCCGAGCGTCTCCAGGACGTCCAGATGGCGTCGGATGGTTTCCCCGGAGACCCGCAGGGGCGCCGCCAGGGCGGCGATGCGGACCGGCCGGCCGACGCGCTCGGGGTCCCGAATCCAATCCGCCAACGCGGCCGTCGTCAGCGCCCGGGTGTTCGCCAGCACCAGCTCCAGCAGGACGAGGCTGCTCAGCACATCGCCGGTCAGGGCGAGCAGGTCGTTGCAGGCGCGCAGCACATATTCCGACAGCGCCCTGTTGGCGGCGCGCACCAGCGGCGCGGAGGCCGGCGGCGGCGCTTGGCCCGGCTGGGGGCCCGTCTCTGGGGCCGTCTCGGGGACCGCCTCGGCGGGCGGCAGGGCGCCGGCGACCTTCAGCGCCTGGTAGAAGCCGCGGGCGCGATCATAGCGGGCGCGCTGCATGGCGATATAGGCTGCCGAGGTCACCGCGCTGCGCGGCACCACGACGCCGCGCGGGGTGATCATGCAGAGGCCGGCGCGGGACAGGCGCAGGAAACGCCGCCGCACGGTCTCGAACGGCAGGCGCAGCGACTGGGCCACCGCGTTGATGCTCACCGGCCTTCGCAACTCGTCCGGCGCGGAGACCTCGACGCCGCCGTAGGCGACCTGGAGGTCCGGATCGCGATTCACCGGCGCCATGTTGGCGTCGAGCGCGGCGGTGAAGATCAGCGCGTCCAGCAGGTCATCGTCGCC
>NZ_JAQGIZ010000095.1 GCF_028290885.1 Phenylobacterium sp.
GTGGGCGCCGTCTCGGTCGCTGAGGGCGATTCCGGCGACCATGTGGCGACCTTCACGGTGACCCGCAACGACGCCGGCGGGGCCTTCACGGTCGACTTCGCGACCCACGACGGGACCGCCACGGCCGGCAGCGACTATGAGGCGGCGCAGGGCACGCTGACCTTCGCGGCGGGCGGCCCGGCCAGCCAGACGGTGTCGGTGGTGATCCACGGCGACACCCAGGTGGAGGGCAACGAGACCTTCACGCTCGCCCTGACGAACCTGCAGAACACCCAAGGCGTGGCGGCGATCGCCAACGGCGCCGGCACAGGCACGATCCTCAACGACGACGTCCACGTGGTGAAGACCTACGAGATCCAAGGCGCCGCCCACACCTCGCCGCTGCTCGGGCAGCATGTGGTGACCGAGGGCGTCGTCACCGCCGTCGACACCACCGGCTCGCGGGGGTTCTGGATCCAGGACCAGACCGGCGACGGCAATGACGCGACGTCGGACGCGGTGTTCGTCTTCACCAACGCCGCGCCCGCCGTGCACGCAGGCGACCTGGTGCGGGTCGACGGCACGGTGAACGAGTTCCAGGGCAGCGACACCAACAACCTGACGATCACCGAAGTCGGCAGCTCCAACGCCAATGTGACGGTCGAGGGAACCGGCTTCACCGTCGCCCCGACGATCATCGGCGACGGCGGCCGTCACATCCCCACCGAGGTGATCGACAACGACCACTTCACGACCTTCGACCCCGGCCAGGACGCCGTCGACTTCTACGAGTCGATCGAAGGCATGCTGGTCACCGTCAAGAACGCCCAGGCCGTGGACGCCACCGCCCTCGGCCAGACCTGGGTCGTGGCCGACAACGGCGACAGCGCCACCGGGATGAATGACCGCGGCGGCATCACCATCGCGCCCAACGACATGAACCCGGAGAGGATCGAGATCTTCACCGACTCCGGCGTCAGTAATGTCCAGCTGAACAATGTGGCCGGCGACCATCTGGGCGACGTCACCGGCGTGGTCAGCTACTTCGGCGGCAACTACGAACTCCTGCCGCTGTCGGTCGGCTCGACGGCCAGCGCCGGATCGGCGCCGCGGGAGACCACCACGCTCGCCAGCGACGCCAGCCACCTCACCATCGGCGCCTATAACCTCGAGAACCTCGATCCCACCGACCCGGCGTCCAAGTTCGCCCAGCTGGGGCAGGACATCGCCCACAACCTCGGCGCGCCCGACATCATCGGCGTCGAGGAAATCCAGGACGCCGACGGAGCCGGCCCGGGCACCGACCTCAGCGGCGCCGTGACGCTCAACAAGCTGATCGACGCCATCGTGGCGGCGGGCGGCCCGCGCTATTCGTTCATCGAGATCGATCCGACGGCCAACAACCAGACCGGCGGCGAGCCCAACGGCAACATCCGTCAGGCCTTCCTCTACGATCCGACCCGCGTCAGCTACGTCGACGGCTCGGCGCATCAGCTGGCGGACACCGACCTCACCAACGGCGACGCCTACAACAACAGCCGCAAGCCGCTGGTGGCCGACTTCACGTTCCACGGCGAAACGATCACCGCCATCGACGTGCACAACTATTCGCGCGGCGGCAGCGACGAGCTGTTCGGCCAGGACCAGCCGGCGATCAACAACGGCGACCAGCGCCGGGTCGACCAGACCACACCGGTCAAACAGTACGTCGAGCAGTTGGTCCAGGCCGATCCCCACGCCCACGTGGCGGTGATGGGCGACTTCAACGCCTACCAGTTCGAGACCTCGCTGACCCAGCTGGAGAGCGGCGGCGCGCTCAGCAACCTGACCAATCTGCTCGCCCCCGCGGACCGCTACTCCTACGCCTTCGAAGGCAACATGGAGCAGATCGACCAGATGCTGGTCTCGCCCAGCCTGCAGTCGGGCGCGCAATTCGATATCGTCCACCTGAACACCGGCGTCGTCGACCGGCCCACCGACCACGATCCCATCGTCTCGCGCCTGTTCGTCAACACCGCGCCGGTCTCGGTGGCCGACAACGGCTACGCCGCGACGGAGGACACGCCCTTCATCGTCGACGCAGCCCACGGCGTCCTGGCGAACGACACGGACCTGAACAGCGACCTGCTGAGCGCCTTGCTTGGCCAGGGCCCGGCGCACGGGGCGCTGCAGCTCAACGCCGACGGCTCGTTCACCTACACCCCCGGCGCCGACTTCAACGGCCAGGACAGCTTCACCTACCTCGCCCAGGATCCCTCGGGGGCGAGCTCGGCGCTGGCGACCGTCGTCCTGCAGGTGGCCGCGGTGAACGACGCGCCGGTGGCGCACGCCGACGCGGCGTCGGTGTCGGAGAACCAGTCGGTGACCGTCGACGTGCTCGGCAACGACACCGACGTGGACAGCGGCGACAGCAAGAGCATCCTGTCGGTGTCGGACACGGCCTTGGGCGGCCACGTCACGATCGCGGACGGCCAGCTTGTCTACGTCGCCGACGCCGACGCCTTCGACCTGCTGACCACCGGCCAAAGCGTCACCGACAGCTTCACCTACACCATGCAGGACGCGGCCGGGGCCACGAGCTCGTCGACGGTGAGCGTGGCGGTGAGCGGCGTGCCGGACGCCCCGACGCTCAACGGCGGCAACGGCGAGGCCGTGCTGACCGGCACCGCCGGAGACGAAGCGATCAACGGCGGCAACGGCGCCGACAGGCTCTTCGGCCTCGCCGGGGCCGACGCGCTCGACGGCGGCAAGGGCGACGATACGCTCTCCGGCGGGTCCGGCATCGACTCGCTCTCGGGAGGCAGTGGCGATGACCGGCTGGATGGCGGCGCCGGCGACGACCAGCTGACCGGCGGGAGCGGCGCCGACCGGTTCGCCTTCTCCGGCGGCTTCGGCCACGACATGGTGACCGATTTCAGCCACGGCGACATCCTCCAGGTGGACCACGCCCTGTTCGCCAACTTCAACGACCTATTGTCGCACGCCCACCAGGTCGGCGCGGACGTGGTGATCACCTATGACGCCGCAGACACCGTCACCTTGACGGCGGTCCAGCTTACCAGCCTGCACGCGAGCGATTTCGCGTTCATCTGACGCGACGGCGGACGCGGGGCGGCGGGCCGCCGCCTTGCGTCCGGCCGCTCGGCACGCGATATCGGTAGGGACGCGGACTCTTCTCAGTTCGCTGCAAGATTCCCAGAAGGACTTCCTCCCTATGCGTGACCCTGTCACCACCGCGCTTGGCCTCGTGCCGATGGTCGTCGAGCAGACGAGCCGCGGCGAGCGCGCCTACGACATCTTCTCCCGCCTCCTGAAGGACCGGATCGTGTTCCTGGCCGGCCCGGTCGAGGACAACATGGCGGCGCTGATCTGCGCCCAGTTGCTGCACCTGGAGGCCGAGAACCCGAAGAAAGAGATCCAGATGTACATCAACTCGCCGGGCGGGGTGGTGACATCCGGCCTCGCGATCTATGACACCATGCAGTACATCAAGAGCCCGGTGATCACCCTTTGCCTCGGCATGGCGGCCTCGATGGGCTCGTTCCTGCTGATGGCCGGCGAAAAGGGTTCGCGGATCGCCCTGCCGAACTCGCGGATCATGGTGCACCAGCCGTCGGGCGGCTTCTCAGGCAAGGCCTCGGACATCGAGCGCCACGCCGAGGACATCATCAAGACCAAGCATCGCCTGAACGAGCTCTACGCCAAGCACACCGGCCAATCGATCGAGACCGTGGAATCCGTGCTCGACCGCGACAGCTTCATGACCGCCGAAGAAGCCAAGGAGTGGGGCATCGTCGACCACGTCTGGGAAAAGCGCGAAAGCGACAGCTGACAGCCGCATGGCCCCGCACATCCTTGTGGTGGGCGGGACCGGCATGCTGTCGGGATTTGTGGAGGCGCTCGCCGGCGACGGCGGGCGCCTCAGTCTTTTGTCGCGCCGGGCCTCGACGTTCAGCCGCGCGAACATCACCGGCCATGACGTGGATTACTATGACGAAGCCGCGTTCGTGGCTGCGCTCGACGCGGTGGGCCCGATCGACCTTGCCGTCGGCTGGTTCCACACCCTGAAGACCGGCGCGCCGCGGCTATTGGCCGAGCGGGTCGGCAAGCCTGGCGTCCCTGGGCGCCTGTTTCAGGTGCTGGGGAGCGCCACAGCAGATCCCGCCCGGCCGGACCGGCTCGCCACCGCCGCGGCGGTGGCCAAAGGTCTTGCGAACTGCCGGCTGCGGCAGGTGGTGCTAGGCTTCATGGTCGAGGCCGGCGCCTCACGCTGGCTGACCGACGCCGAAATATCCGCCGGCGTGCGTTCCGCCGTCACCCGCGACCTGGCTTATTTCGGTGGTCGGGCAGGTGGAGCCTTGGTCGGCTAGGCCTTGAGCCTGTCCCGCGCCGCCCGCATCAACGCCTCCCGTCCTGCCGCGTGGGTGACGTCGATCCGCTCGTCCGGATCGCTGATGTCCGCGAACATGCCCCTCGGGTCCTCGTGGAAATGCAGGAAGCCGCGGGACTTGCGGTAGAACACGCCGCGCTTCTTCTCCTTGAGGCCGGGCAGGGTGCGGAGCTGCGCCAGCAGGTCTTCCAGCCGATCGAGGTCGGCGTCGCGGGCGTGTCTCATGGCGTCCCCTTGAACACCCGATAGCCGGCGGTCTCGGCCATCGCCAGCATTTCGCGGTCGCCGCTGGTGTCGCCGTAGGCGGCCTTGAGGACGAGGTCGGGCCCGAAGGCGTCCTTCAGCCGCACGACCTTCTCCGGCCCTCGGCAGTTGGGCGTCGAAAACGCGCCCACGACCCGATCCTGGGCGTCGAAGGCGAGCTCGGTGCCCAGCAGCGCGTCCGCCCCCAGCGCGCGGGCGAAGGGGGCCACGACCAGGTCCGGCGAGGCGGTGACGATGACCAGCCGCACAGGCTCGCTGCGCCAGCGCTTCCAGGCCGCGACGGCGTCGGGGCGCAGCAGGCTGCCGGAGAACCGCTCGGCGAACTCGCGGGCGTCGGCCTCGAGCCGGTCGCGCGATACGCCCCGCAGGAACTCCCGCACGGCCGCGGCCTTGATCCGCCC
>NZ_JAQGIZ010000114.1 GCF_028290885.1 Phenylobacterium sp.
AACTGGCGCTGGGCGGGCCGACCTGGGGGTGGATCGACTTCGGCCTGCGCGCCACCGCCTACCTCGCCCGGGCCGACACCTTGCGGAACGTCACCGTGCCCGTGGTCATTGTCTCTGCCGAGGACGACCAGCTTGTCGATACGGCGGCCCAGGCCGCCGCCGCCCGTCACCTGCCGCAGGGAAAGTTCATCAACGTCCCCGGCGCTTTTCACGAAATCCTGATGGAGACCGACCCGATGCGTAACATCTTCCTGAGAGCCTTCGACGCGCTCACCGGCCGGGTCGCGCCGACCCCCGCCGAGCCGCCCAAGGCCGCACCGGCCACTGCTCCGGCGCCGGCGCCGGCGCCCGCGGCCCCGACGGTCACAGCAAAGCCCGCCACGCCGACCCCGGCCGCTGCAAAACCAGCCGCGGCCAAGAAGCCTGCCACGGCCAAGAAGCCGGCCGCCAAGAAGCCCGCGGCGAAGAAGGCGCCCGCAGCCAAGGCGGCGGCCAAGCCCGCGCCCAAGGCCGTAGCGGTGAAGAAACCTGCGGCGGCCAAGAAGCCTGCGGCGAGGAAGCCGGCCGCCCAGGCCGCAGCGGTGAAGAAGCCGCCCGCCAAGGCGGCCGCCAAGCCGGCCGCGGCGAAGGCGCCGGCTGTGAAGAAGGCTCCGGCCAAGGCGCCGGCCGCCAAGAAGGCGCCCGCAGCCAAGGCCGCGGCGAAACCCGCCGCGGCGAAGAAGCCCGCTGTGGCGAAAAACCCCACTGCGGCGACGAAGCCCGCGGTGGCGAAGACGCCTGCCGCCACCAAGAAGCCGGCGGCGGCCAGGAAACCGCCCGCGAAGAAGGCGGCGCCGAAGAAGCCCTAGGTTGGAAACTCAACCAACTCATTGATTCAATTAATGTGACGTCATGGCCCGGCTTGTCCGGGCCACCCATGATCTCAGCGTCGAAGGGCGACCACGGCGGCTCCGTGGGCTCGCCTGCGCGATTCGGTGTTCATGGGTCGCCCGGACAAGCCGGGCGATGACGATCGTGGGGGTCAGATGATTGAGCCTTCAACCTAGGCTGCGGCGTCCGCGAGGGCGACCAGCGCCTGCTCGAGGCAGGCGCGGTCGCCGGCGATGGCGACCTGGCCGCCATGGTCGCCCACCGGTTCGCCCCGCCAGTCGGTGGTGAGCCCGCCTGCGCCGGCGATCACCGGGATCGCCGCGTCGATGTCCCAGGCCTGCAGGCGTGTCTCCAGCACCAGGTCCATCGTGCCGGCCGCGACCATGGCGTAGGCGTAGGCGTCGCAGCCCAGGCGCGCCAGCCGCGCCGCGGTGCGGACCGCGCGCCAGGCGTCCCGTTCCGCGCCCTGGAAGATGGCCGGGTCGGTGGTGGAGATGATGGCCTTGGAGAGTTGCGGGCAGGGCCGCACCCGGAGCGGCCGGCTCTGGCCGCGGGTCATCAGGCGCGAGCCGCCAGCGTGGCCGATGTAGAGCTCGCCAAGGAACGACTGGCCGATGGAGCCCAGCACGGGCCTGCCCTGCCACCGCAGGCCGATCAGGGTGCACCAGAGCGGCAGGCCGGCGATGAACGCCCGCGTCCCATCCACGGGATCCAGCACCCAGACGAACTCGGCGTCGGGCCGGTCCTCGCCATATTCCTCGCCGATGACGCCGTGGGCGGGATAGCGCTCGGAGATCAGGGCGCGGATGGCGCGCTCGGCGCCCTTGTCGGCGTCGGTGACAGGGTCGAAGCCCCGCTCGCCGCCCTTGTCCACCAGGCCGTGGTCAGCGCGGAACAGGGGCAGGATGGCCCCCGCCGCCGCGCGGTTGAGCTCGATGAGGAAGCTGTCGAGCTCTTCGAGAAGATCCGGAGCGAGACGGTCAGGGGATAAGGCGGTCATGCGACCGCTTTACCCCTTGGCGCCCTTTAGGGGAACGCGTGCCGGGTGGGCTCGAGCTCGCTCTCGTTGAGGAACTTCGCCAGCTCCAAGAGCCGCTGGCGCGGCCGTTCGCTCAGGTTCGTGAAGGCGCGGATCAAGGCCTTGGTCTCCTTGCCCGCCACCGGCTCCGGGGGCTCGGGGTCCTCCTGCGCGGGGCCGTCCACCGACAGGCCCTCGTAGAAGTAGCTCACCGGCACCTCCAGCACCTCGGACAGCTGCCAAAGGCGGGCCGCCGACATGCGATTGGCGGCGCATTCGTACTTCTGAATCTGCTGGAAGCGCACGCCGCAGGCGCTGGCGAGCTGCTGCTGGGTCAGGCCCAGGATCCGGCGGCGGCGGCGAAGCCGACGACCCAGATGAATATCGATCACATCCATCATGACGCGACGCCCGTTCTCCTCAAGGCGCATGTCCCGGTACGGGACGGCGCGCCGAGCCCGCCGCAAGCCTCGCGCCAATCCGCGCGTTGCCAGGGTCACAGGGTGAGCCGTACTAGAGGAGCATGACGGAATCACCGGCGCAGGGGCGACAGAACATCCTGTGGCGGATCGAGGCCTGGGCCTATGGCGCCGTAGCCCTGCTGGCGCGCATCTTCCCCATCGACGCAGTGTCCGATTTTGGCGCCAGGTTCTTTCGCACCTTCGGTCCGCTGACCAGCGCGCACCGCGTGGCGGAACGCAACCTGCGGATCGCCTTTCCGGACGCGCCCGACCAGGAGATCGCCCGCCTGCTGGACGAACAGTGGGGCCACGCAGGCCGCTGGGCCGCCGAGTTCCTGATCCTCGACCGGATCATCGCCGACCCTTCCCGAGTCGAAGTGGTGGGCGCCGAGCGGCTGGCGGCGATCCGCGATGGGGCCGGGCCGGTGATCTTCATCTCCGGCCACTTCTCGAGCTTCGAGATCATGCCGGCGGTGATCATCCATTCGGGCATCACCTGCCAGATCACCTACCGCGCCACCAACAACCCCTTCGTCGACGAGCGCATCCGCAAGAGCCGCTGGCGCTACGGCGTGCGGTTGTTCGCGCCGAAGGGCACGGACGGGGCCCGCGAGCTCCTGCGGGCGCTCTCGCGCGGCGAGTCCGTGGCCTTGATGAACGACCAGAAGTTCAATGGCGGCGTCGCCGCCCCGCTGTTCGGCGTGATGGCCCACACCGCGCCTGGCCCCTCCAGTTTCGCCCTGCGGTTCGGCGTCCCGCTGCAGCCGATGAGCGTGCAGCGCAAGCACAAGGCCCGCTTCCGCGTGGTGGTGCACGAGCCGATCCGGCTCACCGACACCGGCGACCGCAACGCCGATATCGAGGCGGGCGTGCGGCGGGTCAACGCCTTCATCGAGGATCGGGTGCGCGAACGCCCCGCCGAGTGGTTCTGGGTGCACAAGCGCTGGCCGAACGAGATCTACAAGCGCGGTGCGGCCTAGCCGTTCGTCTCGCGCCAGCGCTGCAGCGCCTCGGCCGGGCCGGCGTAGGCCTCCTGCAGGGGGGCGCTCCAGTAACGGAGCTGCTCCAGCGGGATCTTCAGGCCGGTGACCGCGCAGATCACGTAGCGGCCGGGCTTCAGCACCGCGAAGTCGCCGTCGCCGTAGTGCAGCCTGGCCAGGTCGGAGCCGGCGAAATCGCGGTCGTGAGCGTTCATCGCCCACTATTTAGCGCGGGGGCCCGTCCCAGAACAGGGGTCGGCCTCAGAACAGGTCGCCCTGCGCGACGGGACTGGCTTTCGGCTTGCCGCGGGCGGGTTTTGCGGCGGCCGCCTCGCCGCCGGACCCATCGATCACCGCCTGGCGGGTCACCTGGTCGCCGAACTTGATCGCCACCTCCTCGCCCGAGGCCAGCACCGCGCCCGCATGGACGATGGAGCCGTCGACGCGGGTGACGCGGGCGAAGCCGCGCTGCAGCGGCCGCTCCGGATCGACGGAGGCATAGAGCTTGGAGAGCGCGCCGAACCGCTCGCCGGCGCGCTCGAGGGCGCGCAGGACGCCCGGCTGCAGGCGCTGGGCGACCCCGTCCAGCCGCTGGCGCTGCACCGCCTGCGGCCGCTGGAGCAATAGCGGCGTCAGGCGCGCCGAGACCCGCACCAGCTCGCGCTCATGGGCCGCGGCGTTGCGCGCAAGCCCCGCCGCCAGCCGGCCGGAGACGATGTCGAAGCGCTGCTCGGCCAGCCGCAGCAGGTCCGGCAGGCGTCCCAGCGCCCGGCCGGCGGCCTCCACGCGCCCGCGGCGATCCTCCACGGCGCGCCCGCCGCAGCGGTGCATTCGCGCGCTCAGGTCGCTCACCGCCGCCTTCAGGTCGGCCAGCACCGGGGTCGCCATCTCGGCGGCGGCGGTCGGCGTCGGCGCGCGGCGGTCCGACACGAAGTCGATGAGGGTGGTGTCGGTCTCGTGGCCGACGGCGCTGATCAGCGGGATGACGCAGGCCGCCACGGCGCGGGCCAAGGCCTCGTCGTTGAACGGCCAGAGGTCCTCCACCGAACCTCCGCCG
>NZ_JAQGIZ010000125.1 GCF_028290885.1 Phenylobacterium sp.
TCGCCTGGGACCTGCGCCGCAGCCAGCCCTACGAGTGCTATTCGGACATGGAGTTCGACATCCCGCTGGGGATCAACGGCGACTGCTACGACCGCTACCTCTGCCGCATGGAAGAGATGCGCCAGTCGGTGAAAATCATGGCCCAGTGCTGCGAGCGCCTGATGAAGACGCCCGGCCCGTCGATCTCGCAGGACAACAAGGTCGCGCCGCCGAAGCGCGGCGAGATGAAGCGCTCGATGGAAGCGCTGATCCACCACTTCAAGCTGTTCACCGAGGGCTACCGCACCCCGCCCGGCGAGGTCTACGCCGCGGTCGAGGCGCCCAAGGGCGAGTTCGGCGTCTATCTGGTCTCGGACGGCACCAACCGGCCCTACCGCTGCAAGATCCGCGCGCCGAGCTATCCCTTCCTGCAGGCGATGGACTGGATGTGCCGCGGCCACATGCTGGCCGATGTCTCCGCCATCCTGGGCTCGCTGGACATCGTGTTCGGGGAGATAGACCGTTGAGCGTCCGCAGGCTTGCCCAGGTCCAGCCCGACAGCTTCACCTTCCAGCCCAAGACGCTGAAGGCCGCGCGCACTTGGATGGAAAACTTCCCGGCCGGCCGCCAGCAGTCGGCGGTGATCGCCATCCTGTGGCTCGTCCAGAAGCAGGAGGGCTGGGTCTCCGAGCCGGCCATCCGTGCGGTCGCCGAGCTGCTCGGCATGCCGGTGATCCGCGTCCTGGAGATCGCCACCTTCTACACGATGTTCATGCTGGAGCCGGTCGGCGACCTGGCCCTGGTGCAGGTCTGCGGCACCACGCCCTGCCAGACCCGCGGTTCCGAAGCCCTGCTGGCGGTCTGCCAGCGCAAGTTCGGCCCCTCGAACCACCGCAGCGCGGACGGCAAGTTCTACTGGCAGGAAGTCGAATGCATGGGCGCCTGCGCGAACGCGCCGATGGCCGCGATCAACGACTACTACTACGAGGACCTGACACCGGAGAGCTTCGAGAAGCTGCTGGACGCCTTCGCCGCCGGCAAGAAGCCGAAGCCGGGCTCGGCCATCGGCCGCCAGGGCTCGGCGCCGGAGGGCGGCCCCATCGCGCTCACCGACCCCAAGCTCTACGACGGCTCGCTGGCCAAGAAGATCAAGATCCCGAACCTGCCCGAGAAGCCCTCCAAGACCGCGAAGGCGCCGGCATGAGCCTGGACGTCGCCACCCTGAAGCGGCGCCGCGCGGTCATGATGGCCGTGAATGCGCTGGCGTTGCTGGGCGCGCTGGCCGGCGTGGTCGGCTATTTCAAGTACGGACAGGCCTGGGCGCTCGCCGCCTTCGTCGCGGCGCTGCTGGTGGGCTTCGGCGCCCAGATCTGGTTCATCGCCGGGCTTCGCCGGCCCAGGTCACCAAGCATGAGTAAGGGAGCTTAGGCGTGGTTGGCATCCTGGCCGACAAGGACCGCATCTTCCTCAACATCTACGGCGTCCACGACTGGGGCCTGGAGGGCGCGAGGCTGCGCGGGGCGTGGAACGGCACGAAGGACATCGTCGCCCAGACGCCGGAGTGGATCTGCGACCAGATGAAGGCCTCGGGCCTGCGCGGCCGCGGCGGGGCCGGCTTCGCCACCGGCCTGAAGTGGACCTTCATGCCCAAGCAGGAGAGCGAGCGGCCACACTACCTGCTGGTCAACGCCGACGAGTCCGAGCCCGGCGCCTGCAAGGACCGCGACATCCTCCGCAACGACCCGCACCTGCTGATCGAAGGCTGCCTGATCGCCTGCAAGGCCATGCGGGCGCACACCGCCTACATCTACATCCGCGGCGAATACGTCCACGAGCGCGAGCGCCTGACCGCCGCCATCCGCCAAGCTTACGACGCCAAGCTGATCGGGCCTGGCAACGTCCACGGCTGGGACTGCGACGTCCGCGTCACCCACGGCGGCGGCGCCTACATCTGCGGCGACGAGACCGCGCTGATGGAAAGCTTCGAGGGCAAGAAGGGCCAGCCGCGCCTGAAACCCCCGTTCCCGGCCGGCGCCGGCATCTACGGCTGCCCGACCACGGTCAACAACGTCGAGACCATCGCCGTCGTCGGCACCATCCTGCGCCGCGGCGCCGGATGGTTCGCCGGCTTCGGGACGGAGAAATCAACTGGAACAAAGTTGTTCGCCGGCTCCGGCCACCTGAACAAGCCCTGCGTGGTGGAGGAAGCCGTCGGCATCTCGGTCCGCCAGCTGATCGAGGACCACTTCGGCGGCGTGCGCGGCGGCTGGTCGAACCTGAAGGCCGTGATCCCCGGCGGCATCTCGGTGCGGATGATCCCCGCGGCCGAGTGCGACGAAGCCATCATGACCTACGAGGACCTGCAGGCCCGCGGCTCCGGCCTCGGCACCGGCACCATGATCGTCTTCGACAAGGACGCGGACCTGGTGAAGGCGATCGCCCGGGCGTCCTATTTCTACAAGCACGAGAGCTGCGGCCAGTGCACCCCCTGCCGCGAAGGCACCGGCTGGATGTGGCGGGTGATGGAGCGGATGGTCACCGGCGAGGCCGAGATGGCCGAGATCGACCTGCTGCTGGACGTCGCGAGCCAGGTCGAAGGCCACACCATCTGCGGCCTGGGCGACGCGGCGGCCTGGCCGATCCAGGGCCTGTTCCGCCACTTCCGCCACGAGGTGGAAGACCGCATCACCCTCTATCGCGCCGGCAAGCCCCACGTGCAGGGCCATACCCTGCAGGCGGCGGAGTAAGCTCATGCCGATTTGCAAAGTCGACGGCGTCGAGGTGGAATTCGAAGCCGGCATGAACGTGCTGCAGGTGGCCGAGCTGGCGGGCAAGGAGATCCCGCGGTTCTGCTACCACGAGCGGCTCTCCATCGCCGGCAACTGCCGCATGTGCCTCGTGGAGGTGAAGCCCGGGCCGCCGAAGCCGCAGGCCTCCTGCGCCCTGCCGGCCGCCGAGAACATGGAGATCTTCACCGACACGCCGAAGGTGAAGAAGGCCCGCCACGGGGTGATGGAGTTCCTGCTCATCAACCACCCGCTGGACTGCCCGATCTGCGACCAGGGCGGCGAGTGCGACCTGCAGGACCAGGCCATGGGCTATGGTCGCGACGACAGCCGCTACGCCGACAACAAGCGCGCCGTCGAAGAAAAGTTCATGGGGCCGTTGATCAAGACGGTCATGACCCGCTGCATCCAGTGCACCCGCTGCGTCCGGTTCATCACCGAGGTCGCCGGCGTGCCGGAAATCGGTCTCATCTCCCGCGGCGAAGACGTTGAAATCACGACCTATCTCGACAAGGCAGTGACGTCGGAGCTGTCAGCCAACATCATCGACCTGTGCCCAGTGGGCGCGCTCACCTCCAAGCCCTACGCCTTCAACGCCCGGCCCTGGGAGCTGAAGAAGACCCAGAGCGTCGACGTGATGGACGCCCTGGGCTCGGCGATCCGGGTGGATGCGCGCGGCTCGGCCGTGCTGCGCGTGCTGCCGCGCGTCAACGAGGACATCAACGAGGAGTGGATCTCCGACAAGACCCGCTACGCCGTCGACGGCCTGGCCCGCCAGCGCCTCGACCAGCCCTACATCCGCGAGGCCGGCAAGCTCAGGCCCGCGACCTGGAGCCAGGCGCTGGAGGCGGTGGCGTCTCAGATCAGGACGACCGCGCCCGACCGCATCGGCGTGATCGCCGGAGATCTGCAGGACGCGGAGTCCATGAAGGCCGCGCTCGACCTCTTCCGGTCCTTGAGCGTGCAGTCCACCGACTGCCGGCAGGACGGCATGGCGCTGGGCGCCGGCCCGCGCGAGAGCTGGCTGTTCAACTCGACCATCATGGGCATCGAGGACGCCGACGTGGTGCTGCTGGTGGGCGTCAATCCGCGCACCGAGGCGCCGGTGCTGAACGCGCGCCTGCGCAAGCGCTGGCTGGCCGGCGCCCTGCGGGTCGGCGTCATCGGCCCGCAGGCGGACCTCACCTATCCTCACGACTACCTGGGCGCGGGCCCGAAGACGCTGGGCGGGCTCGGCAAGTCGAAGAGCGACTTCGTCGCCGCGCTGAAAAACGCCAAGGCTCCGGCGATCGTGGTCGGGGCAGGGGCCCTGGCGCGGGGCGACGGCGCGGCGGTGCTCAAGGCCGCGGCCGGCGTCGCCAAGGCCTTCGGCATGACCTGGAACGTGCTGCACTCGGCGGCCTCCCGGGTCGGCGGCCTGGACCTGGGCTTCCTTCCGGGGCCGGGCGGCAAGACGGCGGGCGAACTGGTGGCGAAGGGCGGCGCGGACCTGCTCTTCCTGCTGGGCGCCGACGAGATCGACACCTCGGCGTCCAAGGCCTTCACCGTCTACCTCGGCACCCACGGCGACCGTGGCGCCCACCGGGCCGACGTGATCCTGCCGGGCGCCGCCTACACCGAGAAGAACGGCTTCTACGTCAACACCGAGGGCCGGGTGCAGCAGGGCGTCCGCGCCGTGTTCCCCAAGGGCGAGGCCAAGGAGGACTGGGCGATCCTGCGCGCGCTCTCCGAACGGCTGGGCGCCAAGCTGCCCTATGACAGCCTGGACCAGCTGCGCGCCAAGCTCTTCGCCGACCACCCGACCTTCGGCCGCATCGACTATGTGGCGGGCCGAGAGGGCGCCGCCGGGCTGGACCTCAGCTTGCTGGGCGGCAAGGGCGAGCTTTCCGACGCGCCGTTCGCCAGCGCCGTCGCCTCCTTCTACCTGACCAACCCCATCGCCCGCGCCAGCGTGACGATGGCCGAGTGCGCCGCCCTGGCTTCGGGCGCCGCCAAGATCGCGGCGGAATAGATGCCCAGCGCCATACCCGCTTTCTGGACCACCCCCATCGGCTGGACCCTGCTGACCGTGGGCCAGATCCTGCTGGTCACCGTCGTCCTGCTGCTGACCGTCGCCTTCCTGATCTACGGCGACCGCAAGATCTTCGCCGGCGTGCAGATGCGCAAAGGCCCCAACGTGGTGGGCCCGTTCGGCCTGCTGCAGTCCTTCGCCGACCTCGGCAAGTTCCTGATCAAGGAGCTGATCATTCCGGCCGGCGCCGACAAGGTGGTCTTCCTGCTGGCGCCCCTGATCAGCGTGACCCTGGCGCTCGGCTCCTGGGCGGCCATGCCGCTCGCGCCCGGCTGGGTGGTCTCCAACATCAACGTCGGGATCCTCTACCTGTTCGCCGTCTCCTCGATGGGCGTCTACGGCATCATCATGGGCGGCTGGGCGTCCAACTCGAAGTACCCGTTCCTCGGCGCGCTGCGCTCCGCGGCTCAGATGGTTTCCTACGAGGTCTCCATCGGCTTCGTGATCATCACCGTGATCCTGCTGGCCGGCACCATGAACCTGACCCGCATCGTCGAGCTGCAGGGCGGCGGCTTCTGGAACTGGAACATCCTGGGCGGCGGCCTGAAGAACCTGCCGCTGGCGCTGGTGATGATCCCCATGGGGGTGATCTTCTTCATTTCCGGCCTGGCCGAGACAAACCGCCCGCCCTTCGATCTGCCCGAGGCCGAGAGCGAGCTGGTGGCCGGCTACGCCATCGAATACGGCTCCACGCCCTACATGCTGTTCTACCTGGCCGAAACCGCGAACATCATCCTGATGAGCGGGCTGATGGCGGTGCTGTTCCTGGGCGGCTGGCAGGCCCCGTTCCCGACGCCGTTCACCGCCAGTTGGGCGCCCACTCTGGTCAGCCTGTTCGGGCTGTTCTGGCTGGCGGCCAAGACCTTTTGCGTCTTCTTCATGAACGCCATGGTGCGCTCCGTCGTGCCGCGCTACCGCTACGACCAGCTGATGCGGCTGGGCTGGAAGGTGTTTCTGCCCACCTCGCTGGTGGCGGTGGCCCTGGTGGCCGGCTGGCGGGTCTATGCTCCCGTAGCCTTCGGAGCGGCCGGATGAGAACCGCCGCCGCCCTGATCATCCTGGCCCTGGGCCTCAGCGCCTGCGAGGCGACCGGCAACAACGTCTCCGGGACGGCGGACTACGACTCGCTCAAGCGCGCCCAAGACGAATGCGCCGCGCAGGGCGGCCAGCTGGTCCTGAAGAACGGCGGCGACGCCCAATACATCCAAGACTACGCCTGCAAGGGGAAGTGACCATGTTCCAGCGTATCGGACAGGCGATGAAGGGCGCGGCCCTGATGGATTTCGCGGGCGCGCTGGGGCTTGGCCTGAAGTACATGGTCCGGCCCAAGGCGACGGTGATCTATCCGAACGAGCGCAATCCGCAGAGCCCGCGCTTCCGCGGCGAACATGCGCTGCGCCGCTATCCCAACGGCGAGGAACGCTGCATCGCCTGCAAGCTCTGCGAGGCGATCTGCCCGGCCCAGGCCATCACCATCGAGGCCGAGCCGCGCGAAGACGGCAGCCGGCGCACGA
>NZ_JAQGIZ010000128.1 GCF_028290885.1 Phenylobacterium sp.
CCGGCGACAACGCCGAGCTGAACGTCGAGCTGATCACCCCGATCGCCATGGACCAGGGCCTGCGCTTCGCCATCCGCGAGGGCGGCCGCACGGTCGGCTCCGGCGTGGTGTCGAAGATCATCAAGTAGGATTTCCATCCCTCCTCTTTAGGGGAGGGTGGACCGAGCGAAGCCCGGGACGGGTGGGGGTGCGTGGGCCAAGCTCGGTCGCCGGAGCTTGAACGCGACTCCCCCACCCTGGCCCGCTACGCGGCCTGTCCCTCCCCTAAAGAGGAGGGATGAGTTCAGAAGGGCCGCCGGGCGAACCCCGGCGGCCTTTTCTTTGATCCCTTAATTTAGACTCGACTAATATAAGCCATGACTGCAAGCTGGCCTCTCAATTATCGGAGGCTCGCATGCAGATCGACATCCCTGGCTTCATCGGCGCGGTCGTCCGCAGGGTCGAGGATCGCCAGCACGAGGGCACGCCCGTACGCGTGGTGGTGGCCTCGCGTCGCTACGACACCGACGTCGACGACCTGTGGGACGCCCTGACCCGCGCCGAGCGCATCCCGCGCTGGTTCCTGGCGGTCAGCGGCGACTTGAGGCTGGGCGGCAAGTACCAGTTGGAGGGCAACGCCGGCGGGACCATCACCGAATGCGAGCCGCCGCACAGCCTGGCGGTCACCTGGGAGTTCGGCGGTGGCGTGAGCTGGGTCAAGGTGCGGCTGTCGGCGGCCGGCGAGGGACGGACCGACCTGACGCTTGAGCACTTGGCGCCGATCGATCCCCATTGGGACACCTATGGTCCCGGCGCGGTCGGCGTGGGCTGGGACCTGACGCTGATCGGCCTCGCCCTGCATCTGGCCGCTAGGGGGGCGGCCGTGGACAAGGACGAGTTCGCCGCCTGGTCCGCCTCGGACGACGGCAAGGCCTTCATCCGCGGAAGCGCCGAGGGCTGGTGCGCCGCCGACATCGCCAATGGCGAAGACCCGGCAAAGGCCCGGGCAGCCGCCGAGACCACCGCCAAGTTCTACACGGGCGGCTGATGCACGCCTTCGACGTCCTGGGCGATCCGGTGCGGCGGCGGATCCTGGAGCTGCTGGCCGACGGGGAGGCGAGCTCGGGCGAGGTGACGGCCGCCGTGCAGCGGGAATTCGGCATCACCCAGTCGGCGGTCTCCCAGCACCTCAAGGTGCTGCGCGAGTCCGGCTTCGCCACCGCGCGGATCGACGGCCCGCGGCGAATCTATGCGATTGAACCGGGCCCTATGCAGGAGGTGGACGCGTGGCTCGACCGCTTCCGCATGCTCTGGGGTCCCCGCCTGGAGGCGCTCGCCACCGAGGTTGCGCGCGGCAAGAAGCGGCGTGGCGGCGTGGGGCGGCCGCCGAGCTAGCGGTGGCTGTCCGTTTCATCGTGGGTCGACCGGTTCGGGGCCGGCGCGCCCGGCGCCGGTTCGCCTGATCCCGGATCGGTCAATGTCTTGGCGGTGCGGGTCGAGCCCTCGGCGCCCGCGGGCTCGGTGGCGGGCCGGGGCGGCCGGCCGGGTTTCTGGTCGTCGTCGCGGTTGTAGCGTTGCTGGGTGTCGGGCATCGAAGGCGCTCCGGATCGGGTGTTCGGCCCCTTGGGAACGAGCGGGGCGCGACATCCGATCCGCCTTGCCCGGACAAGGCGCCCCTGCTAAACGACCCGGCTCCGGCGATGAGCCGCGCGCGCCGAGGGCTTGCCGCCTTCCGGCGCGCTGTTTCATTGTCGGGGGCCGAAGGAGTGTAGCTCAGCTGGTAGAGCATCGGTCTCCAAAACCGAGGGCCGGGGGTTCGAGTCCCTCCACTCCTGCCACCCTATATGTGCGAGAATAGGGGCGCGACGTCCGCAGCCCCGAGAAGCGAGAGTTCGAAGAAAGCCGCCATGGCCAGGAAACCGGGCACAAACCCGTCAGCAATCCGCAACCGCGCCGCCAAGACCGCCGCGGTCATGGCGAGCCCCTCGGCCGCGACGCTCGCGCCGCCCAAGAAGCGCACCAGCCTCGCCCAGTTCGCCCGCGAGGTCCGCTCCGAGGCCCGCAAGATCACCTGGACGACCCGCCGCGAGACCTGGATCACCTCGGTGATGGTCGGCATCATGGTCGTCGTCGCCATGGTCTTCTTCTGGCTGGTGGACGCGGGCGTCAGCCTCACCATCAACCAGATACTCAAGCTGGCCAGCGGGGGTTAAGTTAGAGACATGTCCGAAGCCGCAGAAACCACCGCCCCGTCGAACCCGCGCCACAAGTGGTACATCGTCCACGCCTACTCGAACTTCGAGAAGAAGGTGGCCGAGAGCATCCGCGAGCAAGCCAGGACGCAGGGGCTCGAAGAGAACTTCTCCGACATCCTGGTGCCCACCGAGGACGTCGTCGAGATCCGCCGCGGCCGCAAGGTCAACGCCGAGCGCAAGTTCTTCCCAGGCTATGTGCTGGTGAAGATGGAGCTCACCGACGAGGCCTACCACCTCATCAAGAACACCCCGAAGGTGACGGGCTTCCTGGGCTCCGGCTCCAAGCCGATGCCGGTCTCCGACAAGGAGGTCGCCCGCATCATCGGCGCCATCGAGGAAGGCGTCGAGCGGCCCAAGCCCACGATCCAGTTCGAGATCGGCGAACAGGTGCGCGTCACCGACGGCCCGTTCGCCAGCTTCAACGGCTCGGTGGAGCAGGTCGACGAGGAGCGCGCCCGCCTGCGGGTCACCGTCTCCATCTTCGGCCGCGCCACCCCGGTCGAGCTGGAATACAACCAGGTCGAAAAGACGTCCTGAGCCATGGCCCCGCGGATGCGGGGTCAGGATTCATCCACGAGCCACACGAGCCACACGAACGGGAGCTTCGCTGTCCCGCGGTGCGCGTTGGTGTGGTTCGTGGACCGATCTCTTCGCCGGGTTTTCGTTGCGATTGTCAGCTTTGACTGATAATGCCGCCGGCTTCGCCGGGCTTGTGCCTGCGAATTTCAAATCCGTGGGAGGGGGCGGCCACCGTGACCCCGCACCACGGCTCAACCGGCTCCTGGGGAGCCATGAGGAGAAACGATGGCCAAGAAGATCTTGGGCTATATCAAGCTGCAGGTGCCCGCGGGCGCTGCGACGCCTTCGCCGCCCATCGGGCCGGCGTTGGGCCAGCGCGGCGTCAACATCATGGGCTTCTGCAAGGAATTCAACGCCCGCACCGAGAAGGAACAGAAGGGCACGCCGCTCCCGACGGTGATCACCGTCTACCAGGACAAGAGCTTCACCTTCGTCACCAAGACCCCGCCGGCGAGCTACTACATCAAGCAGGCGATCGGGCTGAAGTCGGGCTCCAAGGAGCCGGGCCGGTCGGTGGCGGGCAAGATCACCCGCACCCAGCTACGCGACATCGCCGAGAAGAAGATGAAGGACCTCAACGCCAACGACGTCGAGGCCGCCGCCAAGATCATCGAGGGCTCCGCCCGCTCGATGGGTCTTGAGATCGTGGAGCGCTAGGACATGGCAACTTCCAAGCGCCTCAAGGCCTTCACCGGCGACCGCACCGTCGCCCATCCGGTCGAAGAAGCCGTCAAGCTGGTCAAGGCCAACGCCACGGCCAAGTTCGACGAGAGCGTCGAGATCGCCGTCAACCTGGGCGTCGACCCGCGCCACGCCGACCAGCAGGTCCGCGGCGTGGTCAGCCTGCCCTCCGGCACCGGCCGCGACGTCCGCGTCGCCGTCATCGCCAAGGACGCCAAGGCCGCCGAAGCCACCGCCGCGGGAGCCGACATCGTCGGCGCCGAGGACCTGGTGGAGCGTATCCAGGGCGGCTTCATGGACTTCGACCGGGTGATCGCCACCCCCGACATGATGGCCCTGGTCGGCCGCCTGGGTAAGGTGCTGGGCCCGCGCGGCCTGATGCCGAACCCCCGCGTCGGCACGGTCACGCCGAACGTGGCCCAGGCCGTGAAGGACGCCAAGGGCGGGGCCATCGAGTTCCGCACCGAAAAGACCGGCATCATCCACGCCGGCATCGGTAAGGCGAGCTTCACCGAGGACGCCCTGCTGGCCAATGTGAAGGCGCTGGTCGATGCGCTGAACAAGGCCAAGCCCTCGGGCGCCAAGGGTATCTACATCAAGAAGATCAGCCTCTCCTCGACGATGGGCCCGGGCTTCAAGGTGGACACGGCTACGGCCGGCTCCTAAGGGCCTTCCAATAGGCTAGAAATCAGGGGAGCCGCAGCGACGCGGCTCCCCTTTTTCGTGCGAGGAGCTCGCCAATGGCCGAGGTCACGCTTGAACCCGCCGGCCGCGAAAAACGCCGGACGCTGGTCAACCTCTTCCAGCTCTATGCGCACGACTTCTCGGAGCAATGGTTCGATCGCCCCGAGGGCGAGCTGGGCGAGGACGGGCGGCTGGAGGAATACGGCCTGCTGGACAACTATTGGAACGAGCCCCGGCACGAGGTCCTGCTGATCCGGGCCGATGGCCGCCTGGCCGGGTTCGCGATGGTCAACGCCTATTCCCACTCAGGCTTGCCCCTGGATTTCCAGATCGCCGAGTTCTTCGTCGCCCGCAAACACCGGCGCAGCGGGGTGGGGCAGGCGGCCGCCCTGGCGATTATCGGCGCCCGTCCGGGCCTCTGGGAGCTGGCGGTCGCGCGCCGCAACACCGGCGCGCAGGCCTTCTGGCGCCGCGTGGCGGCGCTGCTGGCCGGCGGCCAGGTCGAGGAGCGGGACCAGGACGACGCCCGCTGGAACGGCCTGATCCTGCGGTTCCGGGCCGAGGCGAGCGAACGCTGAGCCCGCGGCGGCGGGCCCAGGATCGGCCTGCCTCAGGCTACCTCTGGTGAGCGCAGGCGGAGTCGTACTGCGACACCGAGGCGGTGTTGCGCGAATTCTGCGGCTGTTGGCCGGCGTAGACGGAGCCGGCTTGACCGCTGGGGTTGAACGCAGAGCCGGGCGCGGAGGCGGCCGCGCCAGGAGTGTTCGGCGCCGTGGCGCTTCCGCAGCTTTGGTTGGGCTGCCCCGTCTGGGCTGGCCCGCGCGTGGTCGTGGGTGTCGAGCTGGTCGTAGCGCTGGTGTTGCGCGAATTCGGCGCCGAGGTCGCCGCTGGCGCCATCGGGGCCGATGTCGCCGCTGGCGCGCTGGGCGGCGAAGCTGCGCCGCTAGGGGGAGCGGCCAGCGCCCCGCTGGCTGTCAGGACCGAGAGGGCGGCGGTGATTGCGAGTGATCTTGGAAGGAGGCTCATGGTCGATCCCTTCACGCAGCGTATCGCACCCCCATCCGCATCCGCCCAACATTCCGCCCGGCCGCTATGTTCCCCCCGGTTGAGCAGCCTCACGGCCCGATCAGCACCCGCGCCGAGATCAGGCGCGTGATCAGCACCTCGTGCCTGTAGACGCCCAGGCCGCCGTAGCGGCCGGACTCCACCGTGCGCCGGCCGACGAAGCGGATGTGGTAGCGGCGCGTAAGGCCGCCGTTGTCGCCAGGGCGGTCCTCCCAGCCCGCAAGCCACAGGGGCTCGGCCTTGGTCGCCCCGTCGGGACGGAAGACGCTGGTCTCGAAGTTGGTGGTGAAGTCGCCCTCGAAGACCTGTTCGCCGCCGAGCTGCACGCCGCGCCAGGTCATCGGCGCCGCGTCGAGCGCGTCTTCGGCCAGGGCGAGCCCACAGGTTAGCACCAGACCAATCAGGGCTGCGGCCAGGGCGGCGATAAGGAGGACACGCATGGTCAGCCGCGTTGAGGCTCTTCTGGCCGCTTT
Organism: Phenylobacterium sp.; assembly: GCF_028290885.1. Taxonomy (GTDB): domain Bacteria; phylum Pseudomonadota; class Alphaproteobacteria; order Caulobacterales; family Caulobacteraceae; genus Phenylobacterium. The sequence continues at coordinate 5,717 of NZ_JAQGIZ010000128.1, forward strand.
TCCGGGCCGCCAGTTGAGTTTCTGCCGCTCTTCCTGTAAAGCCCCCCGCTCTTAGAGTTTTCGCCGCCTTTCGGGGTTGCGAAGGACGGGGCGCACGACCATCCGCGCCCCATCCTGTCCAAGAACTGCGTAGCCCAGGGGGTCACCCGGGGCCGGAACGTGAGGACGAGCCCGTCCTCAGCCGCAGGGAGACGGGAAGATGAGGTTTCCGCGCATCGCTACCCGCGATGGGCGCGAGGCTGCGGCTTCTCTTTCGGACAGGTTGACTGACCGGCGCATGCACTTTCGCGCGCGTCGAACCGTAAGTTGGAGACCGCAATGGACCGCGCTCAAAAGCAGGAAGCCATCGAGACGCTCAAGGGCGTGTTCGACGGCGCCGGCGCCGTGGTCGTGACCCACTACCTGGGTCTGACCGTTGCGGAAATGACCGATCTGCGGGGCCGTCTTCGTCAGGAAGGCGCCCAGCTGAAGGTGGTGAAGAACACTCTGGTGCAGAAGGCCCTCGACGGGTCGGTCGGCGAAGCGGGCGAAGCCCTCTTCAAGGGCCCCGTCGCGATCGCCTACGCCCCGGACCCGGTCTCCGCCGCCAAGGTCGCGACCCAGTACGCCAAGGACAACGAGAAGTTCACCGTTGTCGGCGGCCTCATGGGTCAACAGGTGCTGGACAAGGCCTCGATCGCCGCGCTCGCGCGGCTGCCGTCGCTCGACCAGCTCCGCGCCAAGCTCATCGGCCTCATCCAGGCGCCCGCGACCAAGATCGCCGGCGTCCTGCAGGCTCCGGCGGGCCAGCTCGCGCGTGTCTTCGGCGCCTACGCCGCCAAAGACGCCGCCTGATCGTCAATTTCGCAAGACACATCGAACCTCAAAGGAACCCATCCCATGGCTAATCTCGAAAAGCTGGTCGACGAACTCTCGACCCTGACCGTCCTGGAAGCCTCCGAGCTCTCCAAGCTCTTGGAAGACAAGTGGGGCGTCTCCGCCGCCGCTCCGGTGGCCGTGGCCGCCGCCGGTGGCGCCGCCGCCGCTCCCGTCGAGGCGGCTGAAGAGCAGACCGAGTTCACCGTTGTCCTGACCGCCGGTGGCGACAAGAAGATCAACGTGATCAAGGAAGTCCGCTCGGTCCGTCCGGACCTCGGCCTGAAGGAAGCCAAGGACCTGGTCGAAGGCGCCCCGCAGAACGTCAAGGAAAACGTCTCCAAGCAGGAAGCCGAAGAAGTGAAGAAGAAGCTGGAAGAAGCCGGCGCCTCCGTCACCATCAAGTAGGCCAGAGCGAGACAGCCTAGGGCGGCCGTCGCGCTCGCTAAGAAAGATTCGCCATTCCGCGATGCGGAATGGCGGGGCGCGGGTCCGCCTGCTGCAAAGCGATCGAGGGCCGGAGAGCGATCTCCGGCCCTTTTTCTATGCGCCCGAGCCGCTGGAAGCCTGACCGCTCGCCTCGATCGGCCGGGAACACGGGCCCGGATCCGCAGATTGAATTTGACGCGCAACCAGCGCAGGCGATCGAAGTCAGCAAGGGTCCCGGTCGGGCAGCGGATCGTGAAAAAGGGACGGCGCCGGATTTCCGCCGAGGCCGCGCTATTTTCTTTTGCAGGGGGGCTTCCATCCGCGCCCGAAAAGTCCTATCTGCTGCCTCTTCGCGACATTCCCCGATTCCCGTGACGCGCACGTATGCGCTCTCGTGAGTTGGGCTTCGCGCGTCAAATGTCCCGAGGCATGGTCCGTCGCCCTCCGACCATGCGAAGGGGCGCTCCCGACGAAACGGGGAGCCTTCCAGCGTCCGGCTTTCCCGCAAGGGGAGGTTGAGGGTGGACGCAGGACATCAATGACCGACGCCGGGAGTCCGTTCCCGCGTCCTCAAGGGACAAACATGGCGCAATCCTTCACCGGCAAGAAGCGGATCCGCAAGTCGTTCGGCCGCATACCTGAAGCCGTGCAGATGCCGAACCTGATCGAGGTTCAGCGCTCCTCCTACGAACAGTTCCTGCAGCGCGAGACCCGCTCGCCCGACCGCAAGGACGAAGGCATCGAGGCGGTCTTCAAGTCCGTCTTCCCGATCAAGGACTTCAACGAGCGCGCGGTGCTCGAGTACGTCTCCTACGAGTTCGAAGAGCCGAAGTACGACGTCGAGGAATGCGTCCAGCGCGACATGACCTACGCCGCGCCGCTGAAGGTCAAGCTGCGCCTGATCGTGTTCGAGACCGACG
>NZ_JAQGIZ010000130.1 GCF_028290885.1 Phenylobacterium sp.
CTTCGGCACGCTATCGAGTTCGCCGGTGGGGCTCTCGTCGATGGCGTCGAACAGCCTGGGGAAGCTGTCGCACAGGTTGAAGCAGCGGCGGCAGGTGTGGCAGACGTCGAACTGCCGGCGCATCTCCGCCTCGACCTTTTCAAGGTCGTAGTAGTCGTCGTCGCGCCAGGCGATCGGATGCCGGAAGGGCGCGTCGAGACTGCCCTCCCGCGGCGGACCGCCGCCCGCATCTTTGCTGTCGCTCACGATTGACCCGCCAAGCTGAAGTGCGACGGCGACCCGAAGGCCGCCGCCTTGAAGAGAGCCGGAAAACCGGCGCGATTAGTCGAGGGTTTCGAGCGCGCGCTGGAAGCGGCCGGCGTGGGACTTCTCAGCCTTGGCCAGGGTTTCGAACCAGTCGGCGATCTCGTCGAAGTTCTCTTCGCGGGCCGTGCGGGCCATGCCCGGGTACATGTCGGTGTACTCGTGGGTTTCCCCTGCGATGGCCGCCTTCAGGTTCAGCGAGGTGCCGCCGATCGGCAGGCCGGTGGCGGGGTCGCCGACGGCTTCCATGAATTCCAGGTGGCCGTGGGCGTGGCCGGTCTCGCCTTCCGCCGTCGAGCGGAACACCGCGGCGACGTCGTTGTAGCCTTCCACGTCCGCCTTCTGGGCGAAGTAGAGATAGCGGCGGTTCGCCTGGCTCTCGCCCGCGAACGCGGCCTTGAGGTTGTCGAGGGTCTTGCTGGTGGCGAGGCTCATGGTCGTCTCCCTTGGGGCAGTCCGCCGAACGCGTCGGCGCGAAGGTCTTCCAATGGCGCACTAACGCCTTCCAGAACAATAGAGCTAATCGTTTTATTCTATCCGTATCATCGACCTACTCTATTGGGACCCCAGTCATGGCTCCGGGTTACCCAGATGAGGCAAGGAGGCCTGGCCATGACCGACAAGGACAAGATCCAAGGCGAGGGCAACTACGACGCCGCGCGCCGTTTCGACGAGGAGGAACGCAAGTTCGTGGAGAGCGGGCAGGTCGAACATAAGGCCAAGGAGGCGGAAGAGGCGCTGGAGGGCCCGGAGGCCGAAGAGCTGGAACGGGCGCGCCGCGAGACTGGCGAACGCGGGGATATGCCCGAGGCCTGAGGATCGGAAGACCCTCGAAAGACCTGGGCCGCCCACGCCGGGGCGGCCCTTTCTTTTGGGCGCAGCTCGACGATGCCGCTTGCTCCGCGCCGCCTCGCGACGGACGCTGGCGGCAACCAACATCAGCGAGGAAGCGCCATGTCCATCGACTTCGAGATCCCTCCGGAAGCCAAGGCGGTCCGCGAGCGCGTGCGCCAGTGGGTGCAGGACGAATGCATCCCCGCCGAGAAGCTGATCAAGGACGAGGCGTCCTACAAGCAGGTGTTGGCCGATCTGCGCGGCAAGGCCCGCGCCCAGGGCCTGTGGCTGCCGTTCGTGCCCAAGGAATATGGCGGCATGGGCTTAGGTCCCCTGGCCAATGCGCTCGTCCAGATGGAGCTCGGCCAGAGCCACCTGGGCGCGCTGTCCATGAACAGCCAGGGGCCGGACGACGCCACCATCCTGACGCTCTTGGCCCACGGCACCGACTTCCAGAAGGAGAAGTTCCTCAAACCCCTGCTGAACGGCGAGAAGCGCGTCTGCTACTCGATGACCGAGAAGGCCGCGGGCGCCGACGCCACCGGCATGCGCACGAGCGCGGTCAAGGACGGCAACGAGAACTACGTCCTGAACGGCGAAAAGTGGTTCTCCTCGGCCGCCAGCGCCGCGGACCTCGCCCTGGTCATGGCCCGCACCGACCCGGACGCCCCGCGCCACCAGCAGTTCTCGACCTTCATCGTCGAGCTGCCCAACCCCGGCTACCGCATCAGGCGCGACATCCCGACCATGGCCATGGAAGGCCCGCTGTCGCACATCATGGGCGGCGGCCATGCCGAGATCGAGATCAAGGACCTGGTGGTCCCGGCCGAGAACCTGCTGGGCGGCGAGGGGCGCGGCTTCGACATGGGCCAGCACCGCCTGGCCTACGGGCGTCTGCGGCACGGCATGCACAACGTCGCCATGGCCCAGCGGGCGCTCGACATGGCCACGGCCCACGTCACCAAGCGCTCGACCTTCGGCAAGAAGCTCGACGAGCGCCAGGCGGTGCAGTTCATGCTCGCCGAGTGCGCGACCCAGCTCTACATCTCGCGCCTGATGCTGCTGCACATCGCCTACAAGGCGGAGAAGGGCATGGACATGCGGCAAGAGAACTCCATCGCCAAGGTCTACCTGGCGCACATGGTCCACCACGTGGTCGACACCGCGATCCAGCTGCACGGCGCTTTGGGCTACAGCCGCGATACCCCGCTCGCCGGCTGGTACACCCACATCCGCTCGCAGCGGCTGGTGGACGGCCCGGACGAAGTGCATCGCTGGACCGTCGGCCGCAACGTGATCAAGGCCTTCCAGAAGGACGGTACGACAGCGGCGGCGGCCGGCGGCGACCTGCTTTAGACGCAAAGAAGGGCCGCCTTTGCGGGCGGCCCTTCGTCTTCGGCGTGGGGTGCGCCTTAGGCCGCCGGAACCGCCTTGAACTCGGCTTCGATGGTCAAGGTGACATCGTCGCTGATCGCCGGCACGTAGGAGGTGATGCCGAACTCCGAGCGCTTGATCTTCGCGGAGCCGGCAAAGCCCAGGGAATATTTCTTGTCGAGGGGATTAGCCCCGCCCTGGTTGAACACGGCCTGCACGACCACCGGCTTGGTGACGCCATGGAGCGTCAGCTGGCCGTCGATGTTGGCGGTCCGCGCACCGGTCACGGTCACCTTGGTGGCTTTGAAGGTGGCGGTCGGAAACGCGGCGACGTCGAGGAATTCCTTGGACTTCAGGTGGGTGTCCAGCGCCGGGTTGAGCGTGCCCACCGAGCCTGTGTCGACGGTGACGTTGACGGCGTCGGCGGCGGGCGCCTTGGGATCCAGCTTGAGGGTCCCGTTCACCGACGCGAACTGGCCGACGTAGGTCGAGAAGCCGAAGTGGGTCACCGACCAGGTGATCTTGCTGTGGGCCGGGTCAAGCTTGTAGCTGCCGGCCTGGACGGCGGCGGGCGAGGCGCTGATCGGCTGGGCCTGGGCGGCGCCGGTCGAAAGCGCGAGGGCGGCGGCGAGACCAAGGGCGGCGGACTTGAACAGATGACGCACGGTGACGGGCCTTCCGGTTGGGATGGGCGAACGGGAAGCGCGGCCATTGAGCGACCGCGCGAGCCGGAACATGGCGTCGCTGAGGCAAATGATAATCTCCCGCTGCGGCCCAAGACTGATGCCGAAATGGAAAATATCGAACGCGGCCGTGGAGGTCAGCTGTGAGGCTCGTCCGCGGAAAGACCGCTCCGACCCCGCCCCCGGATCATCCGCGCCGGGAGGCGCCGTTCAGCCGCGGAAATTGCGGAAGGTGATCGAGTAGCGGTGCGCCTTCACCGGCGGGATCGAGTGCTCCCAGACGCTCCGCGCCGCCCCGGTGATCAGGTAGATCGACCGCGGCGCCAACTCGATCGCGGTCCGCTCGAAGCCGGTCTCGGTGCGCCGCCGGAGCCGGAAGTTGCAGGGCGCGAGCAGCGAAATCCCCGTCACCTTCTCGAACATCGGCCGGTCACGGTGCCAGCCGATCGGCGCGCCGGGGAGGTACTCGTTGAGCAGGCACTGCTGCAGCTCCTCCGGCGCCAGGTCCGCGAAGGCGGCCGCCCGCGCGCGGACCGGCAGGAGCTCGGCCGGCATGTCGTCGGCCTTCACCAGATGGCTGCGGGTGAAGTCGTACTGCCAGCCGAAGGAGACGACCCGCCGCTTGCCCTCATAGCCGCGGAACTGGAAGGCCTCGAACGGCAGGGTCGCGAGCCAGGCGGCGAGCTGCGCTTCTTCCGCCGGCGAAAGGAACTCCGGCCGATAGGCGAAGCCGTCCGGCAGCCCCGGCGCGGCCTCGGCTTCGAACAGCGACGGCTGGCGGGCGAGCGACATCCTGCGCATGTAGTGCGCCGGCGCCCGCTGCGGGAGCACCGCTCAGCCGAGGGTGGAGATCGCCTCCACCACCGCGGCGGTCTTCTCGACGATCACCATGTGGCCGGCCTCGGGGATCGAGACCAGCTGGGCGCCGGCGATGCCCTTCTTGAAGGCGTGCGCATAGGCGGGCGGCATCAGCCGGTCGCTATCCCCCCAGATCAGCACGGTCCGGGCCTTGATCCGGTAGAGCCGCGTGGCGAGCCCCCGCTCCGGGATCGGGAACAGGATGCGCCCGGCCATGCCGAGCTGGCGGGCGTTGGCCACAAGATAGGCCTGCAGGAATCCCGGGTCCTCGACGTTGCGCCCGGCGGTCATCATCGCCGCGCCGGCCTCGGCGTCGTGGAACAACAGCGCCGGCATCTCGAACGGCAGGGTCGAGAAGAGGTCGGGGACCGGATGGGCGTCGTCCCACAGCCCGGCCGGCGCGATCAGCGCCAGGCGCGAGACGTCGTTGGGCGCCACCGCCGCCATTTCGGCTGCGATCATGCCGCCCATGGAGTGGCCGACGAGGATCGGGTCCTTGAGACCCAGCGCCTCGACCACGTCCCAGCTGTGCAAGGTGAAATCCAGCATGTCGCGGATCTCGGGCGCCTCTTCCGAGTCGCCGTAGCCGGGGATCAATGGCGCGTAGACGTGGTGCTTGGCGGCCAGCGCGCCCAGGAATGGATCCTCGGCGGTCACGCCGCCTTCGCCGTGCAGGTAGACCAGGTCGGGGCCCGACCCGCCCTCGAAGTAGCGGACGGGAAGGTGGCGGGTCTGGACGGTCTTCAGCTCCATGATCGTCACCCCCCTTACGCGTAGGTCTTGGCGAGGTCGGCGGCGCTCGGCGCCTGTTTCGGCAGGCTGCCCGCGGTCACCCGGTTCTTCAGCGGCGTTGTCCAGAAGCGGTTGTCGTCGGCCCAGTCGGGGAACATGCCGCGAAGCTTCGGCATCACCTTCTCGGCGAACAGCTTGCTGGAATACATGCACTTGTCGGCCGGCATGTTCCCGACGTGCATCAGGCAGAAGATGTTGCCGACGTTGAGGCCCTTGATCAGCTCCTCCATCCGCTGGCGGACAGTTTCCGGCGACCCGGCGATCACGTGGCCGCCTTCGGTCAGGTCCTTCCAAGTGAGCTGCGCGTAGCCGCCGCGCGGCGGGGCGTATTGCGACAGCGCGCCGGTCTGGATGGTCTTGATCGTGCGGTAGCCGGGCGCGTCGGCGAAGCCCGGATAGACGTGCAGGCAGCGATTGTAGAAATAGCTGACGTGTTCGGAATAGAGCCGCTCGGCCTCCTCGTCGGTGTCGGCCACCAGGATGGTTTGGGCGAAGCCCGCGCGGTAGGGGCTCTTGTCGACGCCGCGCGCCTCCACCTGCTTCCAGTAGCCGCTCATCAGCGCCTGGGCCCGCAGGTAGCCGGAGAAGCTGAGGTAGGAGTACGAGTAGGTGTTGTCGATGCAGAAGTCGTAGGTCTCCACCGACCCGCCGCCGGGGATGTGCACCGGCGGATGCGGCTGCTGGATGGGCCTGGGCCAGATGTTGACGTGCCGCAGCTTGTTGTAGCGGCCGTTGAAGGCGAACGGCTCGCGGGTCGTCCAGGCCTTGATGATCAGGTCGTGGGCTTCCTGGTACTTCTCCCGCGTCAGGCTGGGGATCTGGCCGTAGCAGTAGTTGGTGTCCATGGAGGTCCCGACCGGGAACCCCGCCACCAGCCGCCCGCCGGAGATGCAGTCGAGCATGGCGAACTCTTCGGCCACGCGGACCGGCGGATTGTAGAGGGCGATGGAATTGCCCAGCACGACGATGGCCGCGTCCTTGGTCCGGCGCGCCAGTCCCGCGGCGATGAGGTTGGGGCTGGGCATGATGCCGTAGCCGTTCTGGTGGTGCTCGTTCACCCCGACGCCGTCGAACCCGAGGGTGTCGGCGTATTCCAGGAGGTCCATGTAGGTGTTGTAGACCTCATGGCTCTTCACCGGATCGAACAGCTTCTGGTCGATGTCCACCCAGACCGACCGGTTCTTCTCCCGGAAATCGTCCGGCAGATAGGGCCACGGCATCAGGTTGAACCAGGTGAACTTCATCGCGCATGTCCTCCTAGCCGCCTCTGATGGGCGGTCATCTGAACAACGATAACTGATCTGGGCGCGCCGCCAACCGCGGAATCCGGGGGCCGTGGACGTTTACAGCCCGAACGGCCAGGTCTCTTCGTCGCCGGCCTGGTGTTCCGGCCGGGCTTCGACCGGCAGCGGGGTGACCGCGCGGGTTTCGTCGAACCACACCCAGGCGTCGAACTGTTCGGGCAGGTGGCACTCGACGTAGTGGCTCCAGCGTTCGGTCTCGGGGCGATAGATCACCCCGATGAACCGTTCGAGCCTGGGGTCGGCCAGGCGGGAGCGCAGGTCGTCGTGGACGCCGGGCCGCAGGTCCAGCACGAAGCGTTCGATCCCGGCCTCATGAGCCAGGCGCTCGTGGCTCTCCGCAAGGGCCGGGTTCACCGGCTTGACCTCCATGGGGCCGTCCCAGTCGCTGGCGCAGGCCACCGTTCCGCCATGCGTCCCGAAGCCGATCAGCACCGCTTCGCCGCCCCACCGCTGGCGGCAAAGCTGGCCGAGGTTCAGTTCTTCGCGGACCTGGCCCATCTCGGTCGCCCGGGCGTCGCCGATGTGGGAGTTGTGCGCCCAGACCACCGCCTTGGCCTGCGGCCCCTTGGCGTCCAGGACCGCCTGGAGGGTCTCGAACATGTGGGTGTCGCGCAGATTCCAGCTCTCCGCGCCGCCGTAGTACATCACCCGGTAGTAGGCCTCGGCGTCGCGTACCAGCCGTGCGTTCTGGGCCGCGTCGAGCAGGCCCTCGCCATCCTCGCCGCCCTTAGCCAGTTGCCTTTCCAGCAAGTCGGCGAGCATGGCCGTCACCGCGGCCTCGCAGCGCGCATAGCCGGAGGTGAGCGCCAGGCGGCCATAGGCGGCGGGCTCGTCGGCCCACGGCGTCAGGCAACCGTAGCGTTGGCGTGCGACCTTGGCGGCCTCGGGGTCCTCGCGCTCCAGGTAGTCGATCACCGCCCGCATCGAGGCTGAGAGGTTGTAGAGGTCGAGGCCATAGACGCCGGCGCGCTTGCCCTCCAGCCGCAGGCGGTTGTGGTCGCGCAGCCACTCCAGGAAGCCCTCGAACTCGCGGTTTCGCCACATCCAGGTCGGGAACCGCGTGAAGGCCTGCGACGCGCCCTTCGGGGCCGGGCGATACCGCACGAAGGCGTCGAACACCCGCGCGTCAGGCCAATCGGCCTCCAAGGCCACGATGCTGAAGCCGTGGTTCTCGATCAGCCAGCGGGTGATCTCGCCGCGGGCGCGGTAGAACTCCGAGGTGCCGTGGCTCGCCTCGCCCAGCAGCACGACACGGGCGTCGCCGAAGCGGTCGAACAGCTGGCCGAACAGCGGGTCCTCGATAGCGTGGACCGGCTCGGCGGCGCTCGCGATCAGGGGCGGAAGGTCGCCCCAACGGGGCGGGGGCGCGTCGACGTCGCTGCGGACATGCGGCATGGCAGGTCTCCTTGCCGCCGCAACCACGCAGGCCGCCCGGAGTTCCGCGCCGCGAGGCGGGGAGTCAGGAAACCTTGCAGCTTGTCGGGCGCTTGGCCTCGGCCTGGACGACCGGGCGCACCACGGCGGTCCACAGCCGATAGCCCTCCGGCGTCATGTGCAGGCCGTCGGCGACGTAGATGTCCTTGGGCACGCCGCCGGTGAGCATGGCCGGGGCCACGTCGACATAGTGGAGGTCGTGACGCAGAGCCGCCATCGCCTGGATCTGGGCGTTGACTTGCGCCTGGGCGTCGCGCTGCGCCCAGCGCAGCTTGGAAGGCTTCAGCGAGATGAAATAGACCGGCGCTGGGCCAAGCGCCTTGGTCTTCAGATCCATGAAGCTCGCGAAGTCCGCCGTGACGGCGCCGGGCGCCGCGCCGGCGTCGAGGTCGTTCTCGCCGGCGTAGAACACGATGGCGCGCGGACGGTAGGGCGCCACCACGCGGTCGAAGTAGTAGTCCACGTCGGCGATGGTCGAGCCGCCGAAGCCGCGGTTGACGGCCGGCATGGGGGCCATGTCCGCGCCGAGCGTCTTCCAGAACCGGATGCTGGACGAACCCACGAACAGGAAGCCGCAAGGCGCCGGCATGTGGTCGCGGTCGGCCGCTGCGAAGGCCGCGATCTCGGGGGCGAACCGTTCGGGGCCGGCGGGCGTCGCGGCAGGTTGGGCGATCGCGGGAGCGGCGAGCGCCACGAAGCAGGCAAGGGCGATGGCAGTTGCGCGCATGGCGGGCTCCGGCGTCGGTGACGTTAGACTAGCGCAGCCTTGAGCAGAGGACACCATGGCGGACCCGACCTACTTCTACACCGGCTGGCTGCTCGACCCGGGCCAGCGTGATGCGCTGCTCGCCCGCTTCCCGCCGCGCTACGCGCGAGCCGTGGCGCATCATGTGACCCTGAAGTTCGGCGACCGCATGGCCGAGGCGCCCGGCGAGGTGGCGGCCGAGATCGTCGGCGAGGCGGACGACGGCGCGGGCGTGCAGGCGATGGTGGTGCGCATCGACGGCGCCGCCGCCCGGCCCGACGGGGGAACCTTCCACATCACCTGGTCACTTGGGCCCGGCCGGGAGGCGAAGGAGAGCAACGACGTCGTCGCTGCAAACGGGTGGGTGGCGTTCGAGACGCCCGTGCCGGTCCGGCTGCTTCCCAAGCCGTAAGCAGCAGTCATGCTTGTCGAGTGCTAAGGCACTGATTTTGTGGAACCTTCATTTACGAATCAGGCTTATCCTCAGGCGAGGTGAACAGCGTCGAGGTCGTTGCGATGAAGGCGTCGCCCGAATTCCGCAAGCAGCTGGCCGGCTACGGCCTGACCACCGCCGAGATCCTCTACCGCATGCCCGACCACCCGGCCCTGCTGCAGAGCTACATCTGGCAGGAGTACGATCTGTTTCCGGAGTTCCCGGTCCTCAAGCGCTTCCTGGACTTCTGGACCCGCACCCTGGAGGGCCCGCTGTTCAAGGTGACGGTCGGCCATTGCCGGCTGATCAAGCCCGCCGAATTGCGCGCCATGGGCGGCGAGTTTCACCTGCACTGACCCAATGGGCCGGGGCCGCCTCGACTTTTCCCCATTGGCAAGGGAGTGATGGCGTTCGCCCCTCACGGAGTCGCTATCCTTGCGCAAGCCGCCGCTCGCCATCCTTCTCGCCGTCGCGGCGGTCGCGTTCACCGGGTGCCAGAGCAAGGTCCAGCGGCCCGCCTGTCCCGCGGGCCAGGTCTGCCTGGAGTACGGCAACGAGACCGAGCCCCTGACGCTCGACCCACAGAAGGCTAACCTGCTCACCGAAGGCCGTATCCTCGGCGACCTGATGGTGGGGCTGACCACCGAGGCGCCCGACGCCGAGCCGCTGCCGGGCATGGCGACCTCCTGGACGACCAGCCCGGACGGCCTGACCTGGACCTTCCGACTGCGCGACGCCAAGTGGTCGGACGGCGCGCCGGTCACCGCCGACGACTTCGTCTACGCCTTCCGCCGGATTCTGGATCCGAAGACGGCCTCGATCTACGCCTACCTGGTCACGATCCTGAAGAACGGCCAGCCGGTGAACGAGGGCAAGGCGCCGCTGGGCGCCGTCGGCGCCCGCGCGCTGGACGCCCACACGCTCGAACTGACCCTGGAACACCCGGCGCCCTACCTGCCGCAGCTGCTGATGCATCAGAGCTTCTACCCCGTGCCCAAGCATGTGGTTGAAAGGCTCGGCGACGCCTGGGTGAACCCAGCGAACTACGTCTCCAACGGCGCCTACAGGCTGGCCGCCTGGCGGCTCGGCGACCGGGTGGAGGTCGCCAGGAACCCGCAGTTCTACGACGCCGCCCACGTGTGCATCGACCGGATCAACTACTATCCGACCGCCGATGCGGTCTCCGCCGAGCGGCGGGTGCAGCGCGGCGAACTCGACCTCAACACCACCTTCCAGTCGAACCGGCTGCAGCACATCAA
>NZ_JAQGIZ010000161.1 GCF_028290885.1 Phenylobacterium sp.
CCGGCCCCCGGCCGCCGCTCCGCCTTGTGGCCAGCGATCCAATTGGCGAGGACACGATCAGGTTGACGTACGTTCCTGCCTGATCACGCAACTCGCCCGACGGAACGCGCCGACGAGTCAGGTCGGCGACGGGTCGGGAGCGTCAGTTGGCAACCTGTCCGAGACCGGACTGCCCGGACGTGCGCTCGGGGTGGAAAGGCGACGTCCGCCAATGATTAATGTCGGCAGGGGCGTAGCCGCTGCGTCCTTAGCTGCAAAACGGAGATCGCGAATGGTCGCCCTGGTCCTCACCACCTTCGATTGGGTTCCCGAAATGCCGCGCGGCTATGTGCGCGACCTGCGCGTGCGTTGGGCGCTGGAAGAGGCCGCGTTGCCCTATCGGGTCGAGAGCACGCCGTTTCGAGATCGGGGTCCCGACCATTTCGCGCACCAACCCTTCGGCCAGGCGCCTTGGCTGACCGATGGAGACCTCTCGATCTTCGAGAGCGGCGCGATCCTGCTCCACCTCGGCGAGCTGAGCGACAAGCTGTTGCCCGCGGATCGGCGCGGCCGCAGCGACGCGAAGGAATGGCTGTTCGCAGCGCTCGCTTCTGTCGAGGCCGCGAGCCAGCCCTGGTCCTTCTTCATGTTCTCAGGTGACGCCGACGAAACGCCAATGCGAAAGTTTTTTGACTCCTTCCTTGAGGCCCGGCTCAAGCACATGGAAACGGTCCTGGACGGAAGCGAATGGCTGGTCGGCACCTTCTCCGTCGCCGACATTCTCATGGCGGACGTGCTGCGGCTGGTCGATCGGTTCGACGGGCTGGCGGACTATCCCGCCTGCCGCGGCTACGTCGCGCGCGCCACGGCCCGGCCAGCCTTCGCCAAGGCCCACGCCGGCCAGATGGCGCATTTCGCCGCGGCGGATTGAGCCGGGCCGACGAACCGACGATCGCGAAACCGCCGTCAGATCCCGTAGAGGTCTGCAAGGGGGTCGAAAGCCGTTGCGGGCATTCCGGCAAGCGGCAAGCTGCGCCAGCGGCCCTGAAGCGCTGAAGATGGCTGCACTTATGAGGACATACCCTAGGAGGAGGGCCCTTTCAGCTCGACGGTGTTGCCCTCCGGGTCACGGACGTAGAGCGAGAAGCCGTTGCCGTCGGCGCCGTAGCGCTGGCCTTCCTCCACGACCGTGACGCCGTGCGCGGCCAAGTGCGCGCGGATCGCCGGCTCGTCGAACGGCCGGACCTGCAGGGCGAAGTGGTCGAGGTTGCGGCCCTCGGGCCCCGGCGCGGCGCCGCCGAGCTTGCCCAGCGGCCCGTCGAGGGTGACGAGGTCGATCATCTGCCGGCCGGCGCGGATGTGCGTCAGGCCAAGCTCCGGGCGATCGCGGTCGACCGACAGGCCCAGCACGCCCTCGTAGAAGCCCAGCATCGCGGCCTTGTCGCGGATCCGCAGGACGATGTGGTCGAAGCCCTCGACCCGGATCGGGTTGGCCATGCGCGTCTCCCTCTCGGAGGACTGGTAGGGGCCGAGCCTACAGCAGAAGCCCGAACAGGCGGCAGTCGCGCCGCTCGCCGTCGCGCAGGACGTGGCCGCGCAGCAGACCTTCCTCCTCGAAGCCGAGCTTCTCCAAAAGGCTGTCGGAGCGGCGATTGCCCAGGTGCGTGCGGGCGAGCAGCCGGCGAAGGCCGCGGGTCGCGGCATAGTGCAGGACCGCCCGCATGGCCTCCAGCGCATAGCCCTGGCCCCAGGCGTCGCGGCCCAGCATGAAGCCCACCTCCGCGCGCTTGTGCCGCCGGTCGATCTCCGAGAGGTCGCAGGTTCCGATGAACCGGTCGTCGGCCAGCGGGCGGAGCGCCCAGTAGACGGCCTTGCCCTCGTCCATCTCCGCCACCTGGCCGGCGACGATGTTGGCGACCATGTCGGGGTCGTCGCTCTCGGGCATGTCCCAGAAGGCCATGACCTCGGCGTCGCGCATCAGGGGGAAGATGTGCCCGGCGTCGTCGGCGGCGAGCGGGGTGAGCCGCAGGCGCTCGGTCTCCAGGATTGGCAAGAGGCTGACGTTGACACTCATGGCTTGTGTGGGGACTGCGACGCCCTAGCTATGGCCTTGCGGCGGGCTCGGTGATAGAGCCCGCGCTTCATTTCGGCGCCCCGCCTTTCATTTCGATGAAGGTGTGACCGCCCGAACATACTGGACCGCAAGACCTATGCTGATTGGCATCCTGCTCGCCGCCCAAATCGTCGTCAGCCTGATCCTCATCGGGGTCGTGCTGCTGCAGCGTTCGGAAGGCGGCGGCTTCGTCGGCGGCGGCAGCCCGTCAGGCATGATGTCGGTGCGCGGCGCGGGCGACCTGCTCACCCGCACCACCTGGATCCTGGGGGCGGCCTTCTTCATCATCAGCCTGCTGCTGACGATCCTGGCCAGCCGGGAGAAGGGCGCGTCCTCCGTCGTCGACCGGCTGAAGATCGATTCCGTCGATCCCAGCATGCTCAACCAGCAAAAGACCAGCCGGCCGCCGGCCGGCACGGCCCAGCCCGGCGGCCCGCAAGGCGCGCCCGCCCCGCTGCAGGCCCCGACGCCCACCGTCCGCAACCCGTTCCTGGGCGACAACCAGGACCAGTCCGCGCCCGCCGCGCCGCCTCCGAAATAGCCGTGGCGAAAAGAAGCGGGGACGAATCGCGCCGGGGCAGGGGCCGCGGCGGCGAATCACGGCTAATCTGAACGCCCATGGCGCGGTACATCTTCATCACCGGCGGCGTGGTCTCCTCCTTGGGTAAGGGTCTGGCGTCCGCCGCACTCGGCGCGCTCCTGCAGGCGCGCGGCTACAAGGTGCGCCTGCGCAAGCTCGACCCCTATCTGAACGTCGATCCGGGGACCATGAGCCCCTATCAGCACGGCGAGGTGTTCGTCACCGACGACGGCGCCGAGACCGACCTCGACCTTGGCCACTACGAGCGGTTCACCGGCGTCAACGCCACCAAGAACGACAACATCACCACCGGCCAGATCTACAAGACCATCATCGAGAAGGAGCGGCGCGGCGACTATCTGGGCGCGACCGTCCAGGTGATCCCGCATGTCACCGACGAGATCAAACAGTTCGTGCTGTCCGATCCCGGCGAGGGCGTCGACTTCGTGCTGGTGGAGATCGGCGGCACAGTGGGGGACATCGAGGGCCTGCCGTTCTTCGAGGCCATCCGCCAGTTGGGCCAAGAGCTCCCGCGGGGACATGCCTGCTTCATCCACCTGACGCTGCTGCCGTTCATCAAGACGGCGGGCGAGATGAAGACCAAGCCCACCCAGCACTCGGTGAAAGAGCTGCGCTCGATCGGCATCCAGCCGGACATCCTGCTCTGCCGCTGCGAGATGCCGATCCCTGAGAGCGAGCGGAAGAAGCTCGGCCTGTTCTGCAACGTGCGGCCGAGCGCCGTCATCCAGGCGATGGACAGCGCCAACATCTACGCGGTGCCGCTCGACTACCACGAGCAGGGGCTGGACTCGGAGGTGCTGGACGTCTTCGGGCTGACGGACGCTCCGAAGCCCGACCTCAGTCGCTGGGAGAGCATCGCGCACGCGCTGAACCACCCGGACGGCGAGGTGAACATCGCCATCGTCGGCAAGTACACGGCGCTGACCGACGCCTACAAATCGCTGATCGAGGCGCTGGCCCACGGCGGCGTGGCCAACAACGTGCGGGTCAGGTTCGACTGGATCGAGGGCGAGGCCTTCGAGCGCGAGGAGGAGCTGATCGGCGAGCGGCTGACCGGGGTACACGGCGTCCTGGTGCCCGGCGCCTTCGGCGAGCGCGGCTCGGAGGGGATGATCCGCGCCGTGCGCTTCGCCCGCGAGCACGCCATCCCCTACTTCGGCATCTGCTTCGGCATGCAGATGGCGATGATCGAGGCCGCCCGGAACCTGGCCGGCATCCACCAGGCCTCCTCCTCGGAGTTCGGCCCGACGTCGGAGCCGATCGTCGGCCTGATGACCGAGTGGGTGCGCGGCAACGAGAAGGAGATCCGCACCGAAGGCGGCGAGCTCGGCGGCACCATGCGCTGCGGGGCTTATGAGGCGGTGCTGACGCCCGGCAGCCGGGTCGCGGAGATCTACGGGACCCCGACCATCTCCGAGCGTCACCGCCATCGCTACGAGGTCAACATTGGCTACCGCGACGCCATCGAGCAGACCGGGCTGAAGTTCACCGGCCTGTCGCCCGACGGCGTGCTGCCCGAGCTCTGCGAGCGCGATGACCACCCGTGGTTCGTGGGCGTCCAGTTCCACCCCGAGCTGAAGAGCCGTCCCTTCGACCCGCATCCGCTGTTCGCCAGCTTCATCGGCGCGGCGCGGAACCGGAGCCGGCTGGTCTGAGAAGCGGGCTTGGCGGATGATGGGTCATGCCGACCCACGCCGACATCCGCCGTCTGGCCCTGGCGTTGCCGGAGACCATCGAGGCGCCGCACTTCGAGATCGGCTCCTTCCGGGTGAACAGGAAGATCTTCTGCACCATGGCCGCCGACAGCCCTCGGATCATGCTGAAGTTCGATCCCGAGGATCAGCGGAACCTGGTGGCGGACGATCCGGCCGCGATCCAGCCCGTGCCCGGCTACTGGGGCCAGAAGGGATCGACCTACATCCAGTTCGGCCAGGTGGACGAGGCCAGGCTGGCCTCGCTGATGCGGCTGGCATGGGCGACGGTCGCGCCCACGCGCCTGCTCAGGTGATGGCCAGCGCCGCGGACCTGCGCCGGATCGCGCTGGCTCTGCCCGAAGCCTATGAGGATCTGCACCGCCGCCGGCCGGCCTTCCGCGTGCAGGCGCGGATCTTCGCCATGCTGGGCGTGACCGGCGAGACCAGCCTGTTCACCTCGCTGGGCTGGGACAACGTCGCCGTGGTCAAGCTCGATCGGGAGGACCAGCTCAACATGATTGCCGCCCACCCAGAGGCGGTGCAGGAAACCGAAACCTACGGCCATCACGGCTGGACCTATGTCCGCCTGGAAGCCATCGACGAAGAGGCGCTGGCGATAGTCCTGCGGCTGGCCTGGACCCACGTCGCGCCCAAGCGGCTGTCGCGGGCGTCCTAGTGACGGGCGTCTACGGCGCTCGCGCTTGATCGAGCAGGGGGTTTCATGCA
>NZ_JAQGIZ010000181.1 GCF_028290885.1 Phenylobacterium sp.
AACCTGAGCCCCGACGACTACCGCAAGCGCTGGGGCCTTCCGCCCGACTATCCGATGGTGGCTCCGGCCTATGCGGCGCGGCGCTCCGACTTCGCCAAGAAGATCGGTCTCGGCCGCGGCGTCCGACGGCGGAAGTAGCCGCGCCTCCGCCCGCTCATCCGCGAAAGCGGAATGAGCGGAATTGGCTCAGGCCGCGACGCCGCCGATGCGTTGGACGTTGCAGCGGACCCAGAGGGTTTCCAGCGCCGCCACCAGATCGTCCATCATGGCGTCGGTGTGGGCGGGCGACGGGGTGAAGCGCAGGCGCTCTGTCCCGCGCGGCACGGTCGGGTAGTTGATCGGCTGGACGTAGATGCCGTGATCCTCGAGCAGGATGTCGGAGATCATTTTGCAGTGGACAGCGTCGCCCACCAGCACCGGCACGATGTGGCAGACCGAGGGCATCACCGGCAGGCCGGCCTTCAGCATGCGGGCCTTCAGCGCCGCGGCGCGCTCCTGGTGGGCGACGCGGATTTCATCGTGCGCCTTCAGGTAGCGGATCGAGGCGACGGCGCCCGCGGCCAGGGCCGGCGGGAGCGAGGTGGTGAAGATGAAGCCGTCGGCGAAGCTGCGGATGGCGTCGACGATGATCGCATCGGCGGCGATGTAGCCGCCCATGACGCCGAACGCCTTGCCGAGCGTGCCCTCGATGATGTCGATCTCGGCCATCACCCCGTCGCGCTCTGCCACGCCGGCGCCACGCGGACCGTACATGCCGACCGCATGCACCTCGTCGAGGTAGGTCATTGCGCCGTAGCGCTTGGCCAGAGCCACGGTGCCGGGCAGGTCGGCGACGTCGCCGTCCATGGAATAGACGCTCTCCAGGGCGATCAGCTTCGGCGCGGCAGGGTCCGCCGTGGCCAGCAGCTCTTCGAGATGCTCGAGGTCGTTGTGACGGAAGATGTGGCGCGCGCCTTTGCCGGCGCGGATGCCGCTGATCATCGAGTTGTGATTCAGGGCGTCGGAGAAAATGATCAGGCCGGGCAGGATCTTGTAGAGCGTCGAGAGCGAGGCCTCGTTGGACACATAGCCCGAGGTGAAAAGCAGCGCGGCTTCCTTCCGGTGAAGGTCCGCGAGCTCGCGCTCCAGCTCTACGTGATAGTGCGTCGTGCCGGAGATGTTGCGGGTGCCGCCCGAGCCCGCGCCGGCCTCGTCGATAGCCCGCTTCATGGCCTCGGTGACCACGGGGTTCTGGCCTTGGCCGAGATAGTCGTTGGAGCACCAGACCACCACGTCCGACTCGGAACCGTCGCCGCGCGTCCAGGTGGCTCGCGGGAACTCGCCGCGATGGCGCTTCAGGTCTGCGAACACGCGATAGCGCCCCTCGGCGCGAATGCTCTCAAGAGCGCTGGCGAACGCGGCCTTGTAATCCATCGACTTGTCACCCGGTCCTGCGTTCGAGGTCTTGCGCAGGTCGCCGGTTCCCTTTGATGCGCCCGGGTTTTCGCACCGCGGGCAGACGTTGTCCATAACGCTGGGCGCCGCAGAACATGACCTTTGATAACGAAGCGCGCGCTTTCGATAAACGGCGGTTAGTTAGTCCAAGTCTCAGGCCGGCGCATGCCCCCGGAAGAGCTCCAGGATCGCCGAAAAGTCCTTGCCGCCGCCGCCCAGCCGGTCGAACAGCGCGTAGAGCCCTTCGGCCTGGGCGCCCAGCGGGGTCGCGGCGCCGGCCTTGGCTGCGGCTTCCTGGGCGAGTTTCAGGTCCTTCAGCATCATGGCGGTGGCGAATCCGCCCTCGTAGTTTCGGTTCGACGGCGCCGCCGGCACCGGGCCCGGCCAGGGGCAATAGCTGGTCAGACTCCAGCACTGGCCCGACGACTTCGAAGCGATCTCGAAGAACCGCTCGGGATCGAGGCCCAGCTTCTCCGCGAGCGCGAAGGCCTCGCAGACCGCGATCATCGAGGCGCCCAGCACCATGTTGTTGCAGATCTTCGCCGCCTGCCCCGCCCCGTGGTCGCCGGCGCGGATAACGGTGCGGGCCATCGGCCCGATCGCCGCCTCCACCGCCGCGAAGTCGGCCTCGTCGCAGCCGACCATGAAGGCCAGGGTTCCGGCCTCGGCCCCCGCCGTCCCTCCGGACACCGGCGCGTCGGCGAAGCGGAAGCCTTCCGCGGACGCGTCCTTGGCGACGGCGCGGGCGCTTTCCACGTCGATCGTCGAACAGTCGACCAGGAGCGCGCCGGCCTTGGCGTGGGGCAGGATCTCGGCCGCATAGACGGCGCGCACGTGCTGGCCGGCCGGCAGCATGGTGATCACCACGTCGGCGTCCTTGACGGCCGCGGTCGCCGAGCCGGCGGCGACGCAGCCCGCGGCCACCGCCTTCTGGACGGCGGCGGCGGACAGGTCGAAGGCGAGGACCTCATGACCCGCCCTGGCCTGGTTGGCGGCCATGCCGCCGCCCATGTTGCCCAGGCCGATGAAGGCGATGCGGGTCATGGAAGTCCTCTGGATCAGATACTTACTTGGGCTTGCGGAACTTGTAGATGAACTGGTCTGTGTGGCCCCGCAGGGGCGGATCGAAGACCGCTTTCGTGTGGTCATCGGTGGCGTTCGCCAGGACCTTGCTCTCGCCTTCGTATTTGAAGCCGGCGGCCTCGACTTCCTTCTTCACCACCGCCGGATCGATGCGGTGCAGGGTGTTGGTGACGGTGGCGCCGGGGGCCGCGGCGTGGTCCAGCACGACGAACACGCCGCCGGGCTTCAGGGAGTCGTAGATGGCCTTGTCGAAGGTCAGCATGTCGATGTTCGGGACGTTCTTGACGTCGTGATAGTTCTGCGCCGTCCACACCACGTCGGCCTTAGTCGGGATCGAAAGCCCGCCCGCCAACGGCGCGTGGATCGACTTCACGTTGGAATAGTTGGCGTCAGCCGCGATGGTGTCCTGCGCCGGCGTTGGCGCCGGCTTGGAGGGATCGGGGGACGGCCGCGGCGGACCGCCGACGGCGTAGACCGTGCCCTTCGGCCCGACGGCCTTGGAGAAGATGCGGGTGAAATAGCCGCCCCCGGGGATCAGGTCGACGACCGTCTGGCCCTGCTTGACGCCGGCGAACTCAAGCATCTCGGCCGGCTTGCGGTCGGCGTCGCGCTTGGTGTCGGCTTCAGGGCGGCTCTTGTCGGCCACGGCGGTCGTCTGGTTGGCGTCCGGCTTGGCGTAGGCGCCGCCGGCGGTGACGGCCACCGCGAGCGCAGCCGCCAGGAACAGCTTGGATTTCATCTGTTGTCCTCCCATGGCGGTCCGTCTGGAAGCCGCCTTGCGGTCAAGGTAGGGGCGTCCACTCCTCAACGGAAGGCAGGGGTGCGAAAATGCCGTCCAGCATCGCCTCGCTGACACCTTCCAGGCTCGGCGGATCCCATTTCGGCGCGTTGTCCTTGTCGACGATGACTGCGCGGACGCCCTCCAGGAAATCGTGGCGCTGCACCACGCGCGCGCCAATCCGGTACTCCATGGCCATGTTGTCGGCGAAGCTCTTCATCGCGCCGCCCAGTTGCAGCTGGCGGAAGGCGACCTTCATGGTCTGGGGCGACTTGGTCTTCAGGATGGCCAGCTGCTCGCGGGCCCAATCGGTGTCGGCCGCTTCCAGATCAGCCACGATCGCCTCGACGCTGTCGCCGGCGAACAGGCGGGCGATCTCGTCCTGGTGCGCGGCCAGGGCCGGCCGCCCGGCGTCGCCCTCGAACTCGGTCAGCAGGGTCTCGACGGCCGCCGGCTCGGCCACGATCCGGGCCTTCAGCTCCGGAAGGCGCGCGCTCTCCACGTAGTCGGTGGCGAAGCAGGTCAGCTCGCAGTCGGCCGCCTTGATCCGCGCGCCGGTGAGCGCCAGCCACAGGCCGATGTGGTCGCTCATCCGCGACAGGTACCAGCCGCCGCCAACGTCGGGGAACAGGCCGATGCCGGTCTCCGGCATGGCGAAGGTCGTCCGCTCGGTCCCCACCCGGAACCGGCAGGGCCGCGACAGGCCCACGCCGCCGCCCATGGTGATCCCGTCCATGAATGCGATGAGCGGCTTGGGATAGTCGTGCAGCAGGTTGTTGAGCCGGTATTCGGTGAAGAAGAACTCCCGCGCCAGCCGCCCGTCACCGGCCCCGCTGTCGGCCAGCATGCGGATGTCGCCGCCGGCGCAGAAGCCGCGCTCGCCGGCGTGGTCGATGAGCACCAGCTTGACGATCGGATTGTCGATCCAGGTGGTCAGCGCCTCGATCATGATCCGGCACATGTTGGTGGTCAGCGCGTGCAGCGCCTGCGGCCGGTTCAGCGTGATCCGCCCCACCGCGCCGTCCATGCGGATGAGGACTTCGGGGGCCTCGCTCATTGCCTAAACAGCTCCCTGGCGGTGATCACCCGCATGATCTCGTTGGTGCCTTCGAGGATCTGGTGGACGCGCAGGTCGCGAACGATCCGCTCCAGCGGGAAGTCCTGCAGGTAGCCGTAGCCGCCGTGCAACTGCAACGCCTGGTTGGCGACCTCGAAGCCGGTGTCGGTGGCGAGCCGCTTGGCCATAGCGCAGTACTGCGTGGCCTTGGGGTCGCGATTGTCGAGCGCATGCGCCGCGCGCCGCACCATCAGCCGGGCGGCGTCCAGCTCGGTCGCCATGTCCGCCAGGCGCCATTGCAGGCCCTGGAAGTCCTTCAGCGGATTGCCGAACTGCTTGCGGGTCTCCAGGTGCGCCTTGGCGGTGTCGAGCGCCAGGCCCGCGCCGCCCAGCGAGCAGGAGGCGATATTGATCCGCCCGCCGTCGAGGCCGGCCATGGCGATGCGGAAGCCCTCCCCTTCCGCACCGATGCGGTTTGCGACCGAAACCCGGCAGTCGTCGAAGTTGACCTGTGCCGTGGGCTGGGACTTCCAGCCCATCTTCTTCTCCTGGGCCCCGAAGGAGAGGCCCGGCGTGTCCTTCTCCACTACCAGGGCCGAGACCCCCTTCGGCCCGGGGCCGCCAGTGCGGACCATCACCACATAGACATCCGAGGTCCCGGCGCCGGAGATGAAGGCTTTCGAGCCGTTCAGGACGTAGGCGTCGCCGTCCTTGCGCGCGGTGGTCGCCAGCGCCGCGGCGTCGGAGCCGGAGCCCGGCTCGGTCAGGGCGTAGGAGGCGATCAGCTCCATGGTGGTCAGGCGCGGCAGGTAGCGGCGACGCAACTCCTCGGAGCCGAACCGGTCGATCATCCAGGCGGCCATGTTGTGGATCGAGATGAAGGCCGCGGTCGAGACGTCGCCGTAGGACAGCTGCTCGAAAACGATCGAGGCGTCGAGCCGGCTGAGCGCCGAGCCGCCCACGTCCTCCTGCACGTAGAGACCCGCGAAGCCCAGCTCGGCGGCCTTGCGGAGCACGTCGACCGGGAAGTGCTTTTCCTCGTCCCAGCGGGCCGAATGGGGCGCCAGTTCGGCGGCGGCGAAGGCGCGGGCGGCGTCCTCGATGGCGCGCTGGTCGTCGGTGAGGTTGAAATCCATGGGTCTCGCAACTCGCTCCGGTCGGTCGCACTGTCAAATGTTTCGAGGCTTGCGCGGCGCGGCGCGAGGGTTCACACGCCCCGGAAATGACCAAAGCCCCGCTCGCCGCCTACCCCGCCCTGCGCCTGCGCCGCCTGCGCCAGGCCGACTGGATCCGCCGGCTGGTGCGCGAGACAGTGCTGACGCCGGCCGACCTGATCTGGTCGATGGTAGTGCACGAGGGTGAAGGCCAGGTTCCGGTGGCCTCCATGCCGGGCGTCAGCCGCCTGTCGGTGAAGGACGCCGCGGCGGCCGCGAAGGAGGCCAAGGCGCTCGGCATCCCCGCCATCGCCGTCTTCCCGCACATCGACGGGGCCAAGAAGGACGCCGCGGGCACGCTCGCCCACGATCCCGACGGCCTGATCGCCCGCGCCGTGAAGGCCATGAAGGACGCAGCCCCCGAGGTCGGGATCATGTGCGACGTGGCGCTCGATCCCTTCACCGACCACGGCCACGACGGCCTGATCGAGGGCAACCGCATCCTCAACGATCCCACCATCGAGGCGCTGGTCGCCCAGGGCCTGATGCAGGCCAGGGCCGGCTGCGACATCCTCGCGCCATCGGACATGATGGACGGCCGTTGCGGCGCGCTGCGGGCGGCGCTTGAAGCCGAGGGCCTGCAGGACGTGATGATCATGTCCTACGCCGCCAAGTACGCCTCGGCCTTCTATGGCCCCTATCGCGAGGCGATCGGCTCCGGGAAGCTGGGAACCGGCTCGGTAGCGAACCCCGGCGACAAGAAGACCTACCAGATGGACAGCGCCAACTCCGACGAGGCGCTGCGCGAGGTCGCCCTGGATATCGCCGAGGGCGCCGACATGGTGATGGTCAAGCCCGGCATGCCCTACCTCGACATCGTCCGCCGGGTGGTCGAAGCCTTCGCCATGCCCACCTTCGCGTTCCAGGTCTCGGGCGAGTACGCCATGCTGATGGCCGCCGCCCAGAACGGCTGGCTGGAGGAAGAGCGCGCCATCATGGAAAGCCTCGGCGCCTTTAAGCGTGCGGGCGCGGCCGGCGTGATCACCTACTTCGCGCCGAGAGCGGCCCGGCTGCTCGGCGCCTAGGGCGTGTGCCTATAATCTCGGCCAGGGTCTGCTTTGGGCGACGGGCCAATGCCTGCGTCCGACTGAGGCTGTGTAAAAACTCGGGCGGCCAAAACGTCCGCGCAACATCCTGCCTGAGAGACCTGCGCCCGGCGCGCATGGCCGCAAGGCTTAGCCGGAAAGCGGCGCCCTTAAGGTAAGGCTTTGCGCGCTATTTTGGTTGGCGCGTGTTTTTACACAGCCTCGACTCATCGCGGACTCTGCCGCCGTCTCCTACGTCAAGGGGGGCTATGAACCCGGCAGTCATGCGGTATGACGTTCGAGCCGGATGGCGAGGTCGCGCGCACCCCGTAGCCCGGTCGGCTTCGCGCCCTTCAGGTAGAACTGGTACAAGTCCACCGTGTACGTGTCGAAATCGACCCGGTGATCCGGTGGAGGTAAGACTTTGTCGTAGCCCATCACAAAGCCATCGCCTGTATAGACCCAGTCCACTACCGCGCTGCTCTCATATAAGGCAGCATAGATTTGGTTGTAGTTATCGAAATGCCGTTCGGCCTCTTCAACCATCAAGCGATATTTCGGTGGAGCGAAAACCCAGGCTCCGGCAGGATCATAAAGACCAAGCATGCCCATAAAGCGGTCGGGGCGGGCGATCAGCTTCCTTATGGCCGTGCGGCCGTCGAACTCGAACTTGCGCTCGCGTTCGGAGACGTAGGACATACTGATTGTTCCGAACTTATTCGTCGCAGTAATCCGCTCGCCGGGGCCGAGCACCGCCTCCCTGACCCGCACAACCTCCCGGACCGCAGCTTGTTTGGCGCAACTCACCTGGCCGATTGCAGCGGCCGATCCCGCGAGACTTAAAGTGCCGGCGATCCAGCGCCTTCGGGCCGCATCCACCATTGACTCCCTCGGTTCGCCCGTCCGTCGATGGTGACGGTTGCTCGGTGCTCGGGGAGTGTCAACCGCCGCTTTCCACCCTGCACAGCCATTCGCCGGGTCCACTTCCGGGCAGATCGCCGAACGTCCGGTTCATGGCACTGGGCCGATGACCGAGGTCGACCC
>NZ_JAQGIZ010000196.1 GCF_028290885.1 Phenylobacterium sp.
AGGCGGACAAAGGCGCCGTCCAGCACCAGTTCGCCGGCGCCGGCCAGCCGCTGCAAGGCGGCGACGAACACCGGCGGCGGCAGCCGGGGCTGCAGCTGCAGGCGCAGCTTCTCCCGGCCCAAGCCCTGCAGGTCGGGGTTCTCGGCGTGATAGGCGGCGAGCTTAGCGATGAGGCCCGTGGTGAATCCGCGCCAGTGCTCAGGCGAAATGGCGATGCCGGCGCCGCCGGATTGCAAGCGGATCAGCCCCGACTGCGTGGCCAGCCGCTCGGCCTGGGCCGCCGACAGGGCATGGTCGCGGGCGAACGCCGCCAGGTCCCAGGCGAAGGGCGGCGCGTCCAGCAGCGCCGTGAAGGCTGCGGCCGGGTCGGCCAGGGCGACCGCGGCGAGCTGCCGGCGCCGCTCCGGGGTGCGCCGCCGCCGGAGCGGGCCGCGCAGATCGATGAAACGGCCGCCGCCGATCGTGCGCCGGGCCGACACGTCGCGCAGCACAAAGCGATCCTGCAACGCGGCGGCGATCGGTCGCTCGAGCACCAGCTGGACGTCTCCCTCGCTCCCTGGCGCGATCGGATCCTCGCTCAGAAGGACGATGCGGGCGCCGACTTCGGTCGCCGCGTGATGCAGCCGGACCGGAAACCACTGACCCACCGGCTTCGCCTCGCCGGCCAGGAGGCGCAGCCGGGCGTCGATCCGCTCCGTCGGCGCATGCAGGGCGGGATCCAGCGCCATGTCGCCCCGGCGCACCGCCTCCTTGGAGACACCCGGCCCGGTGAGGTTGAGCGCGCAGCGGTCGCCGGCCCTCCCGGTCTCCGCCGGCCGGTTCTGGGCGTGCAGCGAGCGCACCCGCGCCGGCAGGCCGGACGGGCTGATCAGCAGCTGATCCCCGACACGGACAGTCCCCGACAACACCGTGCCGGTGACCACCACGCCCACGCCTTGCAGGGTGAAGGCCCGGTCCACGGCCAGGCGGAACCGGGTCTCGGCGGACCGCTGCGCCATGACGGCGGCGGCCGCGGCCAGATGAGCGCGCAAGGCCTCGAGTCCGCGCCCGGTCACCGCAGACACCGGCAGGGCCTCGGCCGCCTCCAGCACGGTTCCGGCGATGGCCCGCCGGAGCTCGGCGGCGACCTCGGCGAGGCGTTCGGGGGTCGCCAGATCGGCCTTGCTCAGGACCACCAGGCCCTGTGCGACACCCAACAGGTCGATGATCGCCAGATGCTCCAGGGTCTGCGGCTTGACGCCCTCGTCGGCGGCGACCACCAGCAGGGCGAAGTCGATCCCGGTCGCGCCGGCCAGCATGGTGCGCACGAAGCGCTCGTGTCCCGGCACGTCGACGAAGCCGAGCACCCGGCCATCCTCGACCGGCAGATAGGCGAACCCCAGGTCGATGGTGACGCCGCGCGCCTTCTCCTCCTTGAGCCGGTCGCCGTCTACGCCGGTCAGCGCCTTGACCAGGGCCGTCTTGCCATGATCGACGTGACCCGCCGTGCCGATGATCATGGCGCTGGCCCTGCGGGGCGCCGCGCCGTCGGGCGCTCACGCCGGCGCATGGCCGTCCAAGCCGGACAGGGAAGAGAGAAAAGCCGCTTCATTGGTCAGGCAACGCAGGTCGAGCACCAGCCCGCCGTCGGCGATCCGCCCGAGCACCGGCCAGTCGAGACCGCGCAGCGCCGCCGCCAACCGCTCCAGCGCTCGCGCGCCCTGACCCGAGCGGATGACCAGGCCGGCGCTGGCGAGGGTGTCGAGCGGCAACGCGCCGGAGCCGATCTGGCTGCGGCATTCGCAGGGGGCCACGGTGAAGGCCGCGCCGACGGCCCGCGCCACCCGCGGGGCCAGGCGCCGCGCCTGGGCGGCGATCTCCGCCTGGGGCCGGGCCAGCAGCCGCAAGGTCGGCAGCCGTTCGGCCAGACGGTCAGGGTCGCGATAGAGCTCGAGCGTCGCCGCGATCGCCGCCAGCCGGATCTTGTCCACCCGCAAGGCGCGCTTCATCGGGTTGCGGTTGATGGCGGCGACCAGGGCCTTGCCGCCGACGATGAAGCCCGCCTGCGGCCCGCCCAAGAGCTTGTCGCCGGAAAAGGTCACGATCCCGGCGCCCTGCGCCACCGCCTCGTGCACGGTCGGCTCCCGCTGCAGCCCGTAGCGCGACAGGTCCACCAGCGTGCCGGAGCCCAGGTCGTGCATCAGCGGGACGTTGGCCTCGTCGGCGATGGCGGCCAGCTCCGCGGCGCCGACCTCCGCAGTGAAGCCCTGGATCCGGTAGTTGGAGGCGTGGACCTTGAGGATCACCCCGGTTTCCGGGGTTACGGCCGCGCGGTAGTCCTTGGCGTGGGTGCGGTTGGTGGTCCCGACCTCGACCAGCCGGGCGCCGGCCCGCTGCATGATATCGGGCATCCGGAACGCCCCGCCGATCTCGATCAACTCGCCGCGCGAGACGATGGCCTCGCGCCCGCCGGCCAGGGTGTTGAGGGCGAGCAGCACGGCGCCCGCGTTGTTGTTGACCACGGTGGCGTCTTCGGCGCCGGTCAGGTCGCACAGCAGCGCCCGCACATGGTCGTCGCGCTCGCCGCGCCGGCCGGACGGTAGATCGTATTCCAGGGCCATCGGATCGCGCATGGCCGCCACCGCCGCCTCGATCGCCGCTTCCGCCAGCACCGCGCGGCCGAGATTGGTGTGCAGCACGGTGCCGGTGAGGTTGAACAGCGGCCGCAGCTCCGAGCGCGCCCGCGCTTCCAGCCGGGCGAGCGCGCCGACTGCCAGGTCTTCGGCGGTCGGGGCCGACCACGCGCCGGCCTGCGCGGCCTGGCGCGCCTCATTCAGCACATCGCGAATGGCGTCGGTGGCGGCCTGGCGGCCGAACCGATCGAGGAGCGTCGCCGCAATGGCGGTGTTGAGGACGGCGCTGACGGACGACAGATCGCGCAGCCGAGCAGGTCTCGACTCTTCGATCGGCGGCTCGAACGCCGCGCCAGGCGATGCAGATTGGTCCGACATGGTTCCCAATCCCGGCCGGCTCAGGAAGGCTCCGGCCGACTGCACGATGATATGGCGATCGCAGCATCGCATGGAACCATACGATTTGGACCATCGGACATCCCGCCGCGGCGCGCCGTCGCGCGCCGAGACTCTGCGGCGCAAGCGGAACGCTAATCTGCTATGCTGTGATCATCCCTGTGCAGGACCCTTCCCATGTATGAGCGGATTCTCCTGGCGTACGACGGCTCCGCGGAATGCCGGTCGGCATTGCGCGAGGGTGCGATGCTGGCGTCCAGATGTGGGGCGAAGGTCTTCCTGCTCTCCGTCGTCTGGGACACGCCGGGGGTTCGCGCCGCTGAAGGCCTCCAGGCCGGCGCGGTGGCGCAACTGATGGAGCGATATAAGCCGATCCTGGAGGAGGGGGTCGCGCGGTTGAGGGCCCTGGGCTTCGATCCGACCGCCAAGATCGTCTTTGGAGAGCCGGCGCAGGAAATCGGCGCCTGGGCCCGCGAGATCAATGCTGACCTCGTCGTGGTCGGCCATCGCCGCCAGTCGCTCCTCGAGCGCTGGTGGTCCGGCTCTTCCGGAGCCTACCTCACGGATCACGTCGGCTGCTGCAGCGTGCTGGTGAGCCGCAACGTGATCAGCGAGGAACGATTCGGCGCCGAATTCGAAGACCATCGCGCAAAGCGGGCGGACCGGGCCGAAGCTCCCCACCCGGCCGGCTGAGATCGGGCGGCCTGTTCGCCGAAAGGCGCCGAGGTTGCGGCGTGAGCGATCTGATCATGTTCAGTTGACAAGATGCCGCTGTCCGGACGACGTGCGCCCGAACCCCGTCGAACCTTCGCCACCTTCCAACGGTCTAGTCCGTACATGAACTCCCGGAACAGCCCGCGGATCGCGCCGCATACCCAGGCCGTCTCGGTCGTCGTCAGGTTGGCCGACGCCGATGTCTGACCGGCGTCCCGTTCTGCACCTGAAGACGCCGCCGCGCGCGCGTGCGCCGGCGCCGTCCGCCGTGAAGTGGAAATGCAAGCCCTGTGGAGAGCTGCTCGAGGTCAGCTCCACGCTCGCCGACGAGGCGGTCGTCCGCTGTCCGTCCTGCAACGCCCGCCTTGGCCGGGCCGCCCAGTTCCGCAGCGAAGCCGCTCAGCCGCAGGGCGTCCGGGCGCGCCGCATCCAGAAATAGGCCCCGCTCACGTCGCGGGTCGGGTGTTGGTCCCGGCCAGGAAATAGGGCGAGCGGCCGACCTTGGCGCCGGGGCCGGGGCGCACCTCGACCTGGCGCGGCTCGAGCGGCTCACGGCACTCCGAGCAGGTCATCACCGGATGGAACTCGCAGCCGCAGCTGCGGTGCACGTGGAGCGCGGGCGCGCCCTTCCTGTCGGCCATGTGCGCGTCGCCCCAGTGCACCATGGCCATGATCACCGGGTGCAGGTCGAGGCCCTTGGGCGTCAGCCGGTACTCGTAGCGGGTCGGGTTCTGCCGGTAGGCGACCTTGGTCAGCACGAAGGCGTCCACCAGCTTCTGCAGCCGTTCGGCCAGGATCGCCCGGCCGATGCCCAGCCGCGACTGGAAGTCCTCGAAGCGGCGCACGCGCAGGAAGCAGTCGCGCAGGATCAGCAGGGCCCAGCGGTCGCCGAGCACCGAGACGGCGCGCGCCAGCGAGCAGTCCTGCTCGCCCAGTTCATCCCAACGCATCGCGCGCTCCCATGAGTTCAGTTTTCGAACTTATCATCGCGTCGGCCGGCGGGGCAACGCCTCACCACCGCTCCGAGAACGGACGGATATCCAGCTCGAAGGTCCAGGCGTCCTTCGGCTGCTGGTAGAGCATCCAGTAGGCCTCGGCGACGGAGGCGGGGTTCATCAGCACCCGGTCCTCGGCATTGCCGCCTGCCGCGCGGATGCGCTCGCGGACCCATGCGGTATCGACGCCGGAATCGATCACCAGGTGGGCCACGTGGATGCCCTGCGGGTCGAGCTCGCGGGCCGCGCTCTGCGCCACCGCCCGCAGGCCGAACTTGGCCGCCGCGAAGGCCGCGTAGCCGGGGCCGCCGCGCAGGCCCGCCGTCGCCCCGGTCATGAAGATCGCCCCCGACTGCCGGGGCAGCATGATCTTCGCCGCCTCCCGCGCGGTCAGGAAACCGGCGTAGCAGGCCATCTCCCACACCTTGCGGAACACCCGCTCGGTGGTCTCGACCAGCGGATAGTTCACGTTCGCGCCGATGTTGAAGATGCAGACCTCCAGCGGCGCAAGCGCCTCGGCCTCGGCCAGGAAGGCGGTGATGTCCTCCTCCTTGCGGGCGTCCAGGCTGCGGGCGAACGCCCGGCCGCCGGCGGCCTCGATCTCCGCCACCAGGGGGGCCAGCTTCTCGCCGCCCCGCCGGCCCAGATAGACGGCGAAGCCCTCGCGGGCGAAGCGCCTGGCGATCTCGGCTCCGATGAAGTCGCCGGCGCCCACGACGGCGACGGTGGCGTTGCGCGGGGTCATGGCGGGTCCTCCCGATCCCTGGCGCGATCTCACGCCGACGGACCGCGAAGGAACCTAGGTTTCGATCTTGAACCTTGCAAGTTCAAAAAACGAACTTAGAGTCGCCGCCAATGAAGCGGCCAGGGAGACTCCGAGATGGCCCGGAAGATCGAGTTCTACTTCGACTTCGGCAGCCCCAACGCCTATCTCTCCCACAAGGTGATCCCGGACATCGAGCAGCGCCTGGGGCCGGTGTTCGAGTACAAGCCGGCGCTCCTGGGCGGCGTCTTCAAGGCCACCGGCAACCGCTCGCCGGCCGAGGCCTACGCGGGCATCCCTTCGAAGCTGGCCTACGAGCAGCTGGAGACCGCCCGCTTCGTGCGCCGCCACGGCGTGACGGCCTTCAGGAACAACCCGCACTTCCCGGTCAACACCCTGCAGCTGATGCGCGGCGTCATGGCCGCCCGCGACCTGGGCGTGTTCATGCCTTACGTTGAGGCGGTCTACGCCGCCATGTGGGAGCGCGGCCTGAAGATGGACGATCCGGAGGTGTTCCGGCAGGCCCTGGCGGACGCAGGCCTCCCTGCGGACGAGCTGCTTGCCCGCAGCCAGGACCCGGAGGTGAAGGCCGCCCTGGTCACCGCCACCGCGGAGCTGGTGGACCGCGGCGGGTTCGGCAGCCCGACCTTCTTCGTCGGCGACCAGATGTTTTTCGGCAAGGACCGCCTGCGCGAGGTCGAGGAGGAGTTCGTCCGCCAGCGCGAGGCCGAGCCGGCCGGCGCGGGGGCGTAGGGCGGATCGACATTCAGATCCGCGACAGCGAAGGCCGTTTCGAGGGTCCTTCTCCCCTTGTGGGAGAAGGTGGCAGCCGAAGGCTGACGGATGTGGGGTTGCGCTCCGCCATCCGTGCGCGACGGCCTATCGCGTGAAGCCGAGGGTTTTGAGAGACCCCACATCCGACCTGCTGCGCAGGCCACCTCCTCCCACAAGGGAGGACGCACAAGGCCCCCCGCCAGCAGCGAATGAATGTCGATTCAACCTGGGGCGCTCATCCACAGCTCACTCAGGCGCCTCGGCGCCGGCCCCATTCATCCCGCCGAGTCGATGTAAGAGTGCCGAAGTCGACGCGAGCGGGTCGGCGGCT
>NZ_JAQGIZ010000212.1 GCF_028290885.1 Phenylobacterium sp.
GCCAGGACGGTGGGAACGGTCGGCGTCATAGCTGGCCCATCACCTTGAGGATGGCGCGGTCCTGGGCGTTCATCAGCCACCAGGCCGGATAGACCATGATCGGCTCGCGGTTGCCGCCGTCGATGAACGCCCGCGCCGAACCGACCCAGATCGCCTGGCCCTTGACGCAGTTGAACAGCGTCCACCAGTGCAGGGCCGCCGGATCGGCCGTCAGGCCGCTCGCCTTTCGCCAGATCGCGACCGCCTCGGCCTGGGGCGCGAGGCCGCCCGCCAGCTCGCCGCGCCCGAAGCACCACACCGGATTGAATCCCCAGGCCAGGTCCTCCAGCGGATCGCCCAGGTGGGCCATCTCCCAGTCCAGGACGCCGTGGATCTCGCCGGCCTCGTCATAGAGGAAGTTGCCGGTGCGGTAGTCGCCGTGCACCATCGACAGCTTCTGGGCCGGCGGCGGCGGGTTGGCGCGCAGCCAGCGGATGGCCGCCCGCGCGATCGGCTGCGGCTCGGCCTCGCTGCGATCGAGGACGGCCTCCCAGTGGTCGAGCTCGCGGCGCCAGCAGGCGTCCAGCGCCGGCGCCTCCATCACCGATGTCAGGCCCAGGGCGTCGGGATCGGCGCGCGCGATCTCGCCGAGGATCGTCCACTTGCGGTCCGCGACCTTCGGCAAGACGGCGTCATAGCCGCCGGCGAACAGCATCTGCGGTGAGGCCTGGAAGCCGGCCAGTTCCTCGGCGATGAAGAACGGATGGCCGAGGGCGGCGTCCTGCTCCTCCAGCCACAGCATCTTCGGGACCGGCACGGCGGAGTGGGCAAAAGCGCGATAGGCCTCGAACTCCACCCGCCGCTCGGTGTCGATCAGGCTGGCCGGCGGATCGCGCCGCAGGATCAGCTTGCGCTCGCGGGCCTGCCCGTCCTCAAGCCAGGTGAGCCGGAACCGATAGGTTTCCCGCGACGCCCCGCCGGAGATGCGTTCGAGGTCGGCGACGCAGAGGTCCGAAGCCTCCGGCATGCGCCCAGCGATGTAGGCCGCCAGCTGCGGCTCGAGGGGATGACTCACCCGCAGTCTCAATCCATCTTGAAGCGGATCGGCAGCCGTTTGGGGCCGTTGACGAAGGTCGCCTCGCTCATCGCGGGGACGCCGTCGAGCGCCAGATCCGAGAGCCTGGGGACCAACTCCTCCCAGAGGATGCGCATTTCCATCTTCGCCAAGTGCTGGCCAAGGCACAGGTGCGCGCCGTAGCCGAAGGCCAGATGCCGGTTGGGCTTGCGGTCGACGTGGAAGTGATCCGCATCGTCGAACACCGCC
The DNA here is from genome assembly GCF_028290885.1 of Phenylobacterium sp. Lineage (GTDB taxonomy): Bacteria > Pseudomonadota > Alphaproteobacteria > Caulobacterales > Caulobacteraceae > Phenylobacterium. The sequence continues at coordinate 1,304 of NZ_JAQGIZ010000212.1, forward strand.
TCGTCGCGGTTGCCGGACGCATAGCAGAGCATCAGCCAGTCGCCCTTCTTCAGGTCGCGGCCGGCGAAGGTCACGTCCGCCGTGGCGGTGCGCATGAAGGTCTTCACCGGCGTCGTCCAGCGGATGCTCTCGTCGACAAGCGAGGGGATCAGCGACAGGTCGGCCTTGACCTTGGCGAACTCGCCGGGGTTCTCGGCCAGCGCCCAGAGCGCGCCTGCTGTGGAGGACGAGGTGGTGTCGTGGCCGGCGGTGGCGACGATGATGTAGTAGCTCATCGCCTCGAGGTCGGAGATCGGCTGGCCGTCGACCTGCGAGTTGGCGATCAGGCTGGCGAGGTCGTCGGTGGGGTTCGCGCGCCGCGCGTCCGAGAGCGCGCGGAAGTAGTTCGAGAAGTCGACGACCACGCTCATGTCGAACTTCCGCTCGGCGGGCGGGGTGTCGGCGTCGCGGGCAAGCTCGGGGTCGGCGGCGCCGAACAGCTCCTGGGTGAGCTTCAGCATCCTGGGCTCGTCCTCGGGCGGCACGCCAAGGATGCTCATGATCACATGCAGCGGGTAGTGCAGGGCGACCTCCTGCACGAACTCGCAGCGTCCGCCGGCGGCGGCCATCTTCTCCGCCGCGGCCTTGGCGATCACCCGGATCTGGTCCTCCAGGCGGCGCAGGTTCTGCGGCATGAACCAGCCCTGGGTGAGAGCCCGGTACTTGGGATGGTCGGGCGCATCCATGTGGATGAGGGTGCGCAGCAGGTGCGGGCTGCCGCCCATCATCTCGCGGACCTGGCGGTCGGCGGCCTGGCTAACGATGGTCGGCGAGCGGTCGCCGTTGTGGAACAGGTCGTTCTGGCGGCTGATCTCCAGGATGTCCGCGTGGCGGGTGACCACCCAGAAGGGATCGACGCCCTCGATGTCCGCCACGCCCAGCGGTTCGTTGGCCCGCAGCCAGCGGTAAGCCTCGTGGATGCGCCCGTCGGCGTAGGCCGCCGGCAGGGCGAGCACATCGGCCACGGCCTTCGGGATGCGGTGGTCGGCGGCGGTCATTACGCCCATCGGAACCTCCCCTTGTGTTCTTCTTGTCTTGTCCACTTGATACGCCTGGAAGGCGGGTCGCAAGCATGACGGCGCGTCAAGGGGAGCAGAGAGACGAGCGATGCTGACCAGGGGCGACGATTTCCCGATCCACCAGACCCCCGATCCGATCGCCTACTCGGGCTCGGACCGGAACTTCTACGACCGCTATTTCTTCAACGGCTATTCGCCTGACGGCTCGGAGTTCGTAGCCGTGGCTTTCGGGGTCTATCCGGCGCTGAACGTCGCCGACGCGCACGTCTCGATCATCCGCGACGGCGTCCAGCGTTGCCTGCACGCCTCGCGCATCCTCGGCATGGAACGCATGGAGCTCGTGGTGGGGCCGGTGCGCATCGAGGTGATCGAGCCGCTGCAGACTCTCAAGGTGACCTTGGAGCGCGCCGAGGGCCTGGCCTGCGAGCTGACCTTCGAGGGTCGCGCTTTCCCCATCGAGGAGCCGCGCTTCACCCGCCGCAGCGGGCCCCGGATGTTCATGGACTATACGCGGCTGACCCAGAACGTGCGGGTCGCGGGCTGGACCGAGGTGGACGGCGAGCGGCGGGAGGCCGGCGCCGGCTGGACCGGCACGCGCGACCGGTCCTGGGGCATCCGGCCGGTAGGCGCGCCCGATCCGCAGCCGACGCCGGGCGGCGGCATCGCCGGCTTCTTCTGGCAATGGGCGCCGATCAATTTCGCCGACCGGTCGGTGTTCTTCCACGTCAACGCCGACACCGAGGGCAAGCCCTGGAACACCCGCGCGGTGATCCTGCCGGACGGCGCGGGGCCGGAGGGCGGCTGGCATTCGGACGCGCCGCGCATGGAGGACGTCACCCTGAAGCCGGGGACGCGGCACGCGCTGGGCGGCGTGCTGAAGATCCCGCTGGCGCAGGGCGAGGCCTCGATCTGGCTGGAGCCCACGGGGGTCTTCCTGATGCGCGGCATCGGCTACGGCGGGGAGTGGCGGCACGGTGGCCTGAAGGGGGAACTCGCGGTCGCCCGCGAGGACATCGACCTGGCCAAGGCCGACATGACGGCCCCGGAGCACTGGCACATCCAGGCGATCGCCAAGGCCACCATGGACGCGCCGGGCGAGCCTACCCGCGAGGGCCTCGGCATTTTCGAGCAGCTGATCGCGGGGCCCTACCGGCCCTATGGATTGTAGACCTTCCTTTCCCGCGAAGCGGGAGAGGGGGACCGTTCCCCCGAAGAGGGAATGGTGGAGAGGGAAAGCGTCCGGGCCGAGCGTGAGGCTTGCCCTTCCCACCATCCGCTCGGAGCCTGTCCTCGGGTCGACCTTTGGTCGAGCCCCGGGGGGCGGATGGTCCCCCCTTCCGACAAGTGGGAAGGGAAGCGCCGCTACTTGGCGAAGACGTGCATCAGGCGCGCGGCCGCCGGCAGCATCAGGGCCCCCAGCAGGCAGGGGAAGATGAACAGGATCAGCGGGACGGTGAGCTTGGCCGAGAGCGCCAGCGCCTTTTCCTCCGCCCGCAACATGCGCTTGGAGCGCATGTCCTGCGAGAAGACCGTCAGGGTCTCGCCGAGGCTCGTGCCCATCTCCTCCGCCTGACGCAGCATGGTGGCGAGCTGACGCGCGTCGTCGATGCCGAGGCGATCGGCGAAGGCCGCCCAGGCGTCCTTGCGCGACTTGCCGGCGCGCAGCTCCAGCACCAGGAAACGCAGGTGGATCGTGAGCGTCGGATAGCGGCGCGCCAGCTCCTCGGTGACCCGCGTGACGGCGGCGTCGAGGCTGAGGCCGGCTTCGACCGAGGCCACCAGCAGGTCCAGGAGGTCGGGGAAGCCGTCGGAATACTCCCGCTCGCGGGTGGTGCGGCGCATCTTCAGCACCTGGTCCGGCCCGAGGATCGCGACGCCCGCCAGCACGCCGGCGATGGCGATGCCCATCATGCCGCCCTTGCCGCCGGCGATCAGCGGCAGGAGCAGGATCACGCCCAAGGTCGCGACCCCCAGGGCGGCGGCGCGCAGGCCGAGGTAGATCACCGGCGCTTCGCGGTTGTAGAAGCCGGCCTGCATCAGCTGCGAACGTAGCACCGAGAGCTTGGCCGGGTCGCGCACCGCGCTTTGCTGGCCGAGCCGGCGCACTGTGCCCAGCAGCTGGTCCCCGATGCCGCCGCCAGGGCCCCGGGCGGCCGTGCGCGGCCCCCCGGCCTGCGGCCCACCGGCGGTCTGCATGCGGCCGCGGCGGATTGAGCGGAGGCGAAACTCGCTGGCCATCATCCAGGCCGCGCCGCCGACGCCGCCCAGGACGAGCGCCGCGCCCACCGCCGAGATCAAGGTCTGGATCTGGGTTGGGTCCATGGGACTAGAGCCTAAGATCGATCATGCGGCGCATGACCATGTTGCCGATGAACATCCACACGCCCAGGCCCGCCAGGCCCCACTTCACGATCGGCTCGTCCTTCACGTCGCCATAGAAGTGCGGCGAGGACAGCATGATGAAGCCCATGGCGATAAAGGGCGCGGAGGTGAGGATCATCGCCGAGGCGCGGCCTTCCGAGGAGGCGGCCTTGATCTTTAGGCGCATCTTGTGACGGTCGCGGACGGTGGCGGCGTTGAGCTTCAGCAGGCCGGTCAGGTTGCCGCCGGCGCGCTCCTGCAGGCGCACGGTGGCCGCGAACAGGTCGACGTCGGGATGCATGCAGCGTTCCGCCATGCGTCCGACCGCCTGCTCCATGGTGGCGCCGTAGGCGATCTCGTCGGCGGCCATGCCGAATTCCGAGCCGATGGGGTCGACCATTTCGCGGCCGACCAGGGAGATGGCGGTCGGCACCGGGTGGCCGGCCTCCAGGCTGCGGACGATGATCTCCAACGCCTGCGGCAGCTGGAAGCCCAGCGCCTTGGCGCGCTTGGCGGTCATGTATTTCAGGAAGAAGATCGGTCCGCCGACGCCGGCCAGGAGGGCGCCCACCACGAACAGCAGGGGGTTCTTGGTCAGGAAGGCGACGACTGCGCCGCCCACCAGGGCCGCCGCCACGACATAGAGGGCCCACTTCTTGGGGTCGTAGGCGACGCCGGAGGCGACGATCAGGTCGGAGAGCCAGCGCAGCCGCTTGCCGCGCTCGCCCGCGGCGTTGAGGCCCCGCTGCTTGCGCAGCTCCATGACCAGGGCGGAGACCCCGTCGACCCGTTCCGCCACCTTCAGGCGCTTGTTCACGCGGCGCTTCTGGGTGGCCACGGAGAACAGCCCGATCGCGGCCTGGCCGGCGGTGAACACGGCGGCGAAGATCAGGATCAGGAAGACGAAATTGCTGTCGAACTTCATGACGCGCCCAGCACTCGGGTGGGATCGAAGTTGGCGGTGTCGTAGGCGATCCCGCGCCGGTTCATCTCGTCGATGCAGCGGGGCCGCAGGCCGGTGGCGCGGAATTCGCCGTGCACCGTGCCGTCTGGGTCGGTGTGGGTGCGGTTGAAGGTGAAGATGTCCTGCATCTGCACCACCTGGCCCTCCATGCCGGTGATCTCGGTGACGTGGGTGATCTTCCGCTTGCCGTCCGACAGGCGCGTCACCTGGATGATCAGGCCGATGGCCGAGGCGATCTGCGCGCGCATGGCGTCGGGGCTGATGGCCAGGCCGCCCATGGCGATCATCTGCTCGAGGCGGCCGATGGCCTCGCGCGGGTTGTTGGCGTGGATGGTGGCCATCGAGCCTTCGTGGCCGGTGTTCATGGCCTGCAGCATGTCGAAGGCCTCTTCCGAACGGACTTCCCCCAGGATCACCCGGTCGGGACGCATCCGCAGGGCGTTCTTGACCAGCTCGCGCTGGCGGATCTCGCCCTTGCCTTCGATGTTGGGCGGGCGGGTTTCCAGGCGCACCACGTGCGGCTGCTGCAGCTGCAGCTCGGCGGCGTCCTCGATGGTGATCAGGCGCTCGCCGTGGCTGATGGCGGCCGATAGCGCGTTCAGGAGCGTGGTCTTGCCGGAGCCGGTGCCGCCGGAGATCACGGTGGAGACCCGCGACTTGACCGCCCCGTGCATGAAGTCGGCCACCGCCTCGGGCATGGCCCCCAGGGCGCAGAGCTTTTCCAGCGTCAGGGGCTTCTTGGAGAATTTCCGGATCGAAACCGCGGCGCCGTCGATGGCGATGGGGGCGATCGCGGCGTTCACCCGGCTGCCGTCGGCCAGGCGGGCGTCGACCATCGGCTGGCTCTCGTCGATCCGGCGTCCGACGCCGGCGACGATGCGGTTGACGATGCGCAGCAGGTGGTCGTTGTCCCGGAAGTGGATCGGGGTCAGCTCGAGCTCGCCGCGACGCTCCACATAGACCTGGAACGGGCCGTTGATCAGGATGTCGTTGATGCTCTCGTCCTTGAGCAGCGGCTCAAGGGGACCCAGGCCCACCATCTCGTCGAAGATCGAGGCGCCCAGTTCCTGCAGGTCGGCGGTGTTCAGCGCCATGCGCTCGGCGCGGGCGAAGTCGGCGACCAGGCGCATGACCTCGCGGCGCATGTCCGCCTCGTTGAGCTTGTCGAGCTTGGCCAGGTCGAGCTCGTCGATCAGCCGCGAGTGCAGGCGAAGCCGGATGTCGAGCTGTGACGGCGTGGCCCCCTTCGCGGCGGGCTCGGCCTTCGGCGGCGGCGGGGGCGGCGCGACCGTTGCTGCGGCGTCCGGGACCGGTGCGGCTTCGGGCGTCACGCCCGCGCTGGGGGAACTGAAACGGCCCATCAGGCGGCCCGCGAGGTTTTGCCGTCACGCTGCGCGGCGGGTTCGGCGGCGAGCCGCTCGACGAGCACCTGCACATCCTTGACGATCTTCGACTTCGGCCGGTGGGTGGCGATCGGCCCGCCCAGGTTCACCGAGGCGGCGGCGGCCTCCCAGTCGGAACTGACGCCCCCTTCCGCCTTGCGCTGCAGGGCGCGCTCGGCCTCGGCCATGGAAGGCGCGGGACCGAACATCCGGCCCGCCAGGCGGTTCAGCACGATGCGCGGCTTCTGGCCCGAGCCGATGGCCCGCTCGATTTCGTCGGAAAGCGAGCGGGCGGCCAGCAGGGCCGGCACCGTCAGTTCGGAGATGACCAGGATCTCGTCGCAGCCGCTCAGCGCCTGCACGCTCCAGGCCCTGCGGTGACGCGGCATGTCGACGACCACCCAGCTGTAGTTGTCGCAGGCGACCTCGAGGAGGCGCAGGATGGCCTCCGGCGGGATGGTGTCGAAAGCCAGCGGGTCGCGGGCGGCGGCCAGCAGGTCGAGCTGCTTGGTCACCGGGGTGACGAAGGCCTGCAGCATGTCGCGGTCCAGCTTCTCGGCCGAGCGGCCCAGGTCGCCGAGCCGCATGGCCGGGCTGGAGCCCAGGTAGGCGGCGGCGGATCCGTCGGCGAGGTTAAGGTCGATCAGGCAGACGCTCTTGTCCTTGGTGCTGCGGGCGCAGAGCTGGGTGGCGATCTCGATGGCGATGGTGGTGGCGCCGGACCCACCCACGGCGCCGGTGACCGCCCAGCAGCGGGCGAGCTCGCCGCTCGGCGCAGCCGCGGCGGCAGGCGCCTTGGCGGCCATCAGGCCGACGATGGCGGCCTGGATGTTGTCGTGGGAGAACGGGGCGTCGAGCACGTCGGAGCGCTCGATGCGCAGCAGGTTGCGGACCACCGCCGTCGGCAGGTGGGCGCCGACCATCAGGACAGGCGGCGGCGCGGCGCTGAGCGCCAGGGCCTGGATGCCGGCGGCCAGCGCGGCCGGGTCCCAGGCGTCGGCGTTGATGATCAGCAGGTCGGCGTCGGCGACACCGGCGCCCGTCAGCCGGTCAAGGCCGCCGTTCTCCAGGATCGCGCCCTGCAGCGGCCCCTTGGCGAGGTCCGACAGGTCGCCGCCGATCGCCAGGACGCGGCGACCGTTGAGGGGCAGGGTACTCATGACGTCTATTTTCCGGACGCGGGGACAGAGGGAGCAATGGCGCCGCGCAGGGCGGCGGGCGGCGGCGGGGTGGGATCGATCGTGCCCCGCAGGTCACGCTCCAGCGGCTTGTCGAGCGCCTTGCCCTTGAGCATCAGGTCGGCGGTGCTCGGCTCGGCGCCGGCCACGGTCTTGGTCTTGGCCTCGTCAAAGTCGGCCTGGGTCACGATCCGCGGGGTGACCACGATCAAGAGTTCGGTCTCGTTGCGCTGCCAGCGGGTGGAGCGGAACAGCGCGCTGAGGATCGGGATTTCGCCGAGGCCGGGCACCTGCCTCAGCGAATTCTGGTAGCTATGCTGGAACAGGCCGCTGATCGCCAGCGACTGGCCATCCTTCAGCTCGACCGTGGTGTTGGTGCGGCGCATGGTGAGCGCCGGGATGCTGGCGCCGTTCACGGTGACCGAATTGGCCGGGTCGAGCTGGCTCACCTCGGGCTCCACCGCCAGCCGGATCCTGCCGTCGTCCTGGATGGTGGGAGTGAAGTTCAGCCTCACGCCGTAGGGGCGGAACTCGACGGTGACCAGGTTCAGACCGGCAGGCACCGGGAACGGGAATTCGCCGCCGGCCAGGAAGCTGGCCTTCTCGCCGGACATCGCCACCAGATTCGGCCGGGCGAGCGTGTGCAGAAGGCCCTTTTCCTCCAGCGCCTGCAACTGGGCGTCGATGCTGGTGTGGCCCGCGCCGCCGTGCAGGCTCAGCACGCCGGTGGGGGTGCTGGCGCCGATCAGGCCGGTGCCGAAGCTGAAGTTGAACGAGTTGTTCTGGACGCTGGCGGTCAGGCCGATGTCATGGGTTATGGATCGGGAGGCCTCGAGGATGCGGACTTCCAGCACCACTTGCGAGCCGTTGACCCTGAGCATCGACGTCACGCTGTCCGGCGCCACCGCCTCGGCGATCGCCTTGGCGCGGATCGCGACGCCCGGGTTGGAAACCTCGCCGGTGAGCATGACGCCGTCGCCAAGCGTCTGGACGCGGATGTGCTCCTTCGGCAGCGCCAGGGCCAGGTCGCGCTCGAGGGTCTGGGAGTCGACGCCGACGCGGACGTCGATCACTTCCAGCAGCCGACCGCCCGGTCCGTAGACCAGCAGGTTGGTGGAACCGAGCTCGATGCCGCGGACATAGAAGCTGCGGTCGGTGGTGGCGACCACCTCGGCGATGTCCGGCTGGGCGACGATGATCTTGCTCGCCGGTTGCTCCAGGCGGAACGACAGGGACTTGTCGCGCGGCACCGAGATCACGCGGCTAGGCGCGGATTCGCTGGGCAGGGCGTCGGCGAAGGCGGGTGCGGCCGCCGCTCCGGTGGTCAGGAGCGCGAGCGTGGCGCACAGGGCCGTAGCCAGATTGCGTGGCATAGTCAGGGGCTCCGGGAAGGTCATGCCGGGTGGGTCGCGGACGCGATCGAGCCGGCGTTGCTGTCGGCCTGCGGCGCGGCGGGCGGCGCGGGGGGTGCGGCAGGCTTCCTGGCGCGGGGCGCGCGCGAGCCGCCCTTGGTTTCGTTGGCGACGATGACGATCAGCCTTGGGCCCTCGGGCGCGACGCTGCGGCGTGGGCCGGAGACGGCGCGGGGCGCGCCGACAGCGCCGCCGGAGACGAAGGCGCCGGCGCGCATCGGCGCGGTCAGGGCGAGCTCGGTCGAGCCGGTCTTGCGCAGCGCCAGCGAGAGCTGGCCGAGGTTGACGGCCACCGAGAGCTTCTGGGCGTCGGGGACCGAGACTTCGAGGGTGGCGGTGGACGGCGTGGCCGGCTTGTTGGCCGACAGGTCGGCGTTCAGGTCGACGCCCAGCACGCGGACGTCCTGGAGCACCACTTCGGAGACGAAGCTGCGGACCGGTCCTTGGGGCGTCAGGTCGCGCATCAGCACGACGTCGACCCGGTCGCCCGGCAGCGCATGGCCGCCGACGCCGGTGACGTCGGACACCTTGATCGTGTAGGCGCGGAAGCCCTCGGCGATCTCGGCGGCGACCGAGGCGCGGGCGCCGGGGCCGGAGAGCTTGGAGGGCAGCAGCGGCTCGCGTGCGGCGATCGGCGTGAGCGCGACCGGCGGGCCGCCGCCGTCCTGCGCCAGCACCTGGGCCACGGTGGAGAATGACCCCTCCGGCACGGCGTTGGCGGGCAGCCGGAGGATCTCGACCTTGGTGGCGTCGAGCTTGTCGCCGAACTTCAGCGGCATCTTGGCCACGACGACCGGCATGCCGACGACGGCCGGCGAGGCCGCCACCTTGGCGGCGGCTCCGTTGGGCAACATGGTCTTGGCCACCACGAGGGCTCCGAGACCGAACACGGCGCAAGCACCGAGACTGACGATAGTGACGACGCGCATGATGGGACCATTCGCCGAAAAGCTTTTTCAGATCGTGAACTTAAGGATCGGAGACTTGCGATATCGCCAACAAACGAGGTGAATGTCGGCTTAAGCCTTTCGCGAGCCCGCTTGGGGCCCTGGCGACCAGGCTAGAAATCGCTAGGCTCCGCGCCCGTCCGGTCGGCGCGACGCGGCCGATGAACCCTGCGGAGAACGACGATGAAGAAGCGCCGGCTTGGAGCCTCTGGCCTGAAGGTCAGCGAGGTGGGACTGGGCTGCAACAACTTCGGGATGCGCATCGACCAGGCGGAGACGAAGGCGGTGGTGGATGCGGCCCTCGACGCGGGCATCACCCTCTTCGACACCGCCGACATCTACGGCGGGACCAAGTCCGAGGAGTTCCTCGGCAAGGCGCTGGGCAAGCGGCGCGGCGACATCGTGCTGGCCACCAAGTTCGGCATGCAGGTCGGCGATGACGAGAACCGGCGGGGCGGCTCGCGCCGCTGGATCATGCGGGCGGTGGAGGACAGCCTTACCCGCCTCGGCACGGACTGGATCGACCTCTACCAGTTCCACCAGCCTGACCCCGACACCCCGATCGACGAGACCCTGCGCGCGCTCGACGACCTCGTGACCCAGGGCAAGGTCCGCTACATCGGCAACTCCAACTTCAGTGGTTGGCAGATCGGAGATGCTGACTGGACAGCCGCCGGCGCGACGCGCTTCGTCTCGGCGCAGAACCAATACTCGCTCCTGGAGCGCAAGGTGGAGTTCGAGGTGCTGCCGGCCTGCGAGCATTTTGGCCTGGGCTTCCTGCCGTTCTTCCCGCTGGCCTCGGGTCTCTTGAGCGGCAAGTACCGGCGCGGCGAGAAGCCGCCGGAAGGCACGCGACTGGCCGCCTGGGGCTCGCGCGCCGCCGCCGCGCTCAGCGACAGGAACTTCGACAAGGTCGAGAAGCTGACGACCTGGGCGGAGGAGCGCGGCCACACGATCCTCGAACTGGCCTTCGCCTGGCTCCTGGGACACCAAGTGGTGTCGTCGGTGATCGCCGGCGCCACCTCGGCCGAGCAGGTGCGGACCAACGCCGCCACGGCAGCCTGGGCGCTGACGCCGGAAGAGGTGAAGGAAGTCGGGGATTTGATCTCGTGATTCTCCTCCGCTCATCCCCGCGAAGGCGGGGACCCATTGGGCGGTTGATAGGTGTCGAGGCGTCGCGCGATCTGCTGCCTCAGCTTGGGTCCCCGCCTCCGCGGGGATGAGCGGATAAAGGGAATCCGGCTTGTACGACCTCCTGAAAGGCCTGCGGGTTGTCGAGGGCTCGGCCTTCGTCGCGGCGCCCACTTGTGGCCTCTACCTGGCGCAGATGGGGGCCGAGGTGATCCGCTTCGACAACATCGGCGGCGGCCCGGACTTCCGCCGCTGGCCCCTCGCGGAGAACGGGTCGAGCCTCTATTGGGAGGGGCTGAACAAGGGCAAGAAGTCGATCGCCCTCGACCTCGCCCGGCCGGCGGGCCGCGAGATCGCCCAGCGGCTGGCGACGGCGCCCGGCCAGGACGCGGGCCTGTTCGTCACCAACTTCCCGGTGGACGGGTTCCTGTCCTACGAAGCGCTGCGCAAGCTACGCCAGGACCTGATCTGCGTGCGGGTGATGGGCTGGGCGGACGGGTCCCAGGGCATGGACTACACGATCAACTCTGCGCTCGGCCTGCCGCTGATGACCGGGCCGGCGGACGACCCGCGCCCGGTGAACCACGTGCTGGCCGCCTGGGACCTGCTCACCGGCGCCTACTGCGCCTTCGGCCTGGTTTCGGCCCTGCTCGCGCGGATGCGGACCGGCGAGGGGCGCGAGATCCGCGCGCCGCTCTCCGACGTCGGAGCGGCGACCATGGCCAACCTGGGCTTTACCGCCGAGGCGATGGTCACGGGCCGCCAGCGGCCGCGGATGGGCAACGACGTCTTCGGCGCCTTCGGCCGCGACTTCACGACCCGCGACGGCCAGACGCTGATGCTGCTGGCGATCACCCCCAAGCAGTGGGCCAAGGCGCTGGAGGTGTTGGATCTCGCCGGCGAGGTGGCGGCGTTGGAGGCCGAACTCGGCGTCGCCTTCGCCACCGACGAGGGGCTCAGGTTCACCCATCGGGCGCGGCTCTACCCGCTGTTCGAGCGGGCCTTCCGGGCGCGGACGGCGGCCGAGCTGGCGCCGGCCTTCGACGCCGGCGGCGTGACCTGGGGCGCCTACCAGCCGCTGGAGGCGGCCCTTCAGGACCCGCGCCTATTCAAGGGAAATCCGGTGTTCGAGGAGGTCCGCCACCCGAGCGGGCTCAGCTACCCCGCCCCCGGCGCCATGGCGACGATCCCGCAGGACCGGCGCGGCGAGGTGCAGCCCGCGCCGCGGCTCGGGCAGCACACCGACGAGGTGCTGGCGCAGGTGCTGGGGATGTCGGGCGCGGAGATCGCCAAGCTGCATGACGTGGGCGTGGTGGCTTAACTCCCCGAAGGAGAGTGCGCGCGCGCTTTCCAACCTCGGCCCTAGCGCCCATCTCTAGCGCAGCGACAGGAGCGTGAGATGGCCAGAGCGTCGACGACGGCTCAACCCAGCGGCAAGCCCGACATCTGGCTGGCGGCCGGGGTGCGGACGCCTTTCGCGAGGGCCGGCGGGGCGCTGGCGAAGAGGGACGCGCTGGAGCTCTCCGTACCAGTGGTCAAGGCCATGCTGGCGAAAGGCGGGCGGCCGGACCTGATGAGTTGGGGGGCGGTGATCCCCAACCTGACCATCAGCAACATCGCCCGCGAGGCGTTGATAGAGGCCGGCGGCGATCCCACCGTGCCGGCGTTCTCGACGGTGATGGCCTGCTCGACCAGCATGGTGGGCGCCTTCGAGGCCGCGGGCATGCTCGTCGGCCGCGGCCGCAGCTTGGCGCTGGTGGGTGGGGCGGAGGCGATGAGCCGCATCCAGATCGGCCTCAGCCCGGGCCTTTCCGACGACCTGCGCCGGTTCATGGAAGGCCGCTCTTTCGCCGACCGCTGGGCGGCGGTGCGCCAGACCAAGGCCCGCGACATCCGACTGTTCATCCCGCAGATCAAGAACCGCGCGACCGGCAAATCCATGGGCGAGCACACCGAGGAGATGGCCAAGGGCTGGCAGATCAGCCGCACTGAACAGGACGAAATCGCGCTGGCCAGCCACAAGAACGCCGCCGCGGCCTGGGATCGCGGCTTCTTCGACGACCTGGTCCTGCGCCTCGACGACGTGGGCCGCGATACCACCATCAGGGCCGACACCAGCCTCGAGAAGCTCGCCAAGCTCGCGCCCGTCTTCGACCGGACCAGCGGCCAGGGCACGCTCACCGCCGGCAACTCCAGCCCGCTCACCGACGGCGCGGCCGCCGTATGGGTGGCGACCGCCACGGGGTTGGAGCGGCTACCCGCCGAGACGCCGCGCGCGCGGCTGGTGGACTACGAGGTCAACGCCATCGACCTCTTCAACGAGTACCTCTTGATGGCGCCGGCCTATGCGATCCCACGCCTGCTGGCGCGCAACGGCCTGACCTACGAGGACGTGGGCCTTTGGGAGATCCACGAGGCCTTCGCCGCCCAGGTGGCGACCCACATCAAGGCGCTGCAGGACCCGGCCTTCCTGAAGGACAAGGCCGGTGTGACGGCCAAGCTCGGGCGGTTCCCGGTGGAGCGGGTGAACCCGAACGGCGGCTCGACCGCGCTCGGCCACCCGTTCGGGGCCACCGGGGCGCGCATCCTCAGCCAGGGGGTGAAGGAGCTCTACGCCATGCCGCCAGGGACCTGGGCCATCATCAGCATCTGCGCCGACGGCGGCCAGGGGACGGTGGCGTTGCTGCGGCGGGCGTAGGCGCCTCCTCTCCCCTCTCGCTACGCGGGGGGCGAGGAGATTGCAGCCAGTTTCACCAGCACCGCGCCCTCGCTGACCTGGTCGCCGAGCGCGACGGAGACCGTTTCCACCGTCCCGTCGAAGGGCGCCGTGAGGGCGTGCTCCATCTTCATGGCTTCCAGGGTCAGCAGGGCCTGGCCCTTGGCGACCTTGTCGCCGGCCTTGACCGGGAGCTGGGTGACCTTGCCGGGCATGGGCGAGCGGATCTGGCCGTCGGCGGCGGCGTCCACCTCCTCGGCGGCGGGGGGGTGGGCGGTGAAGACGAAGGCCTCGCCGGCCTCGAACACCACGATCTCGTCGGCGTCGGTGAGCAGCACCGAGCGCGGGGCGCCGGCTTCGCGCGCTTCGGCGATCACCGGCTTGCCGCCCAGGAACAGCCTGACGGCCGTCTCCGGCGGCGCGTTCAGGCGGAAGCCCGCCAGGTCTCGCCAGGGGGAGGGCGCGGGCTCCGTGGTCTCGTCCACCACCATCGCGGCCTGCGCCGCCGCCGACAGGGCCGCGGGGGAGGGCTCCGGCGGCGCGGTCAGTTCGGCGAGGTTGCGCTCGATGAAGCCGGTGTCGATATCGCCGGCGATGAAGTCGGGTTGCTCCAGGCAGCGGGCCAGGAAGCCGGCGTTGGTCTTCACGGGCCAGACCTCGACCGCGTCGCAGGCCTCCGCGAGCTCGGCCAGGGCCGCCTCACGGGTCTCGGCGTGGGCGATCAGCTTGGCGATCATCGGGTCGTTGAAGGGGGTGACCTCGCCGCCTTCCTCGACGCCCGTATCGGCGCGCACCGTAGGCGGCAGCTGGAAGTGCTCCAGCACGCCGGTGGACGGCAGGAAGCCGTTGGCGGGGCTCTCGGCGTAGAGCCTGGCCTCCACCGCGTGGCCGGTCAGGCCGATCTCCTTCTGCTTCAGCGGCAGGGGCTCGCCGGCGGCGACACGCAGCTGCCATTCCACCAGGTCGAGGCCGGTGACCATCTCGGTGACCGGATGCTCCACCTGCAGGCGGGTGTTCATCTCCATGAACCAGATGCGGTCGGGCCTGAGGCCAGCCGAAGCGTCGGCGATGAACTCCACGGTGCCCGCGCCGACATAGTTCACGGCCTGGGCGGCCTTCACGGCGGCGGAGGTGACGGCCTCGCGGGTCTTGGCGTCCATGCCCGGGGCGGGCGCCTCCTCGATGACCTTCTGGTGACGGCGCTGCAGGGAGCAGTCGCGCTCATAGAGGTGGACGACATGGCCGTGGCTGTCGCCGAACACCTGCACCTCGATGTGGCGCGGGCGGGTGACGTAGGTCTCCAGCAGCACCCGGTCGTCGCCAAACGCAGCCGTGGCCTCACGCCGCGCGGCGCCCAGGGCCGCGGAGAACCCGGCGGCGTCATCGACGCGGCGCATGCCCTTGCCGCCGCCGCCAGCCACCGCCTTGATCAGCACCGGATAGCCGATGCGGGCCGCCTCCTTCGCCAAGGTGGCCTCCGCCTGGTCTTCGCCCAGGTAGCCCGGCGTCACCGGCACCCCGGCCTTCTGCATCAGCGCCTTGGCGGCGTCCTTCAGGCCCATGGCGCGGATCGCGGCGCTGGGCGGACCGATCCAGACCAGGCCCGCGGCGGTGACGGCGTCGGCGAAGTCGGCGTTCTCCGAGAGGAAGCCGTAGCCCGGATGGATCGCCTCGGCGCCGGCCTCCTTCGCCGCGGCGATGATCTTCTCGGGGACCAGGTAGCTTTCGCGCGCCGCCGCGGGGCCGATCGGCACGGCGCGGTCGGCGTCGGCCACGTGGGCGGCGCCGGCGTCGGCTTCGGAATAGACCGCGATGGTCTCCAGGCCCATGCGGCGGGCGGTGGCGAACACCCGGCGGGCGATCTCGCCGCGATTGGCGACCAGGACGGA
>NZ_JAQGIZ010000216.1 GCF_028290885.1 Phenylobacterium sp.
TCACGGGCGCCGCCGCCGGCGCGCGGTCCGGAGGTCCAGCTGCAGGCCGATCCCCGCATCGCCGCCGTGGCCCGGATCTGCCGGCACGCCGCGCCGGACCCGGAGGGCGACGAGGTGGCCCGCCTGCGCAGCCTCTTGATGCGCGGCGTCTGGCAAGCCGCCCTGCAGCAGCGGCTCAACGTCTTCAAGTCGCGCGCCGATACGCCCTTCCAGGAGGTCAGCATCAGCGACGAGCTTCGGCCGGACTCGCTGAAGACCTGCGTCGCCGTGACGCCGGTCAAGGGCCGCGGGGCCGCCGCCATCGTCACCGTAGTCGCCGAAATCCGCGGCTTCGGCGATGAGGGGCCGACCGACGACGAGGTCGACACCGCCGTCGAGCAGATCCGGGCGTCGATCCGCAACGGAATCGGCAAGCCTGTGCGCGCCTCCGCCGACCGGGCGGGCGACATCCTCGACCGGGCGCTCGACGGCATGCCGCAGCTCACCCCTCGCGCAGGGCTGAGGGCCTTGGACACACTGATGGACGACGTGGGCCCCGACGCCGTGAAGGCGGCGTTCGCGCGCGACTGGTCGGGCTGGGGACCACTGGTCGCCGGGACCACGCCGGAACCCCTGCCGCAAGCCGAGATCCTCGCGGCCATCGCCCAGCCGCCGGCCGCGCCGCGGGCCACCGCGGCGCCCAAGCCGCCGCGAGCGTCGCCATCCGCCAGCCAGGCCAAGGAGCTCGAGGCGCTCTACGAACGCGGCCGCGCCTACGTCGCCAAGCGCAAGGCGGACAAAGCCCTGCGGGAATTCGCCAGCGGGCTGGCGATCGATCCGGACAACGGCGACATCCTGAACGCCCGCGGCAACCTCTACCTCGCGCTCGATAAGGCGGACCTGGCCATGGCCGACTTCAACCGGGCGCTGGCGGCGAACCCCAAGGACGACATCGTGCTGTTCAACCGCGGCGTCGCCGACAAGCAGCTGAGCCGCAACAGCGAGGCCTTGCGCGACTTCAACGCCGTCCTGCGCCTGACCCCCGGCGATCCGGCGACGCTGGCCGCCAAGGCCGACACCTATCGCCAGCTGGGGGACCTGCTGTTGGCCAGGGACTTCTACGACGCCGCGCTCGCCGCCGATCCCAGGAACGCGACGGCCTGGCAGGCGCGGGGCGAGGTGAGGGGAGAACTGGGGGACGCCGCCGGCGCCGAGGCCGACCAGGCCCAGGCGCGCAAGCTCAATCCGCCGCGCGGCAAATCCTGAATGCGCAGTTGGTTAGTGGCTGATCCGGGGGCGGAGCTTGTACTGGCCCTCGCGGAACGATTCGAAGAGCGTCGAGGCCTGCGGGTGGCCGACCGGCTGGCCCGAGTCGTCGGGCACCAGGTTCTGCTCGGAGACGTAGGCGACGTAGGAGCTCTCGTCGTTCTCGGCGAGCAGATGATAGAACGGCTGGTCCTTGTGCGGCCGGATGTTTTCCGGGATCGACAGCCAGTATTCCTCGGTGTTGGAGAAGGTCGGATCCACGTCGAAGATCACGCCGCGAAACGGATAGACGCGGTGACGAACGACTTGCCCGATGGCGAATTTGGCGCTCTGCGTGTCCATACGCCGAATCTACTCCTCCTCTCCTGACCGGAAAGTGAACGTAGCGTTCAGCACCTTCCGCACAAGGCCAAGCCTTCCGAGAGGCGAGCAGGCTTGCTAAGCTCGCGGCCGAAGTGAGGCGCGCCAGGTGTGGCCGCGCCTGCGAGGGACGGAAGCGGTCCATGACTGAGGCGCCGAGTGCGCCCGGCGCCACGTCACGTGGCCGGGAGAGGCCTGCTGGCGAGACGCCCTGCTATGGCGCGCTCGACCTTGGAACCAACAATTGCCGGCTGCTGATCGCGACGCCGCAGGGCTCCGGCGGTTTCCGGGTGATCGAGGCCTATTCACGGATCGTGCGCCTGGGCGAGGGGCTCGGCCAATCGGGAAGGCTCTCCGAGGCGGCCATGGAGCGCGCGATGGCGGCCCTGAAGGTCAGCGCCGAGAAGCTTCGCCGCCGCCGCGTGCTGCGCCTTCGCGCCATCGCCACCCAGGCGTGCCGGATGGCCGAGAACGGGCCTGAGTTCATCGACCGGGTGTTCGATGAGACCGGCCTTCGGCTGCAGATCATCGCCCCGCAGGAAGAAGCCAGGCTGTCGGTGGCCGGCTGCCTGAACCTGATCGACCGCGCGGCGGACGCGGCGCTGGTGGTGGACGTCGGCGGGGGCTCGACCGAGCTCTCCTGGGTGGACCTGAGGGGCGCTGCGCCCACCGGCATGCCGCCGCTCAAGGCGTGGCTCTCCGTGCCGATCGGGGTGGTCACGCTGGCCGAGCGTTTCCCGGAAGGCGAAGCGGCGACGGAAGCCTGGTTCCGGGCCATGGTCGACACCATGAAGGCCGAGATCGCGGCCTTTCGCCGCGCCGACGGGCTGCGCGAGATATTCGACGCCGACCGGGCGCACCTGATCGGCACGTCCGGCGCGATCACCAGCCTGGCGGGCCTGCATCTGGATCTGCCGCGTTATGAACGCAGCCGCGTGGACGGCATCTGGATGACCCGGGACGAGTGCGACACCGCGGCGGGGCGCCTCCTGGCGATCACCGCCAAGGAACGGGCCGAGCAGCCCTGCATCGGCCCCGACCGCGCCGATCTGGTGCTGGCCGGCGCGGCGATCCTGCAGGCCGTGCAGGAGCTTTGGCCCTGCAGCCGCGTGCGAGTCGCCGACCGCGGCCTGCGGGAGGGCATCCTGCTTTCGCTGATGTCGGACCGCGGCGGGCGTCGGCGAAGGCGGCGAGGCGGCGGTTCCCGCTCGGTGGCCGTCCAATGACCGAGCCTCCGCGCAAACGCATGGTCAGGCCGCCGACCGGCGGCACCGAGGCCGGCCGGGCCACACCCGAGCGGCTGAAGACCGCCTGGAAGCGCACGCCCTCGCAGCAGGCCTGGCTGTCGCGACAGATCAACGATCCCTTCGCCGCCAAGGCCCGGGCCCACGGCTACCGCTCCCGCGCCGCCTACAAGCTGACCGAGATCGACGACAAGTTCCGACTCCTGAAGCGCGGCGCGCGCGTGGTGGACCTGGGCCTCGCGCCTGGCGGCTGGACGCAGGTGGCCCTGGAGCGTGGCGTGACGGACATCGTGGGTGTCGACCTGCTGCCGGTCGATCCCCTGCCGCCCGCCCATATCCTGCAGATGGATTTCACCGATCCGGCCTGCGGACCGGAGCTGATCCGCCTCCTGGGCGGCGCGCCGGACGTAATCCTCTCCGACATGGCGCCCAACACGGTTGGCCACCGGCAGACCGACCACCTGCGGATCGTCGGCCTGATCGAGGCGGCCGTGGATTTCGCCGCCGAGGTCCTGAAGCCCGGCGGGGCCTTCGTCGCCAAGGCCTTCCAGGGCGGTGAGACCGCCGAGGTGATCGGCAAGCTGAAGCGGCACTTCGCCAGCGTGAAGACGGTGAAACCCAAGGCCAGCCGCTCGGACTCTTCCGAGCTCTATCTGGTGGCGACGGGCTTCAGGCGAGCCTGAGCGCCAAAGGCCCGCGTTGACTCCATCGCCCTTTGCAGGGATACGACCCTCGCAAAACGAGGTGTCTCCATGGAGATTCGCGAAGGGCTTACCTTCGACGATGTTTTGCTAGAACCCGGTCCGTCCGATGTGATGCCCACCCAGGTGGATGTCTCAACCCGGTTCACGCGAGAGATCAAGCTGAACATACCGCTGGTGTCCGCCGCCATGGACACCGTCACCGAAAGCCGGCTGGCCATCGCCATGGCGCAGAACGGCGGACTCGGCGTCCTGCACCGCAACCTCACCGTTGAGGAGCAGGCCGACCAGGTCCGCGAGGTGAAGCGCTACGAGAGCGGGATGGTGATCAATCCGCTCACCATCCACCCGGACACCCCGCTCAGCGAGGTGCGCGAGATCAAGGCCCGGCGGAGGATCTCCGGCTTTCCGGTGGTGGACGCCAAGGGCAAGCTATGCGGCATCCTGACCAACCGCGACATGCGCTTCGAGGGCAGCGGAGATGTCCCCGCCAGGGAGCTGATGACGCACGAGAATCTGGTCACGGTGAAGGAGGGCGTCGGCCAGGCCGAGGCCCGCGAGCTGCTGCGCCGGCACAAGATCGAGCGGCTGATCGTGGTCGACGACGACTACCGGGCGGTGGGGCTTATCACCGTCAAGGACATGGAAAAATCCGAGGCCCACCCGAACGCGGCGAAGGACCCGCAGGGCCGCCTGCTGGTGGGCGCCGCCTCGACCGTGGGCGTTGCGGGCTTCGAGCGGTCCATGGCGCTGGTGGACGCGGGCGTGGACGTGGTGGTGATCGACACCGCCCACGGCCACAACGCCGACGTGGCCAAGGCGGTGGCGCGTATCAAGCGCGAGACCAACCGGGTGCAGATCGTGGCCGGCAACGTCGCGACCTACGACGGCGCCAAGGCGTTGATCGACGCCGGCGCCGACGCGGTGAAGGTGGGCATCGGCCCGGGGTCGATCTGCACCACGCGGATCGTGGCCGGCGTCGGCGTGCCGCAGCTGACCGCCATCATGGACGCCGTACGCGCGGCCAGTGGCTCCGACGTGCCGGTGATCGCCGACGGCGGGATCAAGTACTCGGGCGACCTGGCCAAGGCGCTCGCAATGGGGGCCTCGGTCGCCATGATGGGCTCGGTGTTCGCCGGCGTCGACGAGGGGCCGGGCGAGGTGTTCCTCTACCAGGGCCGCTCCTACAAGACCTACCGCGGCATGGGCTCGCTGGGAGCCATGTCGCGCGGCTCCGCCGACCGCTATTTCCAGAAGGACGTCACCGACGCGCTCAAGCTGGTGCCCGAGGGCATCGAGGGGCAGGTGCCCTACAAGGGGCCGATCGCGCCGATCCTGCACCAGATGGTCGGCGGCCTGCGCGCCGCCATGGGCTATGTGGGCGCGGCCGACCTGGCGCAGTTCCGCAAGCGCGCCCGCTTCATCCGCATCACCGGCGCGGGCCTGCGCGAAAGCCACGTCCACGACGTGATGATCACGCGCGAGGCGCCCAACTATCCGAGCCCGGTCTAGTGTCCCGATTCCGAAGTTCGCAAGCGCTCGCGGCTGCTGTTGACGAACTTCGGAATCGATAAGGACACTAGAGAGTACATTTGCTTCTAGTGTGCTTTTTGGATTTGAAATTCGCTCGGCGCTTGGCCCAAGAACGAGGCGAACTTCAAATCCAGCACACTAGGGCCCGGCGGAGTCTCTAACGCCAGCCGGCCGATCCCGAGCCGGCGGCGAAACGGGGGAGGCGACTATGGGTCCTGTGGTTCCTGTGGAGTTGAAGCTGCTGATGGCGGCGGTGATCATCGGTCTGGTGCAGATCGTCTGGGCGGCGACGGCCGGCAGCGGCGGAGAGCGAAACTTCGCGTGGCTGGCTGGACCGCGCGACGAACACAGGCCGGTCAGCGGCGTCGCGGCCCGGTTGGACCGGGCGCTGAAGAATTTCCTTGAGACCTTCCCGCTGTTCGCCGCGGCGCTGATCGCCTGCGTCATCGCCGGCAAGCTCGGGACCCTTACCCTTTACGGCGCGGGCCTCTATGTGATCGCCCGCGGCCTCTACGTGCCGCTCTACGCCTCCGGCGTGGCCTTGGTCCGGACCCTGGTCTGGACGGTCAGCGTGGTCGGCATCGTCATGGTGATCGTAGCGTTTTTCAGGTGACCTTCTTTGCGTGACGCCGGACGCCTCGCGGCGGCAATTGATGTCCTGACCGAGATCGAGACCCGCCACAGGCCTGTCCGGCTCGCGCTGAAGAGCTGGGGAGATTCCGCCCGTTACGCCGGGGCGAAGGATCGCGCCTTCGTCTCCGGCCTGGTGCTGGACGTCCTGCGCCGCCGCCGCTCGCTGGGCTGGCGGATGGGGGAGGAGACGCCGCGCGCCGCGGCCCTTGCGGCGCTGCGGTTCCTTTGGGACTGGCCGCTGGAGCGGGTTGTCGAGGCGGCCGGCGAGGAGCCTCACGGGCCCGGGCCGCTGAGCGAGGCCGAGCGCGCCGTGCTGGAGAGCCCGCGCGATCTGACGCAAGCGCCCGAGGCGGTGCGCGGCGACTATCCGGACTGGCTCGACGCCGCCATGGCCCGGGCGTTCGGCGAGGCGAGGGTCGAGGAGGGCGCGGCGCTTTCCGAGCGGGCGCCGGTCGACCTGCGGGTCAACCTCCTGAAGTCGGATCCCGAGCGGACGCTGAAGGCGCTGAGCTCGCTCTCGGCGGAGCCCACCGACGTCTTGCCTACCGCGCTCCGCATGCCGGCGCTGGATCCCATGGCGCGAAGCGGGGCGGTGGAGACCATCCCCCAGTTCTCCAAGGGCTGGTTCGAGGTCCAGGACCTCGGCTCGCAGATCGCCGCGGCGTCGGCCGGCGAGGTCAAGGGCAAGCAGGTGCTCGACCTCTGCGCCGGCGGCGGCGGCAAGACCCTGGCGCTGGCCGGCGCCATGGGCAACACCGGCCAGATCTACGCCTATGACAGCGATGCGCGCCGCCTGGCCGACACCATTCGGCGCGGCGACCGGGCGGGCGTGCGCAACCTGCAGGTCCGCTCCCCGGTGAATCCCGAGCCGCTCCAAGGCCTCGAGGCTAAGATGGACGTGGTGTTCATCGATGCGCCCTGCTCGGGGTCGGGCTCCTGGCGGCGCCATCCCGACACCAAGTGGCGGCTGACGCCCGAGACCCTGGAGCGGCGCATGGCCGACCAGGACGCGGTGCTGGATGCGGGCGCGCCGTTCGTGAAGCCCGGCGGGCGGCTGGTCTACGTCACCTGCTCGGTGCTGCCGCAGGAGGACGAGGACCGGGTCGCGGCCTTCCTGGCGCGGACGTCGGGGTTCGCCGTGCGCCCGGCCACCGACGATCCCAAGCTGACCAAATTCCTCACGCCCGACGGCTTTTTGCGCCTGTCGCCCCGGAGTTCAGCGACCGACGGCTTTTTCGTCGCCGTGCTGGAGAAACCCCGCTAACGGAGCCCCATGACCAAGCCTGCCCACGAGCGCGTCCTGATCGTCGACTTCGGCAGCCAGGTGACCCAGCTGATCGCCCGACGTCTGCGCGAGAGCGGGGTCTATTGCGAGATCCATCCCTATGACAAGGTCGAGCCGATGCTCGACGACTTCGCCCCGAAGGCGGTGATCCTGTCGGGCGGCCCGGCCAGCGTGCACGAGGCCGAGAGCCCCGCCGCGCCGCAGAAGGTGTTCGAACTCGGCGTGCCGGTGCTGGGCATCTGCTACGGCGAGATGACCATGTGCGCTCAGCTGGGCGGCGCCGTGGAGGGCGGCCACGACCGGGAGTTCGGGCGCGCCGAGATTCTGATCGAGCGGCCGTCGCCGCTGCTGGAAGGCCTGGGCGCCGCGGGCTCGCATGAAACGGTCTGGATGAGCCACGGCGACAAGATCACTGCCATCCCGCTGGGCTTCGAGGTGGTGGCGGCGTCCGAGGGCAGCCCCTATGCGGTGATCGCCGACGAGGGCCGGCGCTTCTACGGCATCCAGTTCCACCCGGAGGTGGCCCACACGCCGCGCGGGGCGCTGATGCTGCGCAACTTCACCCACCGCATCGCGGGCCTGAGCGGCGACTGGACCATGGCCTCCTTCCGCCAGGAGATGGTCGAAAAGATCCGCGCCCAGGTGGGCCAGGGCCGGGTGATCTGCGGCCTGTCGGGCGGGGTGGATTCCTCGGTGGCGGCGGTGCTGATCCACGAGGCCATCGGCGAACAGCTGACCTGCGTCTTCGTCGACACCGGCCTGCTGCGGCTCAACGAGGCCGAGCAGGTCGTGACCATGTTCCGCGATCACTACAACATCCCGCTGGTGCACGTTGAGGCGGCGAAGGAATTCCTCGGAGAGCTGGCCGGCGTGTCCGACCCGGAGACCAAGCGCAAGACCATCGGGCGGATCTTCGTGGAGATCTTCGACCGCGAGGCCGCCAAGGTGGAGGGCGCGGCCTTCCTGGCCCAGGGCACCCTCTACCCGGACGTCATCGAAAGCGTCTCGGCGCGCGGCGGCCCCTCGGCGGTGATCAAGAGCCACCACAACGTCGGCGGCCTGCCCGACTACATGAAGCTGAAGCTGGTCGAGCCGCTGCGCGAGCTGTTCAAGGATGAGGTCCGGGCGCTGGGCGTCGAACTTGGCCTGCCGCCCGCCTTCGTCGGCCGCCACCCGTTCCCCGGGCCGGGCCTGGCCATCCGCATCCCCGGCGAGGTGACGCCTGAGCGGGTGGCCGTGCTGCAGAAGGCCGACGCCATCTACCTCGACGAGATCCGCAAGGCCGGCCTCTACGATTCGATCTGGCAGGCCTTCGCCGTCCTGCTGCCGGTCCGCACGGTGGGCGTCATGGGCGACGCCCGCACCTACGACGAGGTCTGCGCGCTCCGCGCCGTCACCTCCACCGACGGCATGACCGCCGACTTCTTCGAGTTCCCCTGGGAAGTCCTCGGCCGCGCCGCCACCCGCATCATCAACGAGGTCAAGGGCATCAACCGCGTGGTCTACGACGTCACGTCGAAGCCCCCCGGGACCATCGAGTGGGAGTAGGCGGTGCTTTAGAAGCATAATGATAGTCCCGCTTTTGCGCGCTGGCTGTCGCAGACCTAGCGGGAAGGGCGGTTGGCATTTCTGTTGGTGTCGTCGCTAACTTCACACGCAATTCGCCTCAGCGGCGTGGGTCCTGCCAGCCCTACCACCCTAGTCAGGCTGCCACGCCGCGTCGCCATGCGCCCGGGCTGACGCCGGCCCGCCGGGTGAACACCCGCGTGAAGTGGCTCTGGTCGGCAAAGCCGCAGCGCAGGGCGATCTGCGACAGCGAGGACTCGCGGTCCCGCAGCAGGTCCTTCGCGAGCTCCACCCGCCGGTTCAACAGCCAACGATGCGGCGCGACGCCCATGGATTGACGGAACGCGCGCGAGAAGTGGCTGACGGAAAGCCGGCACTCCAGAGCTAGATCGGCGAGCGTGACCGCGCCATTCAGATTGGCGGCCAGGATGTCCCTCGCACGGCGCTCTTGCCAGGCCGCCAGACCGCCGCTGCGCACCATGGAGTTCGGCCGCATTCCGCCATAGGCAGCGGCGACATGGGCCGCGAGCGCGCGGCTGACGTAGTCGAAGAGGAGACTTTCTGACGCACGCCCGTCTTCGAGCTCGGGAAGGACCGAGCGACACAGGCTGAGGATGGTTGGATCGGCTACGGCGCGACCAAGCGCGCAGTCGAGTTCCCCGCGCCACGACGCCGCGGCGTCCTCCGCGAGGGTTTGCATCGCCGAGTTGGATATTTGCACGTCCACCGCGTCGAGTTTCTTGTCGATCATAAGCCGCGGCTGCCGGCGCAGGTCGTGAAACACGGTCTCGCCGGCGCGCATGTCGTTGACCGTCGCCGGCGCTTGCGCCTCCCGGCAGCGATAGTTGGGATAGTCCCGCAAATGGAGCCGCAAGAGGAACGCGTCCTCCACCGGCGGCGGCGGGGTCCAGCACCCGGGCGGTTCGTCGACCATGACTCGAGTCGCGGCGATCCGTCCGCGCCGTAGCCCGTTCGCGCATAGCGTCGCTTGGGGTTCGCGGTGTCCGGCGTGGTTTTCGATTTGAATGGCTAGCATCTCTCCCGCCTCCATCAGCAAGGGCGCTTGAGGTTCGGACTAGGGGCGCCAAAGCGCTGCCCCCGCGCTGGGGGCCGAGAGATCGTCAATTTGGGTGCGGCGTCGCCGGCCCGCCTGAGCGTTGCTCTAGCGCCGCCTCACGACGACGGCCGGGCGAGTGCGGCGCTCAGTAGGCACGTAAGACCTTGCGTTTGTGGAGGAAAACGCTCCGCCAGGCGCCTGGTGGGCGGCGGGCTCCCCGCCCGTTGGAGGAGCCGCCCGATCCCCCATTCGGGTATCCCGGGCAGCCCTTGTCCGTGCAACCGTCGCGGGCAGTGCAAGGGGAACCAAAGGATCCGAACATGAAGGACGGAGGCGTATTCCTCGGGCCGGCCCTCGTCTTCCTCGTCTTCCTTCCGGCCTTGTGGCTGCTCAGCCGCTACTGCCTGCGCTGGCATTCGAAGCGCATGCAGGCGCTGATGGATCATCGCATCGCCGAACGGGAGCGCGCCTTCGTGGAGCTGCACGACGCGCTGCTGCAGGATGTTCAGGGCCTGACGCTCAGCCTGCAGGCGATCGCCGATCAGATGCCGCCGAACGAGCCGGCGAGGCTGCGGCTCGAGCACGCGCTGGATCGGGCCGACGAGCTTCTGGCCCGCGGTCGGAAACGCGTACGGGGCGCAGGCCACGCTCGCGACGGCCCCGATTGAGTGTGTCGCACAACGGGGTTCTGTGTCAGCTATGTCGCGATGCGACGGAGCGCACCACCCGTTGCGGACGTGGCGCGATGAGAACCACAGCCCGAAACCTGATCGCTGTCGCTGGGTGGCTGGCGGCGGGACTGGCCGCTGCGCTGCTGATCGGGAGCCCGGCGCAGGCGCTGGATCCGACGCGCCATGTCGCCCAGTATCACCACACCGGCTGGACGTACCGGGACGGCATACCGCCGAATATCTTCGCGATCGCCCAGACGCCGGACGGCTTCCTGTGGCTCGGCTCGATCGACGGACTCGTCCGCTTCGACGGCGTCCGCGCCGAGGCGTTCGGCCGTGAGCAGCTCGGGCGCGCGGCGGTGGCTTCCATGGCGACCAGCGCCGGAGGGGACCTGTGGATCGGCACCTTTACCGGAACCCTCGTGCGGGTCCGGGGCGAGCGGATCGAGACCTTCAAACTTCCTGCGCCGGTCCAGGGCGCGCCCGTCCTCTACCTCGCGCCCGACCAAGGCGGCGCGGTCTGGGTCGGGACGCAGAACGAGGTCCTGCGCTTCGACGGGCAGCGCTGGCGCCGCGTCGCCGGCGCCTGGCCGCGCGGTTCCACCTATGCCGATTCCGGCGGGGTCTGGGGCCTGGCGCTCGGCCGCGACGGGACGCTTTGGGCGAAGAACGTGCTGGCCACCTACTACCTGAGGAACGGCGCGACGAGGTTCGAGGCTGCGCCCGGCTACGGCGGCGGCGCCTTCAATTTCGGGCACGCGCCCGACGGCCGGCTGTGGACGGCCGATTTCACCACCCGGCGGTTCTACGCCCTGCCGGACCTGAGCCCGGGCGTCCCGCCGCCGAACCGGCGCTTCGGCGCCGCCGTGCCACCCCAGGCCGTGGGCGCGATCACCATCGACCGCGACGGCGCGCTTTGGATCGCCAATCGCACGACCTTCGGCCTGTACAGGCTCGGCTCGATGACCGGGCCCGCGGAGCTGGAGCGGTTCAAGGCCTCGCAGGGACTGACATCCGAGCTTGCCGCGATCGTCTTCGAAGACCGGGAGGGCGACATCTGGGTCGGGACGGCGCGGGGGCTGGATCGCTTCCGGTCGGCCGATATCGCGACGGAGGGCGGCGTGCCCATCCGCGACCAGGGGGCCGACATCGTCGCCACGACCGACGCGGTCTATGTGTACACAGGTCTGCCCGCCAGGGTCGCCGATCCCACCGGGCCCGGCGGCCGGCTCTATCGGCTGAAGGTCGCTGGGCCTCCGGAATTGCTGTCGCCGAACATCGGCCGGGTCTTCGCCATGGCCGCGACGCCGGCGGGCGATCTTCTCCTCGCGGTCGAGGACAAGCTGCAGCGGTGGCGGGATGGCGCGTTTACGACCCTGGCCCTGCCGCCGGAAATCAAGGGCGGCAAGGTGAACAACATGGCGGTCGCGGGCGACGACCTGTGGATTTCGGTCTGGGACAAGGGCGTCTATCGTCGCCGCGCTGGCCGGTGGGCGCACGTCGTCGTCCCATCCCTGCCCCCGACCGCGGCCCCAAACTTGACCACTGACGCCAGCGGCGCGGCCTGGCTCTTCTACCGCGGCGGGCAGATTGTTCAGGCGCGCGGCGAGCGGATCACCCTCTTCCCCGACGAGGCGGCGCCGAAAATCGGCGACTTCCGCGCCTTCGTCCCCGACCCCGATGGTCCGATCATCGGCGGAACCTCGGGAATCGCCCGCTACGACGGACGCCGCTTTCAGGTGATCCCGCAGGCGCGGGCGCCGGCGCTGTCCAGCGGCGCCGCCATCGCCGAGACGGCCGCCGACGCCTGGTTCATCTCCCCGACAGGCGTGGCGCGCGTGGCCAGGGGGGAGCTACTGAACGCCTTCGCCAATCCGACCGTGCGACCGTGGACCCAGGTCTTCGAGGCCCAGGATGGCTTCAGCGGCGCGGAGCTCGTGAGCCCGTTCGGCGCGGCGCGTGGGCCGGACGGGCGCGTCTGGTTCTTCTCCGTGGACGGCCTCTCGTGGATCGACCCGGGGCGCCTCTACCACAACGCGCTGCCGCCGAGCGTGATCGTCCGCTCGCTCACCGCCAATGGTCGCACCTATCCCGCGGCCGCAGACCAGAGGCTGGCGAAGGGCACGTCGGAGCTGCAGATCGACTACACCGCCACCAGCCTGGTGGTCCCGGAGCGCGTGCGCTTCCGATACCGGCTGGAAGGGATCGACAAGGACTGGGTGGAGGCCGGCGGGCGGCGGCAGGCGTTCTACACGAACCTCGGCCCGGGGACCTACCGGTTCGGGGTGATTGCCTCGAACAACGACGGCGTCTGGAACACCACGGGCGCGGCGCTCGGTTTCCGAATTGCGCCGCTGTGGTGGCAGACATGGGCGTTCAAGGCGCTGGTCGCGCTGGCCTTGGGCGCGGCGCTGTGGATGCTCTACCGCCTGCGCCTGCGGCAGGTCAGCGGGCGCCTCCGCGCCCGCCTGCAGGAACGGCTGGACGAGCGCGAGCGTATCGCCCGCGAGCTCCACGATACGTTGCTGCAGGGCGTGCAAGGCCTGACGCTGAAGCTGCAATCCCTCGCCGAACAGATTCCGTCCGGCCAACCGGCCCGAAAGCTGATGGAGCAGGCGCTGGACCGCGCCGACGAGATGCTGGCCGAGGGCCGCGATCGCGTGCGGAACCTCCGTGACGCGCAGGCCTCGGACGATCTGCCGGATGTGCTGGCTGCCGCGGCCGACCGGCTTCGCCTCGATCCGGCGATCGAGATCAAGGTCGCGGTCGACGGCGCGCCACGGTCCCTGCATCCCGTCGTCTTCGACGAAGTCGTGGCCATCGCCAGCGAGGCTCTGTTCAACGCCTTCACCCACGCCCACGCCGAGCACGTCGCCGTAGAGGTGCGATACGAGCGCAACCAGCTGGTCGTGCGCGTGCACGACGATGGCGTCGGCATCGAGCGCCAGGTGCTGGAGCGCGGCCGCGAGGGACACTTCGGCCTGACGGGCATGCGGGAGCGCGCGGCGAAGATCCAAGGTCAGCTCTCGATCCGCAGCAGCCCGGGGGCGGGCGCCGACCTCACCATCGCCGTGCCGGCCGGTCACGCCTATGCCCGACCGGGCCGCCGCTGGCCTCGCTTCGCGCTTCGCCCTGTCGAGCTGGAGGACTAGATGCCGCGGCCCGATCAGCGCCCGATCTCGGTCCTGGTGGTCGACGATCATCCGATGCTCCGCGAGGGCGTGGCCGCAGTTCTGCAGCTTCAGGATGACATGCGGCTGGTCGGAGAGGCGCAGTCGGGCGCCGAGGGCGTCGCCCGCTTTCGTGAACTGCGTCCCGACGTGACCCTGATGGACCTGCAGATGCCCGGCATGGACGGGGTTCAGGCGATCGAGGCCATCCGCAGTGAAGCGCCGAACGCCAAGATCGTGGTGCTCACCACCTACGACGGTGACGCAAAGGCGCTGCGGGCTTTGAGGGCGGGGGCGGCCGGCTACCTTTTGAAGTCGAGCCTGCGCAAGGAGCTGATCGAGACGATCCGCGACGTCCATGCGGGCCGCAAGCATGTGTCGACGGCGATGGCGCAGCGGATGGCGGTCCACGCCGTCGACGAACGCTTAAGCGAACGCGAGATCGCCATCCTGCGGCTGGTGGCGGACGGCAACCAGAACAAGCAGATCGCCTGGGAGCTCTCCATCTCGGAGGAGACCGTGAAGGCTCATCTCAAGAGCATCTTCGGAAAGCTGGACGTCTCGGACCGCACCCACGCGGTGACCGTCGCGGTGCGCCGCGGGATGATCGATCTCTGAGGCTCGGCGCGCCGAGGCTGTTGCGCGCAACGTCTACGGGGACAATCGCCGTATCGCGATTGGGTCGCTGGTCAGGCATAGACCAGCCCGGTCGCAAGGGCCCCGAAGTCGACCGCCGCTGCAATGACGATGAGGGCGTGCCACATGGCGCGACGGTAGGGGAGGCTATCGTTCAGGAACACCCACAACCCGACGCAGTAGGTGGCTACGACGGCCGCCAGGCAAGCGAGGGAGGCGAACGGCAGCGAAGCGCCCGTCGGGCCCATGAGCAGCAGGGACACCCCGCCAAAGGTCACGTAAAGCACCGTCGAGACGTGGTTGCGCAAGCGCGGAGCCAGCACCTTCCCGACGGCGCAGGCGGCGGCCATGGCCCACTCCAGGCCCTGCGCCTCCCATTGGTGGGAAGGGAGCTTCAGGAGGTAGGGTGTGCACGTGCCGGCGATCATCGCGAAGATGGCGGTCTCGTCGAGGCGGCGGAGCAATCGCCGTGCGCCTGATGGTTGGGCGAGATTGTACAGCGCCGAGCAGGCGAGCATGACGAGCGTGCATAGCGAGTAGAGGGCGATCCCTCCGGCGATTGACGGGTCGCAGTGATATAGCGCCCTAGCGAACAGCGATGTGCCAATGGCGGCGCTGACCGCTATGCCGATCAGATGCACAAGCTTGTCGGCGCGTCTTTCGGCTCTCGACGCATAGTGCTCGGTCAGCTCGGCCGCATTGGGATGGGTGAGGCTTGTACAGGACATGGCCGCGGCTCAGAGACCGACGCCCGGAACGCAGATCATGACGGCCGAGCCGCTATCACCCGTGCGGCGGGCGATGCGGCCGCCGATTTCGGCGACCAGGGCGTCCACGCTGGCGGCGGACCGGCGCCGCACGGGGCTGGAAAAGGCTACGCCATCGTCGACGATGACGCACTGGGCCTCGTCGGCGACGGCGCGGAACTCGACTAAGATCGAGCCCACGTCGCGGCTGTTGCGCAACGCATCGAGCAGCAGCTCCGCGACGATCGTGCAGATCTGCCAGCTGCGCCAGGCGTCCAGCGTCATGGGAGGGCAGATCACGTGCAGCCGGATGTGGCGCTCGCTCAGCTCGGACTTGCTGATCGCGGCGCCCACCTCTTCGAGGTCCCCGTCGAGGCTGCGCAGCTCAGGGCCGTTGGGGGGACGAAGCGCCGGGCAGTCGTGCACCGCCCCAAGGAGCCAGGCGGCGTCGTTATCGATACTGTCGACGCACACCATCGAACTCACTGGCGGCGCGGCGCAGCGGATGAAATCGCGGCGTCCGGCGTCCGCCAGCGTGTGGCGCGCCAGGCTCGCCACATAGCGCCAGCCGTCCGTCGTCGGCGAAGATGGGAAGACGCAGGCCAACATGACCGTTACTCCGCTTGAGTGCGTTGCGGTGAGTTGGCCAGCAGGCAGGCAGGTTGGCTTGTCGCGGCTTGGCCCGGTTTGGCGAAACGCGCCGCAAGTGGTGGGGCCCGGCGTCGGTCAGGAACGGTGGGCTTCAACGGTCACTCCGAGAGGCGCCTGCGCCAAACGGCGGAGCTGATCCCGACGTGCCAGCGAAGCCGCACTCCAGGGCGACGGCCGCCGAGGGGGTCTTCCCCGCAACCGCCGAAAGGGGTCTGAACTACCAGGTTCGATGCGCTGACAGGCTGCTCGCACCGCCCTCGTCAGGCTGCCACGCCGCGTCGCCATGAGCCCGGGCTGACGCCCGCCCGCCGGGTGAACACCCGGGTGAAGTGGCTCTGGTCGGCAAAGCCGCAGCGCAGGGCGATCTCCGACAGCGAGGACTCGCGGTCCCGCAACAGGTCCTTCGCGAGCTCCACCCGCCGGTTCAGCAACCAGCGATGCGGCGCCACGCCCATGGAGTGACGGAACGCTCGCGAGAAGTGGCTGACGGAAAGTCGGCATTCCCGCGCTATGTCGGCCAGTGCTACCTCGCCGTCCAGATTGGCAACCAAGATGTCCTTCGCACGGCGCTCTTGCCAGGCGGCCAGGCCCCCACGGCGCCCCATGGAGTTCGGACGCATTCCGCCGTAGGCCAGGGCGACGTGAGCGCAGACCGCGAGGCTCACATGGTCCAGGAAGACGCGGCTTACTTCCGCTGAGCGGTCGAAGCCCGCGGCTAGGGCGCAGCCAAGGTTACGTATCGTGTTGTCCGGCACCCCCTGTCCGCGTGGGCAGCGCAAATCTCCTATCCGATGGGCGCGGGCGTCGTCGGCGACCTCATCGAAGGCTGAACGCGGGAAATAGAACGCGATCGCTCCGAACGATGCGTTCTTGAGGAAGCGGGGATTGCGCCGAAGGTCATTGAAGATCGTCTCACCAGCCCTGAGCGAGACCGCCGGCGACTCCCTCCCGTCTTCGGTGAAGCGAAGGTCTGCGTGGTCACAAAGGCTGAGGCCTATGATGTAGGCGGCGTCTCCGGGCACCGGATTGGTCATTTCACGCTGCGGATCATCCTCTCGGAATCTCACAATCCCGATCCCGGCTTTTCCGACCGCGCTGGTCAACTGTGTAGGCCGCTGCTGCAGGCCTAGGAGCGACACGAGCCGCTCGCTCAAGGCGCCGATCTCAGGCACGTCAAGTCTCCGTCTCTTGAGATCGGAATATAAGCCCTGGGCGCGGATGTCGAAGACCGGCGTTCGACACTTGGCGTTTTCGCGTCAGGGTTCATGCGCGAAACGTGCAACCCGCGCCGCCGACGTAACAAAACGCGGCTGCGTGGGGCGAGATGACTGTTCGACCGGATCGGCCAAGCGCCGGTCCGTTCAGGCAAGAATTCCAGGGCGCTCCCGAACGATCTTCTGCAGGCCGATTGGGCCGCTCAACCTCGCCCGGCTAAGCGTGCGCAGAGCCAAGAAACGAGTCTCCTATGCTCGGATTGATGCAAAACTGGCCGCTGACCGTCGATCGCATTCTGACGCATGCGAAGACGTGGCATGGCGGGCGCGAGATCGTCACGCGTTCGGTCGAGGGGGCCGTCGTCCGCACCACCTACACCGAGCTCCACGAGCGGGCCCTCAAGCTGACCAACGCCCTTGTCGCGCTGGGAATTGAGCCCGGGGACCGGGTGGCGACGTTAGCCTGGAACACCGCCCGGCACATGGAAGCCTGGTGCGCCGTCATGGGCATGGGCGCGGTGTGCCACACGCTCAATCCGCGGCTGTTCATCGAGCAGCTCCGCTACATTATCAACCACGCCCAGGACCGGATCATCTTCACGGACCTGAGCTTCCTGCCGACCCTGGCGAAGCTGCGCGGGAAGATTCCGAGCATCGAGCACGTCGTAGTGCTGACCGACCGCGCGCATATGGCCGATGTCGCCTTCGACGGCGCGCTCTGTTTCGAGGACCTGGTCGAACAGCACCCCGCCGACGCCCTCTGGGGCGGGTTCGACGAGAACACGGCCGCCGGGCTCTGCTACACCTCGGGCACGACCGGAGACCCCAAGGGGGTGCTCTACTCGCACCGTTCGAACGTGTTGCACGCGCTCCTTACGCTGCAGGCCGACGTCATGGGCTTGTCCGCGCGGGATGTCGTCCTGCCGATCGTGCCGATGTTCCACTCCAACGCCTGGGGCCTCACGCTCTCCGCGCCGGCGGTCGGGGCCAAGCTGGTGATGCCTGGGGCTAAGATGGACGGGGCTTCGATCTACGAACTCATCGAGACAGAGGGCGTGACCTTCGCGGCTGCGGTGCCGACGGTGTGGGAAAGGCTGCTGGATCACCTCCGCGCCACTGGAGCCCGCCCTACGAGCCTCAAGCGGGTGCTCAGCGGCGGCGCCCCGACGCCGGAGGCCCTGGTCCGCGCCTTCCAGGATGAGCTCGACGTCACGGTGAGCCAGGGCTGGGGAATGACGGAGATGTCCCCCCTGGGAACAGTCAGCGCCTCGACCCCGGAGGCGGACGCCCTGCCGCCGGATGCGCGCCTGCGCGAGCTGTTGAAGCAGGGCCGCGTTCCGTTCGGCGTCGAGATGAAGCTGACCGACGAGGCCGGAGCGCCGCTGGCGCACGACGGCCGCACTTTCGGACATCTCAAGGTCCGCGGTCCCGCCATCGCCCGCGAATATTTCAAGGGGCGGGGCGGCGACATTCTCGATGCAGACGGCTTCCTCGACACCGGGGACGTGGCGACGATCGATCCGCTGGGCTTCATGCAGATCACCGACCGGGCGAAGGACCTGATCAAGTCGGGCGGCGAGTGGATCAGCTCGATCGAGATCGAGGATCTGGTCGACGGCCACCCCAAGGTGGCGCTCGCGGCGGTGATCGGCGTGCCCGACCCGAAGTGGGAAGAGCGCCCGCTGCTCATCGTCAAGCTGCGGGCGGGCGAGCACGCCACGCGCGAGGAGGTCCTGGGCTTCCTGGAAGGAAAGATCGCCCGCTGGTGGATACCCGACGAGGTGCTGTTCGTCGACGAGATCCGGCTCGGCGCCACAGGCAAGATCGACAAGAAGCGGCTGCGGGAGCTTTACGGCTCCTCCGCGCAGGGAAGCGCACGCCCCTTGAGGTCGCCGACGCCGTGATGCCGGCGGCCGGGGAGCAGAAGGTCAAGAGAGCCCGGTCCCTGCGCGTCGCCGAGACAAGCCGGCGCCAGGCGCGGCAAGGCGCTTCAAGACCTTTCTCCAGCCCTTGGCGATGACGCCTGCATGATGAACCCGCCCTAGGAGCGGGCGCGGAACAAGACGCACGAGGCGTCAGCCTCGCCAGCCAATATCCGAAAGGGTGTCATGCTCCTCTCTAGCTACTCTGACGTTTTCTCGATCAACCACGACCGCGATTTCGAGGACGACATACAGGCCGGAGACCTTGTGCGGTCCGGGCCTAACTTCTTCCCGCATTTCGAGGTGATCGCGGTAAGCGGCGACAAGGCGTGGGTGCGCGACGTCCAAACCGGCGCCGACCACCTCGCGCTGCTGTCGCGCTGCCGCAAGCTTCAGCCGGCGGCCGTCGCCCTTGCGGCGGAATAGGCTTCACGTCCACCCCGACCAGAGCCCGCCATGCCGGCCTGGAGGCGGCCTGGACCTACTACGGAGGCGCGATCGCCATGCGCCATTTCCACCCGGCCTTCCTTTCATCATCGAACTGCATTTCGAGGACGTCGAGGCGTACCTCGCCCAGGATTTCGCTCCGACACCGCGCGAACGCAAAAGGCGCGCCGCGCGTGATAAAGCGCAGGTGCGTGGGGCGAGACGGTGTGCGACCGGATCGGCCAACTGCCGGTCTGTTCAGGCAAGAACTTGGGGGCGCTCTCGGACGATCTTCTGCAGGCCGATCGGGCCGCGACGGCGCCCTGCAGAGGACCCAACCATGAACGACATTTCGCAACCGCCGAAGACCGACGCCGTCCCCGTAAGCGATTTCTATGAGATCACCGAAACGCTGGCGCCCGACGAGCTTGTCATGCTGAAGGCGATCCGGAAATTCATGGAGACCAAGGTCGCGCCGATCATCAACAAATACTGGACGGACGACGCGTTCCCCTTCGAGCTGCTTCCAGGCATCCGTGAGCTGAACGTCGGCGGCCTGGGCCTCGAGGGTTACGGCTGCCGGGGCGGCAGCCGCCAGATCTTCGGCATCGTCATGATGGAGATGGCGCGCACCGATCCCTCCATCGCCACCTTCTTCGGCGTCCACGACGGCCTCGCCATGGGGTCGATCTATCTCGACGGTTCGGAAGAGCAGAAGCAGAAGTGGCTGCCGCCGATGGCGCGGCTGGAGAAGGTCGGCTGCTTCGGCCTGACCGAGCCGCTGGTGGGCTCCGGGACCGGCGGCGGCCTGACGACGACCGCCAAGCGCGATGGCGACACCTGGATCCTCGACGGCCAGAAGAAGTGGATCGGCAACGCGCCCTGGTGCGACGTTTCGATCATCTGGGCGCGCGATGTGGCCGACAATCAGGTCAAGGGCTTCATCGTCGAGAACAAGACGACGCCCGGTTTCAGCGTCGAGAAGATCGAGCACAAGATCGCGCTGAAAGTCGTGCAGAACGGGCTGATCACCATGAAGGATTGTCGCGTCCCCGAGGCGAACCGGCTACAGGCGGCCAACTCCTTCCGCGACACCGCGCGCGTGCTGCGCATGACCCGCTCCATGGTGGGCTGGATGTCCACCGGCTGTCAGATGGGCGCCTACGAGCATGCGCTCGCCTATGCCGTGGAGCGCAAGCAGTTCGGGAAGCCGATCGGCTCGTTCCAGATGGTGCAGGACCTGTTGGCCAGGATGCTGGCCAACGTCACGGCGTGCCAGAGCATGATGCTGCGCCTTTCCCAGCTCGACGACGAGGGAAAGCTCGAGGACAAACACGCCTCGCTCGCCAAGGCATTCTGCACGGCCAAGATGCGCGAGACGGTCAGCTGGGCGCGTGAGCTGTTCGGCGGCAACGGCATCGTCGTCGACTACAACGTCGCCCGGTTCTTCGCCGACGCGGAGGCCCTCTACTCCTACGAGGGCACCTTCCAGATGCAGAACCTGATCGTTGGCAAGGCGGTCACAGGGCTCAGCGCCTTCGTCTGATCGGCCAGGCCGCAAGACCGCCCACACCCCTACGTTGCAATTCAGGAGGGTCGCGTGAACGCGCCTGTGTCAGTCCCCACGTTCGAAAACCTGCTCTACGAGAAGCGTGATCGCATCGCCTATGTGACGCTCAACCGTCCGAAGGTGCTCAACGCCCTCAACACGCCGACCTGGACGGACCTGCACGGCGCGTTCAGCGACGCCCAGGCGGATCCTTCGATCCTGGGCGTGATCCTGACCGGGGCCGGCGACAAGGCGTTCATCGCCGGCGCCGACATCAGCGAGCTGGCGCACCTCGCGCCCTTCGAGGCCGAAAAATCCAGCCGCTTCGGCCAGGTGGTGCTCGATCTGATCGAGACACTCGGCAAGCCGGTGGTCGCGGCGGTGAACGGTTTCGCGCTCGGCGGCGGGTGCGAGACTGCGATGGCCTGCACCCTGCGCATCGCCGTCGAGACCGCCCGGTTCGGCCAGCCGGAGGTCAAGCTGGGGCTGCTGCCCGGCGGCGGCGGCACCCAGCGGCTGCCGAGGCTGATCGGCAAGGGCCGTGCGCTGCAGCTGATCCTGACCGGCGAGATCATCGACGCGCGGGAAGCCTGGCGCGTCGGCCTGGTCAACGAGGTGGTCGCCGCCGCCGACCTGATCCCGCGCGCGGAGGTCATTCTGCGGCAGATTTTCGCCAACGCCCCGATCGCCGTGCGCTATTCGCTGGAGGCGGTGAACGGGGGAATGCAGACGAGCCAGGCCCAGGGCCTGCTCCTCGAGGCCGCTCTGTTCGGCGTCTGCGCCGCCACCGACGACAAGGCCGAAGGCACTGCCGCCTTCCTCGCCAAGCGTCCGCCAAGCTTCCTGGTCCGCTGACCCCGACTGCCGTGACCAACCCCTCATCCTGAACGTGAACGGAGTATTCCATGTCAGGTGACAACATCTTTTCGGGCCTGAAGGTCGTCGACATGGCGAGCTTCATCGCCGGCCCAGCGGCGGCGGTGATGCTGGGCGATTTCGGCGCCAGCGTCGTGAAGGTCGAGCCGCCCACCGGCGACACCTGGCGGATCGGCTACAAGGTTCCGCCC
>NZ_JAQGIZ010000237.1 GCF_028290885.1 Phenylobacterium sp.
CCGCCGGGGTCGCCGTCTTCCTGCCGGGCCTCACCGTGCTCGCCTTCGTCTATCTGATCGCCGCCTGGGCGGTGGTCTCCGGCGTGCTCGCCATCGCCGCCGCCGTCCGCCTGAGGGGCGACCACGGGCGCTGGTGGATGGGCTTCGGCGGCTTCATCTCCGTCGTCTGGGGCGTGCTGTTGGCGATCGCGCCACTGCTCGGCGCCCTGGTGCTGACCTGGTGGGTCGGCGCCTACGCCATCGTGTTCGGCGTGACCCTGCTGGTGCTGGCCTACCGCCTGCGGGCCCAGCGTTTCGCGACCCTGCCCGGCGCGGCGCCGCATCCGGCGTAAGCGACGCAACAAGCTCCCGGTGGGGCGGCCCGGGCAGCCCCACCAGCATCCGGTAGACCTCGGCGGAGGCCAGGGCGATACCAGGGCGGTGGCGCGCACGCTTTCCATCATGGCCGGGGCGCGCATGGCCGCAGGGTCGAGCGTCGAGTGCGGGGCCGCGAACGCCGCCTCGTTGAGCACCTTCACACCGGCGGGATAGTTTCGCGCCGTCTTCGACGTGGTGACCTGAAGGAAAACTGAGGCGGGTCAGCACGCGCGCCGTCCAGCGGGCGCAGCCTGCCGGCGCAAACAACCGCTGGACACCACCGCTATGACCTATCGCACGATCCTGGTCTACGCCGACGCCGAGCTGGACGCGACCGCCCGCCTGAAGATCGCCGCCGCCCTCGCCGCGCTGACGGGCGCGACGCTCGATGGGGTGTTCGTCAAGCCGCTGTTCCTCCCGCCGCCGATTGGGGCTGACGAGGCGGGTGTCCTGCCCCCAACGACCCTCCAGATGATGGTCGAGGGGCACCTGGAGTCCGTCAACAAGGCGGTGCAAACCACACAGAGTAGGTTCCGGTCGACGGTCGAGGAGACCGGCGCGCGGGCGGAATGGACGACGCTCGAGGACGGGACCGTCCATGGCTTCATCGGCATGGCGCGCTGCTCCGACCTGGTGGTGTTTCCCAAGTCCGGCATGCCCAACCCCGCCCTCTCGCCAACCGAGCTCTGCCGGGAGGCCGGGCCCCCTGTCGTGCTCGTCCCCAAGTCGCCCCGGCTCGGCGGCGAACCCGGCCGCAGGGTGCTCGTGGCCTGGAACGGCTCGCGGGAGGCGGCTAGCGCCCTGCGCGGCGCCTGGCCGATCCTCGAGGCGGCCGATCGCGTCGAGGTGCTGATGGTCGAGCCGCCGCCCGAAGCAGAGGCCTTCATGGGCGAGCGTCTGGATCGTCGCGGCGTGAAGGCGAAGATCGTCATCGACCGCTCCCCCGACGCCAAGGCCGGCGAGGTCATCCGCCGCCACGCCGAGGAGCTCCATGCCAATCTGGTCGTCATGGGCCTCTACGGACACGCCCGCCTGCGCGAGATCATCCTGGGTGGGGCCAGCAAGACCATGATGGAGCAGGAGACCTTCCCCCTGCTGGTCGCGCGCTGATCTCCGTCAGGGCGACCCCGGACCATCGCCCTAGACTCCGCGGCGTCGGCGGCGCCGATCCCGGCCGCCGCCTGCAAGAAGGAGAGACTTATGTTGAAGATCGCTTTCCTGACCGCGGCCGCCGTCCTCGCGTTCGGCGTACCCCCCGCGCTCGGCCAGTCGCCCGCGCCTAAGGCCCACAGCGCGAGCCAGGCCGCCACGCCCACGGCCGCCGTGGTTGCCGCCCCGGCCGTCGGCGTGGTGATCGATCCGCAGGCGAAGACCGCTGTCATCGTTCCAGTCAATCCGCAGGCGGACGTGCCACCGGAAGTCACCGTCTTGCTGAAGGGGCTCTACGCCACGGGCAAGATCAAGCCCGGCCAGGTCGCCCACATTGTGGTGCAGCAGGGCAACCAGGTGACCGAGGTGATCACCAACGCGCCCCCGCCATAGCGGTCCGGCGCCCCCCCCGACGCACGGGAGCCTGGCTATGGCCGAAGTGAAGTCTCGTGCGACACCGCTCGTCGAGCAGGGCGACATATACTTCCTCTACCGCCCTCGGGTGGAGGCGGATCGGGTGCGCGGTCTCGACGACGTTCAGCGGGTCTACCTGCTGCTTAGGCCCAAAGGCGCGCGGAAGTACCGCCTGCTCATCGTCGGCCGCAAGCGCTTGCCTGATCCCGGCCGCCACGACCGCTTCTGGGCCTTCCTCTACAATGTGTTCAGAAGCCGGGCGGCGCTCGGCGAAGAGCTCGGCGAGGTCCGGTACCGCACCAAGACGCTGGGGCTGCGCGAAGAGCCCGCCGCCCGCCTGATCGCCGAAGGGGTGTACGCACTCGTCCGGCACGGCGACCACACCCATTTGACCTATGCGCTCGAACTGCCGGAACGCCCCGGCCCGGCCGAGCGCGCCCTGAACATTCGCCGCGAGGCCAGCTACATCATCGCGGTGAAGAACCCGGAGGCCGCAAGCCCACCGGCCGCCGGCCTCGATTCGGAGCACGAGGCGCGTTTCCCCTCGGCCCTGCGAAAGCGTTTCAGGGGGCGTCGGTTCATCCCCGTCGAGACCGCCGGCTTCCTGGATCATCCGGGCGCCGAGCTCATGCTCATCGGGGCTTCAGAGGATCCGCAGAAGGAACTCGGCCTGGAGTTCAAGCCCGACCACGAAACCGAGCACACGGCCGACGTTCTGAAGGACCTGGGACTGCCGGGGGAGACCGCCCGCCGGTCGCTCTTCCAAGGCCAGTGGGCCTGATGGCTGTGAAGGTGGTCCAGTTCCTGGCGGTGGTCCTGACGGCCCTGGCCTTGTCCCCCGGCATGGCCAACGGTCTTGCCCTGTCCCGCAAGCTGCACCTTCCGCAGGAGCGGTACTACGCCGTCCAGGCGATCTACCGCGGATGGGACCTGTTCCCCATCGTCCTGGTCGCGGCTCTGGCGGCGAACCTGACCCAGGCGATCATGGCGGCCGCGGAGGGGCCGCCCTTTCATCTTGCGGTCGCCGCCACAGTCCTGACCGGGACGGCTCTCGCCATTTTCCTGACCGTCACGCTTCCGACCGACCTGGCGACCGACAATTGGAAGTCGGTCACGCCCGACTGGCAGAAGCTGCGGGCGAGATGGGAGTATTCCCACGGCGCGAATGCGGTGCTGCTCCTGTTCGGCCTCGGCGCCGCCACCCTCTCCATCCTCAGCGGCGCTGCCCCATGAAGTGCAGCAGGAATTGGAACAGGTTGATGAAGTTGATGTAGAGCGTCAGGGCTCCGAAGTTGGTGGCCACGCCCCGCGCCGCCTGGTCGGCGCCGAGTTCATAGTAGATCGCCTTCAGCCGCTGGGTGTCGTAGGCGATCAGGCCCGCGAAGATGAGCACGCCCGCGGCGCTGATGACGAACGCCATGGCGGCCGATCTCAGGAAGATGTTCACGATCGAGGCGATGATCAGGCCGAACACGCCGACGATCAGGAAACTCCCGATCGGGCTGAGGTCACGCTTGGTGGTGTAGCCGAACAGGCTCAGAGCCCCGAAGCTGGCGGCGGTGACGAAGAAGGTCGTGGCGACGGACTGGCCCGTGTACGTCAGGACGAGCACGCCGAGCGAGGCCCCGATCAGGCTGACGATGCTCCAGTAGAGCAGGCCTGAACCGCGGACAGAGGGCTGGCGCATGGCGAACGCCGCGCCCAGCAGAATGACCAGTGGGGCGAAGGCGACGATCATGCCCAGCACCGTCATGCCCCGCAGACGGCCGGCGCCATCCACGACGAACAGGAGGTCGCGGATTGGGGGCACGCTCGATGTGACGTAGGCGATGGCGCCGGACAGGACGAGGCCGAGCGCGACCTTGTTATGGACGCCGATCATGAAGCGGCGCAGGCCAGCGTCGCGCGCCATGTCGGCGACCGCCGGGATGGCCCGGGGGATGCCGCGATTGAAGTCCGTCATTTGCTGTTCCTCGACTCCGCTGCCGCGGTCCCCGCCCTCAACCCGGAAGGTCCGGACGCACGCCACTCCATGAAGGGCTAGATCATGCGCCCGGCCGCCGAACTGACCGGCGTCAGGGCGCGGACGGCGCGAACCCTCCAGAGAAGGGATTCTGAATTGGAGAAACCGCCATGTCCGAAGGCCAACAAGACCCCGCCAGCACGTCCGACCGTTCCGTCCCGCCGCCGGCCGCCGTCCACGCCGAACTGATCATTGTGGAGGTGGCCGAGCTCGCCCCCACCTATCCGGCCAGCGAACTCCTGGGTCGCGAGGTGATCAATGACGCCGACGAGTCCATCGGCCGCATCGACGACCTGCTGATCAGGGGCGACGAGGTCGCTTTCGCCGTCCTCTCGGTCGGCGGCTTCCTGGGGATCGGCGCCCACCGGGTAGTGGTCGCTTTCGGCGATCTGTTGATCGATGACGACGAGGTGGTCCTGCCCGGCGCCAGCAAGGACGCGCTGAAGCGGATGCTGGTCTACGACCGCGAAGCCATGCGCGCCCAACACACGCCGCTGCGGCGGGCGCGAGCGGGCGTGAAGGATTCGGGCGAGGTGGTGGAGACCGCCCTCGGCGAGCCAGTCCCGGGCTCCGTCGCCGACGTCACGGACGGCGACCGCTAGCCTGCGTGGGCTACCGGTTCCGCGACGGCGGCAGCGGCCTAAGTCCCTTCCCGTCAGGCGGCCCAATACCAGGCAAGCGCCGCTGCCGCGGCCGCCAGCAGAGTTCCCCCGGCGAACATCGCAGCGAACCGCATCCCGCCCACAACCGCCGCGATCATCACCTTCGATGCGCTGTCGACGGCCGCCGCGAGAAGAACGGCGTCGGCGGCGAGGCGAACATCCACGCCCTGGTGCGTCATCCGGGCGACGGCGAGAGTCACCGCATCGGTGTCGGCCAGCCCGCCCAACGCTGCGATCGGCAACAGGCCGTGGGCGCCATAGAGCGCCGACAGGATTCTGGTGGCGGCCATGACCGCGCCCAGCACCAACACGAACTTGAAGACCAACCCAAGGTCGAACGGGCTCTTCATTGGCGAGTCCTCTTGGTCCCCGGTTTCCTCGACGGGTCGCAGGGTGGCGGCAAGCCCCAGGACCGCCGACAGGCCGGCGAAGGCGCCTAGCGGCAGGACCAGGCGCTGGAAGAGCGCCGGCGCGAGGACCCCGGCGATCGCGCACAGCCGTAAGCCCATCACCGCCCCGGCCAGCAAGGCGGCGCCCACATGCCTGCGGATCCCGGCCGGCGTCGCCCTGTTCAGACGCGCCAGGTGGAGGGTCACCGCCGTCGAGGAGACCAGCGACCCCGCCGCGCTGGCGACGATCAGGCCGCGGGAGGGGCCGAAGACGCGGATCGCGGCATAGGCGACGAACGACACCGCGGCCATCGCGATGGTCAGCAGCCAAAGCTCGTGCGGATTGACGCTTTGGTAGGGGCCATAGCCCCTGTCCGGCAGCAGCGGCAAGGCGACGAAGCTCATCGCCAGGAGGATCAGGGCGCTGCGCAGCTCGGGCCACGTCAGACGTCGAAGCCAGTTGTGCAACACGCCCTTGAAGGCCAGCAGGGCCGTGACCACGACCGCGCTGGCCGCGGCGACGGACCGATCACCGACCACCGCGTAGGCGCCCAGGGCATAGACCAGGAGCGCCGCCACGACGGCGGTCACCGAATGATCGCCCTCCTCCTCCTGCTCGTGCTGCTTGAAGAGCACAAACGCCGCAGCATACGGCAGGGCGATGGCGACGAAGGCCCAGCCGCCGAGCGACTGGCCGAGCAGCGCCGAGACCCCGCCCAGGAGGCCGGTCAGGGCATAGGTCCGAATGCCGGCGGTACGGCCGCCCTCGGCCGCCTCGCGGGCGCGCCAGCCGCGCTCGACCCCGACCAGGAAGCCGATCGCCAGGGCCACTCCCAGACGTTGGAATTGTTCCACGGGCATGTGGGCTTCAGCTAACCTCGACTTCTGATCTCAGGGAAGTTCGCCCGGACGGCCGCGTGAGCTTGCAACGGCCAAGCGGTCGAGAAGGCCCCGATCCCGAGTAAAGTGCGCCGCTGGACGATTACGGCTTGGTCTGCGGCCGAAAAGGTCTGGCGGGCCTTCTTGTCGCCGATGGCCTTTGAGTCGCCGACATCGCCGATTGTCGTCGACGTTGGGATGTGAGCCAACGCCGACGAAAGCCTAGTCCACGGAGGCCGGCCCCCGCAGCGCGCGTATCAGTCTCGAGACGAAGCTTCGTCAGCGGCGCTCTGGCCGCCGCGGTTGTCGCGCAGAACCTCCGACAGCCGGCGGACAAGTTCGATAGAAGCGGCGGTCATCGCCTCGTCCATGTCGCGCGCGGACTTCGTCACCGCCACCGGCTGGCCGCGGTGCGGCTTGGCCTGGATCGTGCAGCTCTTCAGTCCGGGCGAGCCGTGGCGGCTGGTGTCGGTCAGATAGATCTGGACCTCCGAGAGGTCGGAGTCGAACCGGGCGATAGCGCGCCGGACCAGCCGCTCGGCCTCCGCCGCAACGATCGCCAAGCCGGAGTTTTCACCTTCGCAGGTCACGTGCACCGGCGTCCCTTCCCCGGCATCCGGCGCGTCGGGCGAGTTCGGGTCATGGGACGCCTCGTGGAAGCTGCGCGTTTCGCCCATGGCCTTCAGCACGGCCTTGTCGGCTTCGCGGTCGCGCCGCGAGCGGTTGCGGCGCCAGTCTTCGGAGGAGGTCGGGCTGGCGCTGTCGGTCGCGTGGGACTTCGAGCTGCGCATGGAGTCGACGTGGCTGTGCTTCTCGTCGCGTTCGCCGCCACCGCCGGAGACCTGGCTGACCCGCGGGTTCGTGCCGGTCGCGCCAAGCGGGTGGGCCGGCGGCGGCTCCGGAATGGGCTTGCTCCGATCCTGGTGACTGGCGCCCGGTCCGCCCCAGCGGACCGTGTTTGGATGCTTCTTAGGCATGGCTTCGCTGTCCTTGCAGAGTGGCCGCGCCGCACGCGGGCTTGCCCTTTCAATCCGCGCGCACCCGGTTTCGTTTCCCCTCCCGGAGCATTTCCCAGCCCGAGCCCAGCCCTCCCTGCGGCAGGGCGCCTTACCCTTCGATGTATGGGTGTCCGGCGACCCCACGCCGAGCCAGGAGTGGACCTGACATAGACGCTGAGCAGGTCG
This sequence comes from Phenylobacterium sp., assembly GCF_028290885.1. Classification (GTDB taxonomy): domain Bacteria; phylum Pseudomonadota; class Alphaproteobacteria; order Caulobacterales; family Caulobacteraceae; genus Phenylobacterium. The sequence goes on from NZ_JAQGIZ010000237.1 coordinate 7,058, forward strand.
CGACGGCTGATGTCGCGGGCGATCCCGCCCAGCTGTCCCACGCGCCCTCCGGAGTTGCGGATCGGAAAGACGGTGTCGGAGATCCTGCGTACGGAGCGGTCGGGCCGGATGATCCGGTATTCGTGGGTCATGCTCTCGCCCTTGGTCATGACCCGTTCGAGCACCTGAGCCCTGGCGGCCCGGTCCTCCGGATGGATGCTGTCCTCCCAGATTTCGTGGTCGGCGATCGCATCCTCCGGCGGTGCGCCCCAGCTCGGCCCCCGCAGAAGCGGTCGGACGAGACGAAAAGCTCGGCCTCAGCGGAAGGCGTTCCCCGCCTGCGACCCCGTGGAAAGCAGGCGCGCTACTTGGAATTCTTGCTCGACGGCTTCGCCCCAGAGTCCTTGAGCAGGTCCATGGCGCCGTGGAGGTGGGCGCAGGCTCGCTCGATGTCGTAATGCTTGTACTGGCCCGCCCTCGATTCCGCTGACAGCACAGCACAGCGGTGGACGTTCTCGAAATCGCCGTAGGGAAATTTGTAGCGCCCCTTGCGGGCCTCTGCCCCGTCATCGACACCAAGATGCCAGCGGCCATAGGCCTCCAGCCCGTGGCCCTCGATAAAGCGGTTCTCGTCCGCAGCGCGAGGTTGGTGTTCGCTCCAGGCGTCGCGCTCATCGAGCACCACCCTCCGCTCCTCGATCAGCTTCTTCGCCTGATCGAAGGCCGTCTCGTTCAGCTTCACAGCCATGGCTTGCTCCGCATCCGTCCGTCCATCTTGGAACGGTCCAGGCGCCGCACACTGCGCTGGCTCACTATTTGATGGAGATACTTTTCTGATGAGACCCCGCCCCACCCTCTCCCGTCCATGAGCCGTCTTTGAACGACGCGTATAGCCGGAAGCCGCCACTCGTCTTCGCGGTGGGAAGCTGACCCTCCGGCCATCCGAGAGCAACGGCCTGCAGGCGGCCGGTTCCGCGTTGGCTCATACCCCGATCAGGTGACGTTCGAACCATTGGCGCGCCAACCGCGCGTCATTCTCCAGCGCCCCAGATTCTTCGAACAGGTCGTCGCTCCCGGGACGATCACGAGCTGCTTTTCGCAGCGGAGCTGCGCGAACGCGGGCGTCAGGGCGCTGAAGGCTAAGCTTTCGCAGCTCGCAGGACTGACCTCCGAACGAAAAAGGGCCGAACCACGGGCCAGACGGAAAACTGACATGCGTCATCGCGCGCGATTGTCTCCAGCTCCATGTTGATGCCGCTGCCGCTGCCGCGGAGACTTGTGGAGATTCATCCATGCGACGATTGCTTGCCGCCGCCCTAGCGGCCTTGACGGTCACCGGCCCCGCCTTCGCGAAGCCGCCCCCCCACTATTGGACGTACCATGGCCATCGCTGGGCGCGCTTCCACGAACCCTATGCGCCGCCGCCCGGCTGGGTTCGGCATGAATGGCGGCGCGGAGAGCGGCTGCCCCCAGCCTATTTCGTCCCTGAGTACGTGATCGTGGATTGGCGCGCTCACCACCTGCATCGGCCGCCGCCGGGATACGAATGGGTCCGCGTCGGCGAGGACCTGATCCTGGTCGGGATCGCCACGGGCCTGATAGCCGAGGTGATCCATGACGCCTTCGAGTGACCCGCCCATCGCCCGCAGTTCGATCAGGACCGCGCCCTAAGGAGACGGCCATGGCGATAGCCGATGGAACGATCGCGAAGCCCTTCCTGACGGACGTGGAGGTCCTCCGCAGCCAGGCCCGCCGCCACATGGAGGACGGCGCTGTGACGCCGACCTATCGCGGCGACGTGAACCAGACCATCGCCATCCTGCAGACGGTGCTCGCAACGGAGATCGTCTGCGTGTTGCGCTACACTCAGCATTCGATTGCAGCTTCGGGCCTCGCCAGCGAGGGGGCGAAGGCGGAGTTCGCGGAGCATGCCCGCGAGGAGCACGAGCACGCGCTGGCGGTGGCCGAGCGTATCAATCAGCTTGGCGGGACGCCGAATTTCGACCCGGAAGGCCTGGCTACGCGCGCGGCGTCCCAGTACGCGCTCGGCGACACCCTCGTAGAGATGATCCGCGAGAACCTTGTCGCCGAACGCATCGCCATCGATCATTACCGCGAGCTGATCCGCTACTTCGGCGACGACGACCCGACCACCCGCGCGATGCTTGAGGAAATCCTGGCTGTGGAGGAGGAGCATGCCGACGACATGACGAGCCTGCTCGGCGCCCACGCGGACCGATCGGGCTGACCTCGCCCAGACCAGAAGCGCCTCATCAGCCGCCAAATCGACAAGGAACGACTGCCCAGGCGCTTCCGAAGCCCTCTAGCGGAACCCGGAACGCTGTCGCGGCCTGGCCCTGATGTCGGCATCGAACTTTCCGGGGTGCAGCTGACGTCCGTCAGTGTGTTCACCAGCGGGCATAACCGCAGCCCTGAACACGGGCGAGGCGTACCAGGGCCAGTTCTTCCAAATCACCCATGAAACGACCGTCGACCAGCTCGAGCCGCTTTGGGTGAGTTGGGAAAGGCGCTGGCGTTGGCGCGACTGGGACGTTTGGGGCCCGGGCGAGGCGTTCCTCACCGAATATGCCGGCAAGGTGGTCGCCAATCTCGCGGGGCCGCGCGGGCGCATGCGCTGCCGATTCAACCTCATCCGTCCGTCGGCGGGCATGGTGGGCGGTGGCGAGGGCCGTTGCCAGCTTCCGGACGGCACGATCATCAACGGGGAGTTCCCGCCCAGCTCGTGACAGATGGGCGACGTCGGCGAGCCCGTGGAGGTCGAGAAGAATTGGCGCGCCCGGAACGATTCGAACGTCCGACCCTCAGATTCGTAGTCT
>NZ_JAQGIZ010000238.1 GCF_028290885.1 Phenylobacterium sp.
CTACCCCGCCGGCGAGGACGACGACTATCCCTTCACCATCCGGGTGCTGGAACGCCGCTGATCCTTCGCTATGGTCGCAGCAACAAGAACGGGAGGGACGCGCCATGGACATGCAGCTGGTCGCCGAGGGCTTCGAGTTCCCCGAAGGCCCGATCGCCATGGCCGACGGCTCGGTCGTCCTGACCGAGATCAAGGGCCAGCGGCTCACCCGCGTGCGCCCGGGCGGCCAGAAGGAGACCCTGGTCGAGACCGGCGGCGGCCCCAACGGGGCGGCCATCGGCCCGGACGGCGCCATCTGGATCACCAACAACGGCGGCTCCTTCGAGTGGCTGGACAACCAGGGCCTGACCATCCCCGGGCCGACGCCGGCCAGCCACGTCGGCGGCATGATCCAGCGCTACGACCTGAAGTCCGGCAAGTTGGAGACGGTCTACGAGGCCTGCGAGGGCCGCCGGCTGATCGGGCCCAACGACCTGGTGTTCGACAGGCAGGGCGGCTTCTGGTTCACCGACCACGGCTGCTCGACGCCCGAGGGCCGCAAGTTCGGCGCGCTCTACTACGCCAAGGCCGACGGCAGCCACATCAGCCGCCAGCGCGACCACCTGATCGCCCCCAACGGCGTGGGCCTGTCGCCCGACGAGACGACCGTCTACGCCGCCGACACCCAGCTCGCCCGCCTGTGGGCGTTCGACGTCGCCGAGCCCGGCGTGCTGGCCCCGCCTGCCGGCTTCGCGCCCGGCCGGGTGGTCAAGAACCTCGACGGCTTCAGCTACCTCGACTCGCTGGCGGTGGAGGCCGGCGGCAAGGTCTGCGTCGCCACCATCATCAACGGCGGCATCACCGCCTTCGACCCGTCCGGCGAGACCGAGCACTACCCGTTCCCCGATCTGGTCTGCACCAACATCTGCTTCGGCGGGGCGGACATGATGGACGCCTGGATCACCGCCTCGTCCACCGGCAAGCTCTACAAGGTCCGCTGGCCGCGCCCGGGCCTGAAGCTCAACTTCAACGCCTGACGGTTGACTAACCGCCGCCGAGGATCGCCCTGCGCCGCGCGAGGCTCTCCGGCCGCCAGAGCTCGGCCATCTCGTAGTAGATCTCGAACGCCGGGACCTCCGGCGGCAGGCCGACCCATGGCAGCTTCGAGCGCGTGACGATGTGCGCGTCGGGCGGCAGGGCCTCGGGATCGTCGAGCGTCGTGGCCCGCACGAACCGCAGCGCGGGCCGTCGCCCGTAGTCGGACCACAGCGCCGTCGCGCAGGCCTGGCAGCGGTAGATGTCGTGCGGGCGGCCGCTGTCGGTCGGCATGGAGATCGCCGCCGGCTCGCCGCTCAGCAGCTCGATGCGGTCGGTTTCGATCAGGGCGTTGACGGCGAAGGCCCCGCCGGTCTGGCGCTGGCAGTCGCGGCAGTGGCAGCAGTGGACGATCATCGGCCCGGAGGTCAGGCGGTAGCGCACCGCCCCGCAAGCGCATCCGCCTTCTAGCGTCGCCATCGGCTGTCCTCCGCCTACACCGCCTTGCCGATCGGCTCCGCGCTGTGGGGATCGGGCAGCGGCTCGTCCACGTAAAGCGGCGGCGCCGGGGCCGACTTGTGGGTCTTTTCCTCGCCCGAAAGGCCGTGGCGGAAATCCTGCAGGATTTCGAACAGCTCGTCCAACCCGACCTTCAGCGGCCGTCCCTTGGGGAACCGATAGCGCCAGAAGCTGGCGATGTGCGAGACCGTGCCGGTGCGTTCGCCGAGCGTGATGAACATCCCCGGCGACTTGAGGAGAAAGCTGCGGAAGGCCATGGGGTTGCCGGCGTGGGTCAGCTCGGTGAAGGCGTCGTCGTAGACCTGCAGGGTGTCGCGCACCTGGCGCACCTGGCCAAGGATCGCCTGGTTCACCTGTGCGCCGGCGGCCTTGACCTGACCCAGCAGCTCATCGTCCCGCGGGCCGACTACCTTAATCTCGGTCAGCTCGGCGACGACGTCGCGCAGCTCCGGCCACAGGCTGTTCAGCACCCACTTGTAATAGAGGAAGCCCTTCCAGCAGAAGACGCCTTCGCGAAACTCGTCGCCCTCCAGCCCCAGCGTCACCCGCAGCGGGTCGAGCCGGTCGTCGTCCTCGCCCGAGAGCAGCAGGACCACCAGCTTGGTGATGCCGGCGTTGGGCGCGCCGTCACCCTTGCCGCCGTAGGCCAGGTCGACCAGCTTGGAGATCTCGCCGGACACGAAGCGCTGCATGCGGTCGATATCGGCCAGCGAGATCGCGAAATAGCAGCTGGCGATCTTGAAATCCCGGCGCCTCAGGTGCTCGCGCAGCAGGAACGGATCGAGCGAGGGCAGTTCGTCGATGGCTTCCAGCAGGGCGACGTCGCGGGCCTCGTCGTCCCGGTCGCCGCGCAGGTCGCAGAGCATGTCTTCCCAGCCGCGCTGGCCCACGAACAGCGAGCGCCCGCCCAGGCTGAGGTCGGTCCGCTCGAACGGGATGATCAGCTTGGTGGAGGTCTGCCGCGGCGCCTCGAACACGAACTGCTCGTCGGCGCGCAGCCGGTGCTTGACGACCACCGCGCCGTTCAGGCTGGCCGCCTTGAAGAACGGCGAGGAGAGGTAGTCCGGATCGCGGGCGTTCTGGCTGGCCACCGCGGCCAGGTTGAGGACACGGCTCGTCGACGCCGTGCTTTCGAGGCCCCTCAGGCTCCGATACGACCGGTCTGGTGGGCGCCCAACCAATCCACTCTCCGGTGACGAAGCCGACGCCGTTAAGGATGGCCGGCAAGGTCTACAATTCGGTTAAGGCGCTCCTTGGCGTGGCCTTCCGCTCAGCGCCGGCTTCCCCTTGAGGCCGTTCCGCGCGAATAATAGGGCTGAGGCGGCCTCGCCCGGGCCGCTGCCAAAAGGACATCGGCCATGGACGACGGCTCGATCGATGTGAAGCGCGCGGCCCGCGACGCCGCCTACGCCATGCCGCTCGGCGAGATCAACCCGGCGGACCCGGAGATCTTCCGCACCGACACCTGGGGCCCCTACTTCGAGCGCCTGCGCGCCGAGGACCCGGTGCACTGGGCCGAGAGCGGCGAGGAGGACATCGGCGGCTACTGGTCGGTGGTGAAGTTCAACGACATCATGGCGGTGGATTCCGACCACGAGCGGTTCTCGTCCGAGCCGACCATCGTCCTGCCCGACCCCGCGGAAGACTTCACGCTTCCGATGTTCATCGCCATGGACCCGCCCAAGCACGACGTGCAGCGCAAGACCGTCAGCCCGATCGTCGCCGGCCATAACCTCGCCAACCTGGAGCCGATCATCCGCGAGCGGGCCGCCAAGATCCTCGACGACTGCCCGATCGGCGTAGAGTTCGATTGGGTGGACAAGGTCTCCATCGAGCTCACCACCATGACGCTGGCGACCCTGTTCGACTTCCCCTGGGAAGACCGCCGCAAGCTGACCCGCTGGTCGGACGTCGCCACCGCCTCTCCCGACAGCGGCATCTTCAGCTCCACCGACCCGGAGATCGCCGAGAACGAGCGGCGCGCCGAGCTGTTCGAATGCGTCGACTACTTCATGCGGCTTTGGAACGAGCGGGTGAACGCCCCCCCGAAGCCCGACCTGATCTCCATGCTCTGCCACGGCGAGGCCACCCGCGACATGGACCGCATGGAGTACCTCGGGAACCTGATCCTCCTGATCGTCGGCGGCAACGACACGACGCGCAACACCATCTCCGGCTCGGTGCTGGCGCTGCACCAGAACCCCGACCAGGACCGGAAGCTGCGTGAGAACCCGGAGCTGATCCCCTCGATGGTCTCGGAGACCATCCGCTGGCAGACCCCGCTGGCCTATATGCGCCGCACCGCCATGGAGGACGTGGAGATCGGCGGTAAGACCATCCGGAAGGGCGACAAGGTGGCCATGTGGTACGTCTCGGGCAACCGCGACGAGGAAGTGATCGAGCGGCCCAACGACTACATCATCGACCGCGAGCGCGCGCGGCACCACATGTCGTTCGGCTTCGGCATCCACCGCTGCGTGGGCAACCGGCTGGCCGAGCTGCAGCTGAAGATCATCTGGGAAGAAATCCTCAAGCGCTTCCCCAAGATCGAGGTGGTCGGCACGCCGACACTGGTGAACTCGTCGTTCGTGAAGGGCTACGAAAAGCTGCCGGTGATCATCCCGACGCGCAACTGACGCGGCCGGCGGGAGCGCGTACTCATAACCTCAGCCAGGGTCCGCTCCAGGCGAGAGGTCCAAAGCCCGGGTTCGACCCCTTTCAGCCTTCGAGCGGTTCCGCTTTGCGGCCACCTATGGCTGACAGCCCCGACCGTGACCGGACGCTCGCCTCTCCCCCCGCGAAGCGGAGAGGGAAAGGGTAGGGAGAGGGCGGCGCAGGCGCCTTCGACGCGGCTGGATTGCATCGAGGGCCCGCAGCGGGATCGGGTCCAAGGTTCGGGAGACGGCCAAGCCTGCGCCGCCCTCTCCTTTATACTCTCCCTCTCCGCTTCGCGGGGGGAGAGGCGGCTAGGCTGTGTCCCCTTCCCACCCCGTCCTGCCGTCCGCCGCGTCTGCTTTCTGGCCCTGGGCGTGGCGCAGGCACGAACGTCCGCTTCCCCGTCAGGGGCTTCTGGCGGGAGACGACCCATTGCGGACGTCCCGCGTAAAGGTGAATCTGCCGAATGCTCAGGGCGACTTCCATGTTCGGATTGATCGTGGCCGCGGCCCAACTCGCCGTTGCGCTACCGTCTTATTCGCGGGAGCTACCGGCGACCCTCGTGGGCTGCGCGTCGGATGGACAGCTCGGACCACAGCACGCGCCCAGGTCGGTTCGCGTGCCGTCGATCCCGGCGCCGCTTGCGTCAAAGGTGGCCTACTATGCGTCCGCTGAAGGGCCCGGCGTGCTCGCGCCGAGAGGCTGGCATTGCTTTGGCCTCTATGGGTCCAGCGGCACGACGCTCCTCGTGACGCCCGAGCTGCACTCCTCCGAGCAATTTTTCGCAGATCAGCGCTTCAAGACGCCGGGGCCGGCAGTGGAGGTCTCCTACGAGTACGGCGGCACCTCGGGGCGCTGGTCTGTTGCCCATGCGATTGCGCGGTACTTCCCCGATCAGCGCGGTTTCATAGGAGACGAGAACTTCAAGGGGCTTGACGTCGGGCCGCTTCCCACCGGTCCATACCCCGGTGACGTAATGGGTAGCCGGACCAGCCACTTGGTGCGCTTCGTCACCCCCCCACATGTTGCCGGAATGGGGACAGCCGGCCTTCTTTCGCCGGGAGATGATCCAGTCGACGGTCTGGTGGTCCTCGTGCCGACTGCTGACGGCCCCAACCTGTTGACGCTTAACGCACGGCTTCCTCGAAGTCTGGAGGAGCTTCGACCTCTGATTATCCGAAAAGCTCGGTTCAACGTCCCGGGCTGAATTTCCGCTCCCCACCCCTTCCTGCCGTCCGCCGCGTCTGCTTTCTGGCCCTGGGCGTGGCGCAGGCGCGAACGTCCGCTTCCCGGTCAGGGGCTTCTGGCGGGAGACGACCTATTGCGGACGATCGCTCAAACCGTATCTTCGCGGAACATGATCTATGTCGCCCTCGCCTTCGTGGCCGCGTTCACAAGCCTATTCACCTGGCAGAGCATCACTGCCCTTCGGACAGGGGTTTTCAATGCCATCGGGTGGTCGGCTAGACGCGAAAGCACTCCGGTCCTCTACTGGTTGATCCTCCTCGCGTCCTCGGCCTTGTGCATCGTTGCAGGCCTTTTCTTCCTCTTGCTCCTGCTCTCGTTGATCGTCGTTGGCCCAGTGGGCGGCTGAACGCCGGTTCCCGAGGTCCGCTTGGATGAGGCTCGGATTGTTCTCTATTTGTTCACATTCTGGCATGGCGGTGCTATCCTCCCGCCATGCCCAGCCGCTACCGCCGTGACGCCGCGCGCCTGAAGGCGGAGATCGTGGCGCGGGTGGAGGCGGGCGAGACGCTAGGGGCCATCTGCGCCTCGCCCGGCTTGCCTGCCAAGGACGCGGTGCGGACTTGGGCTAAGGACGATGCGGCGTCCGGCGAGGCGCTGTCGGCGGCTCGGCGGCGGGCGGCCTGGCGGCGGCTGTGGGCCTTCGACGAGGCGAAGGCGCAGGCGTTCCTGGCGCGGGCGCGGGCAGGGCAGCCGGTCAAGTCGCTGGTCGGGCGGCCGGGGATGCCGTCGCGGGAAACCTATCGGCGCTGGAAGATCGCGCATCCGCCGTTCGCGGAGGCGGCGTTCGCCCTGCGGCAGGGGCGGGATGCGCGGGCCCGTGCGTGGGGTCTCGCCCGGCGGCGGGACTTCGATCGCGCCCTGGCGGACCGGATCGTCGTGCGGATGAACAAGGGGCTGAAGCTGGAGGACATCCTGGCGGCCGATCCGGAGTTGCCCGGCTCGGTGACCCTGGCGCGGTGGCGGCGCGAGCAGCCGGAGTTCGACGCGGTGCTGCGGAGGATCTTCGCGGCGCGGCGCGGCGGGCGGCGGCTCCGGTCGTGCCGGAGCCGGTGGTCGAGGAGGTGGTGGACCACATCGTCAAAGGCGGCTCGTTCGCGAGCTTCAGCCGGCTGCCGGGGCGCCGTCGCAGGGCAAGCTGCGCCGCTGGATGCGCGACCGCAACTTCGCCGCGGCCGTGGCGCAGGCGTGCGAGTTCCGCGAGGAGTGGTACGAGGATCAGATCCTGATGATCGCAGAGGGCTCACGGGCGGGACCGGCGGAACGCAGCATCGGGCGCCTGAAACGCCAGCTGGTGCGGCTGCGCCGCCGGCCGGGGACGCCGAAACGAAAAAAGCCTGGGTCCCCGCCTTCGCGGGGATGAGCGGGGAGCCTGGGCGATCGCTTCCTAGATCCCTTCTCCCCTTGTGGGAGAAGGTGGCCCGCGAAGCGGGTCGGATGTGGGGTCGAAAATCCTCGCAGCTCCACCTAAGCTGAGCCATGGACCGCAAGGCGATGGTCAAGCGGGCGCGGGCCCTGCGAAGCAATCCGAGCGCGACGGAACGGCTGTTGTGGAGCCGCCTTCGCCAGCGGAAGCTCGGCGGATTGAAGTTCCGCCGCCAGACGCCGATGGGGCCTTACGTCCTCGACTTCCTCTGCCTCAGGCATCGTCTTATCGTGGAAGCCGACGGTCCCTTCCATGATCCGGCGCGCGACGCGATCCGCGACGCCTGGCTTGAGGCGAAGGGTTTCCGGGTGCTGAGATTCAGCAATCAGGAAATCCGCAGTGCGCCCGACGTGGTGGCGGATCGCATCCTGGCCGCAGTGGACGAGCTCGGCCCGGTTCCCAGAATTTGAGATGCTCAAGATGCACTGTCCTTCTCCCCCTGTGGGAGAAGGTGGCCTGCGCAGCAGGTCGGATGTGGGGTCTCTCAGAAACCTCAGCTTCACCCGATGCTTAGTTTCGCGCGGATGACGGAGCGCGACCCCACATCCGTCAGCCTTCGGCTGCCACCTTCTCCCACAAGGGGAGAAGGATGTTGAACCCGCCCCTTACCGCGTCGGGATCGGGTGTTCGCCGCGGTAGTCGTAGAAGCCGCGGCCGGCCTTGCGGCCGAGCCAGCCGGCCTCGACGTACTTCACCAGCAGCGGACAGGGGCGGTACTTGCTATCCGCCAGGCCCTCGTAGAGCACGTTCATGATCGAGAGCACGGTGTCGAGGCCGATGAAGTCGCCGAGCTCCAGCGGCCCCATCGGATGGTTGGCGCCCAGCCGCATGGCCGTGTCGATGGCCTCCACGGTGCCGACTCCCTCGTAGAGGGTGTAGATCGCTTCGTTGATCATCGGCACCAGGACGCGGTTGACGATGAAGGCGGGGAAGTCCTCGGCGTTGGCGGTGGTCTTGCCCAGCGACTGGGCGAACTGCACCGCGGTCTCGTAGGTCTCGGGGCCGGTGGCGATGCCGCGGATGATCTCCACGAGCTTCATCAGGGGGGCCGGGTTCATGAAATGCAGGCCGATGAACCGGTCCGGCCGGTCGGTGGCCGCGGCCAGCCGGGTGATCGAGATCGAGGAGGTGTTGGAGGCCAGCAGCGTCTTGTCGGAGAGGTGCGGCCCCAGCGCCTTGAAGATGGTCTTCTTGGTCTCTTCGTTCTCAGTGGCCGCCTCGATCGCGAGGTCCGTGCCGCCGATGGCCTGCAGCTCGTCGACAGGCTTGATGCGGGTCAGCGCCGCGTCCATCGCCGCCTGGTCGATGATGCCGCGCACCACCTGGCGGGTCAGGTTGTGGTGGATCAGGCTCATGCCGGCTTCCAGCCGCTCGGCGCTCACGTCGTGCAGCAGGACGTCGTAGCCGCCAAGCGCCACCACATGGGCGATACCGGTCCCCATCTGGCCCGCGCCGATGACGCCGACCGACTTAATTTGCACCATTCAGCAGAGCCTCGATGAGCGGCCGCAGCTTGGGCGGCCTTATTTTTTGTGACGGCGTTCTAACATACCGGCGCCGTACCGCCGCAAGGCTTTTGCTGCGGCGCAGCGTGGCGCCCGGCCGGCGCTAGAAGCCGTCCATCGGGGCGACGCTGGATTCCGCCGCGCTTTCCGCCACCAGCCAGTCGCGCAGCGCGTGGATGCGGCGCAACTTGGGGCTGTCCGCGCGCCAGGCGACATAGAAGGCGAACTCGTTCTCCACCGCCTCCGGCAGCAGCCGCACCAGGCGCCCGCTCGCCAGGTCCTGCTGGACGAGGCTGGACCGGGCCAGGGCCACGCCCATGCCCTGGGCGGCGGCGTCCAGCACCATCAGCGAGTCCTCGAACTCGGGACCGGACGGCGCCGGCTCCGGCAGGTCGAAGCCTGAGAACCACAAACTCCAGGGCCGGTGCTTGTGGCGCAGCAGGGGCGCGCGGAGCAGGTCCTCCGCCGTGTTGATCGCCTCGCGCCCGGCCAGCGCCGGGCTGCAAACCGGGAACAGCTGCTCGCGGAACAGGAGGGCCTTCTCGATGCCATGCTCCTGCCCGTGGCCGTAGCGGATGCCGACGTCCACGCCATCGGTCACGAAGTCGGCCATGCGGCCCTCGACCCGCAGCTCCAGGTTGCCGCCCGCCGGGTCAGCCAGCAGCTTGGGCAGGCGCGACGGCAGCCAGCGGGCGCCGAACTGCGGATCCAGGCTCACCACCAGCGGGTCGCGGTCCGCGGACGAGGTGAAATCCGCGACGGCGTCCCCCAGGATCTTCAGCGCCTTCGCGACGTGGTCCGCCAGGCGCACGGCCTCCGGCGTCGGGATCATCCCGTTGCCCTGGCGGCGGAACAGGCGGGCGCCGAGCTCGGCCTCCAGCCGCCGGATCTGCTGGCTGACGGCGCCGTGGGTGACGGCGAGCTCGCCTGCCGCGCGGCTGTAGCTGCGATGCCGGGCGGCGGCTTCGAGGGCGCGAAGGGCGAAGAAGGGCGGCAGGCGTCTCACGGTCTCGGTTGTTAGCTCAAGTAACAACCTCGAGCAAAATCTATCGTTCGTAACCGGCCGGCGCGATCCCCACCTGAAGCTTGCGGCGCCGCGGTTTTTGAACAGTCAAAACAAGGACGTAAAGACCATGAAGACCTCCCTCCTCCTGGCGGGCGTGAGCGCCCTGCTGTTCGCCGCCGCCGCTTCCCATGCGGCTCCCTCCGAGTCGGACCAGTATGCCCAACGGGCCAACGCCAAGGCCGAAGCCCTGCTGCGCGCGGCGGGCGTCGACACCGCAACCCATGCCGTTTCGGTCCGCGCCAAGGTGAGCCCCGACGGACACCTCACCAGCGTGCAGGTCATCCGCACCTCCGGCTCCCCTGAGGTCGACCGCGCCGTCGCGGCGGTGCTGCGGAAGATCGTGCTGGCCGATGCGCCGGCCGGATTGCTCGACGGCGCGGTGACCCTCAACGTCGGGTCGGGTCCGGTCGTCCAGGCCGACGCGCGTTGAGGCCGGCTCTCCGGGGCCTATCGGTCAAACAAAAAGGGGCGGTCCGCGAGGGGCCGCCCCTTCCATTTTTTGTTCGGCGTCGGCCTATTTGCCTGCGGCGGTGAGGGCGGCCATCAGCTCCGGCACGGCGGTCTTGTAGTCGGCCACCAGGCCGTAGTCGGCGACCTGGAAGATCGGCGCGTCGGCGTCCTTGTTGATCGCCACGATCACCTTGGAATCCTTCATGCCGGCCAGGTGCTGGATGGCGCCCGAGATGCCGATGGCGATGTAGAGTTCCGGCGCCACCACCTTGCCGGTCTGGCCGACCTGGTAGTCGTTCGGCGCATAGCCGGCGTCGACGGCTGCGCGGGACGCGCCGACCGCGGCGCCCAGCTTGTCGGCGAGCGGCTCGATCACCTTGTGGAACTCTTCCGCCGAGCCCATCGCCCGGCCGCCGGAGACCACGATCTTGGCGCCCGAGAGTTCCGGACGCTCCGACTTCACCAGCTTCTGGTCGACGAAGTGGGTCTTGGCGGGCTTCGCGGGCGCGGGGATGGTCTCGACCTTGGCCGAGCCGCCGTCCGCCGCCGCCTTGAAGACGGTGGGCCTGACGGTGATCACCTTCTTGGCGTCGGAGGATTGCACGGTCTCCAGCGCGTTGCCGGCGTAGATCGG
>NZ_JAQGIZ010000272.1 GCF_028290885.1 Phenylobacterium sp.
GCAGCACGTCCTCGGCGCGGGCCAGCTGGAAGTCCTTCTTGGCGTCGAAGGTGTCCGGCGGCGCTTCGGCCGGGGCGTGCGGGGCCTTGCGGACCTTGCCCTCCTCGGCGTTCAGCGCGTTCTTGAACGACGCTTCCGAGAACTGGTAGGCGTGGTTGGCGATGGTCTGGGCCTCGTCCTTGGTGGACGCGACCTCCAGGTCCGGCTCGATGCCGGTCTTCTGGATCGAGCGGCCGGAGGGCGTGTAGTAGCGCGCCGTGGTCAGCTTCAGCGCGCCGTCCATGCCGCCGCGCAGCGGGATCACCGTCTGCACCGAGCCCTTGCCGAAGCTGGTCAGGCCGACGATCTCGGCGCGCTTGCGGTCCTGCAGGGCGCCGGCGACGATCTCGGCGGCCGAGGCCGTGCCGCTATCGATCAGCACCACCATCGGCAGGCCGTTGGTGATGTCGCCCGGCCGGGCGTTGTAGCGCTCCACGTCGCGCGGATCGCGGCCGCGCTGGCTGACGATCTCGCCGCCTTCCAGGAACAGGTCGGAGACGCCGACCGCCTGGTCAAGCAGGCCGCCGGGGTTGCGCCGAAGGTCGAGGATCAAGCCCTTCATCTTCGGGTTCTTGGCGTGGATCGCGGCGAAGGCGGCCTGCGCCTCGTCGGTGGTCTTCTCGTCGAAGCCGGAGACGCGCAGCACGCCGTAGTCGCCCTCGAGCCGGGCGGTGGCGGTCTTCTGCTTGATGATCTCGCGGACCACCTTCACGTCGAAGGGGTCTGCCTTCTCGCGGGCGATGGTCAGGGTGACCGTCTCGCCGGGCTTGCCGCGCATCTGCTTGACCGCGTCGCTGACCGAGAGGCCCAACACGCTGTCGCCGTTCACTGCGGTGATGTAGTCGCCGGGCTTGAGGCCGGCCTTGGCGGCCGGGGTGTCGTCGATCGGCGAGATCACCTTGACCACGCCGTCTTCGCTGGTGACCTCGAGGCCCAGGCCGCCGTATTCGCCGCGCGTCTGATCGCGCATGTCGTCGAAGCCCTCGGGGTCGAGGTAGCCGGAGTGCGGGTCGAGCGAGGTCAGCATGCCGTCGAGGGCGGCGTGGATCAGCTTGGTGTCGTCCACCGGCGTCACGTACTGGCGCTCGACCGTGTCGAGCACGTCGCCGAACAGCCCCAGCATGCGGTAGGTGTTGGCCTTGGGCGTCGCCGCCGCCATGGCGTGCTGGCTGACGTAGGCCATGGAGCCCGCGCCGAGCACGAAGGCGGAAACGCCAATCAGGAGGTACTTCTTCATCGCCTGCCGTAGGCTCCCTTGCGGCCGCAGCCGCTGTGAAACAGGCCCCTACGAACGCTTATCAGGGCGCTCAGCCCGCTTTATTCAACCAACGCCCCGGATCGACCGGCGCTCCCTGTTCCCGGACCTCCAGGTAAAGTTCCCTGGAAGCTTTCTTGTCTTCCGCCCCGCCGTTGGCCGATTGTCGGCCATCCGGCATCCATCCGACAGCCTGGCCGGCCGCGACAGATTGCCCGACCGCGACCGATGTCCTGTCAAGCCCAGCAAGCACCAGATGGTAGCCGCCCGCCAGTCTTAATATCAAGATGACGCCCCAACCCTTTACGGGGCCTGCATATTGGACAAACCCCGGACCGGGACTGGCGACCTTGGCCCCGCCGCTTGCGGCGAAAGTCAGTCCGTTGGAACGGCCGCCGCTCGAAAGCTGCTCGCCGAACCGCCGCACGATGGGGCCAGCGGTTGGACTAATGAGCCTTTGCGGCGGGCTGATGGCGGTGTTGGCGAGCGCCGGCGCGGCTCCGCGCAGCGCCGGCGGGCCGGCCGGCGGCGGACTCGCCTCGGCCAGCCTGCTTTCGTTGGTGAACAGCGCCTCGCTCTCGACGGCCGCGAGGCGGCGCTGGCGCATCATCTCGCCGGCCTCCTGCGCATAGCCGGTGGCGCGGGCCTGCAGCTCGGGCGTCATGGCCTTCACCAGGATGGCGGCGCGCACGGCGTCCTTGGCGTCCTTGGGCGAGACCAGCAGGGCCGGCGGCGGGTCGCGCTTCAGCTGTTCCAGAATCGAGAGCAGGCGGGAGAGCTGGCTCATGTTGCGCGCCTGCTCGGCCGAGAGCTCGGTCTCCTCGACGTTCAGCCGCGCCAGCCGCTCGCCCGTAGCGGCGACTGCGACGGCTCCCAATGCCGCAGCGCCGAGCGCAAGGGCGGCGAGCGTCGCGGTGAGGATCAGCCCAGTCTTCATCGAAACAGTCTTCATCAGTCGCGATGATAGGGTGAACCGGCCAGGATTGTGACCGCCCGATAGACCTGTTCGGCCAGCATGGCGCGGGCCATCGCATGCGGCCAAGTCTGCGGCCCGAACGCCAGCCTGCCGTCGGCCTGGCCAAGCAGCGCCGGATCGAGGCCGTCGGCCCCGCCGATCAGGAACACCACCCGCCGCACGCCGCGGTCGCGCAGGGCCGCGATCTCCTCGGCGAAGGCGCGCGACGGCCTGGCCTGGCCGTGCTCGTCGCAGGCGATGACCCATTTGCCGCCTGGGGGGCCGTCGGCCAGATGCGGCCGCAAGGCCTCGGCCTCCGCCGCCTTGCCGGGCTTGCGGCTCTCGACCTCGATCACCTCGACGGGGCCGAGCCCCAGCGCGCGGCCAGCGGCGCCCGCCCGCTCCGCATAGGTTTTCACCAGCTCGGTCTCCGGCGAGCGCGCGAGCTTTCCGATGGCGACGATCGAGATCTTCAAGACGGCATCCTGCGCCGCGGCGGCGGCCGGCGCAGGTCTATCGCCGCCGGCTCGGCTTGTCGCGATGCGCGGCCTTCCCCGGCGGCGGGTCTACGGCTTGCAGCGGCGGCAGCGGCGCGGCCGCGTCCCAGCCCTGCATCAGGCTGATGACCACCTGGCTCACGGATTTCGCGGCGATCGCCCCGCGGCCCGCACTGCCCTCGCAGGCCACGCGCAGGCCGATGTCGGCCTCGCTGTCCGAGGCCGGCTTCCAGCTCGCGTCCGCATTGTCCTTGTGCATCACCAGCGCGCCGAACCGCGAATAGACGAAAAAGCTCCGCCAACGGACCTTGTGACCGGCGCAGTCGTATTCATTGAGCATGCGCACGTAGCCGGGCTGCTGCGGCCCGTCGGAGACCAGGCTGCGCTTGACGCTGACGCTCCAGGCCCGGCGCATCGCGCCGTCGGCGTCCACCCGCTCGACGGCCGCCGGATCGATCACGGTGACCGCGTCCGGCCCCGAACCGATGACCGTGTAGACCGCCGCGTCGGCGCGGCGCGCGCCCAGCAGGGCCGCGCAGGTTGCGATCGCGATGGGCCATCGGCGCGCATGGGAGGTCATGTCAGGTAAGTCCCCGTTCCCCGCGCCAGCTTACCGCCCCGCCCCCTCAAGCCCAGGTTACCGCAGAGTGGCCGCGGCATTTGGATGGACGGCCCGCAAGGCCTGTGTCCGAATGCCGAATCGCGACCACAAGTTGGGAGAGGGACCTTGAAACTCGTGACCCTGGCGCTCGCGGCCGCCGCTGCGCTCGCCCTGCCGGCCGGCGCGGCCTCGGCGCGACCGATGCATCACCGCCACCATCATTACGTGGTCTATCGCCACCACCATCACCACCACGACTACGTGGTGTATCGCCACCATCACCACCATCATCATACGCAGTACTAGCCAAGCTCCGGCGGCTCGAGCCGCTGGCGGGTCGCCGGGACGGGGTCATGGCTTCCCAGGCGGCGGCGCTTCACGCGCCCAGCTGCCCGGCGGGCCCGGGAACACCACGGGGCTCTCATAGCCGTCGGCGCCGACGGCGCTGACGCCGAAGAACCAGTCGTCGATGTTGACGGCCCGCAGCACCGCTTCGCCGGTGGGAGCCGCCTCGCGGCTGTAGCGCCACTGAGGGTCGGTGGTGGCGCGCCACCAGAGGCGGTAGCGCGCCGCGTCCGCCGCGGGCTTCCACTTCACGGTGGTGTCGACGGAGACCGCGCCGGAGATCTCGACCCCGGTCGGCGGGGCCGGCGCCATCGCCAGCGCCGCCATCGAGACGGCGTTCAGCCGGGTGACCTGGGCCAGGTAGGCGAAGTCGACGCCCTCGATCACGTCGCCGTAGCGCACGCCGCCCTCGGTGCGCAGGTCCTGGTGCTGGCGGTTGTAGTTCTCGTTGGCCTCGGTGACGCGGACCGCCGGGAAGCCGGCGTTCAGCATCTCCACCTGGTCGCCGCCGCGCCCGAAGCGGTCGGTGCGGTAGACCATGGTCACGTCGAAGTTGGCCAGGTAGCGGTCGGCGACGCCGTCCATGAACCGGGCGAGCTGGCGCGAGGGGCTGTCCACCTCGCCGCCGTTGTAGCGCCGCTTGTCGGCCTCCTCCTTGGTCTCCACCGCCTTGGTTCCCTCGGAGAACACCCGCACGCGGGTGGTCTCGCGAGTCCCGGCCAGGCCCTCGGAATTGCCGACGATGTCGTTGTTGAGGTCAGCTTCCACCCGCCAGCCCTTGGCCTTGGCGGTGTCGGCCAGCACCTTGCCGCCGTAGAGCCCCTGCTCCTCGCCCGAGAGCACCGCGAACACCAGGGTCGCGGGGAACCTGTGTTTGGAGAGCACGCGCGCGGCCTCCATCACCGCGGCCACGCCGGAGGCGTCGTCGTTGGCGCCGGGGGCGTCGGCGGTGAAGTTCATGACGTCGGTGACCCGGCTGTCGATGTGGCCGGAGATGACGATCACCCGCTCCGGATCGGTGGTCCCGCGCTGGATGGCCAGCACGTCCATCACCTCGGTGGGATTGGGCACGCGGCGGCCGGTGACCGTTTCGGCCGGCGTTTCAATGATCAGGCAGCCGCCACAGTCCCTGGAGATGGCCCCGAACTCCGAAGCCACCCAGCGGCGCGCGGCGCCGATGCCGCGGGTGGCGGACTTGGTGTCTGACAGCGTGTTGCGGGTGCCGAAGGAGACCAGCCTGGCGATGATGGCGTGCTCGCGGTCCGGCGAGACCTGGCCGGCGATCTCGTGCAGCAGGGCGTGCTCGGTGGGCATGGGCTGGGCATGGACGGCGGTGGCGGCGAAGACGGCGGCGAGGACGAGGAAACGGCGCACGAAGAACTCCGGAACTGGGGCGGGGCGACCTTCGCCGTGCGGCCCCTCGCGCGCAAGGGGCGCCGCGATCCGCTTCAAGCCGGACCCCAAGGCGTTCAGGCACACCCCGCCGCCGACAGGCTACGCCGGCAAGCTCGGCCGCTTCACCGACCATTATCCGCAGGGCTGAGCCAGGCACCCGGCGGACCAGGCGCCGCTACTTCTTCGTGGGGTCGTCCTGCGGATTGACATAGGTCATGCCGAACGGCCCTTCGGCCGAAACCTGCACCACCGCGCCCGCCTTGCTGAAGGCGTAGTGGCTCATGCCCTTGGGCGCCACGGCGAACCCTCCGGCCGTCAACGCCGCGCTCTTGGCCGGGTCGAGCTTGTCGCCCATTCCGAGGCCCAGATCGCCGGACACCACCGTCACATATTCGTCGGTCGGATGGTGGTGCGCGGGGATCTTGTAGTCGGCCGGCATCTTCAGCCGGATCACGAACTGGCCGGCCTTCGCCGGATCGCCCGACAGCACCGCCATCTGCACGCCCTTTGGGAACACCGCCGGCGCAGGCCCCCACTTGAGATCGGCTGAATTGACCTGAGCGCCCGCGCTCGACGCCACGCTTACAAGGATCACAACGGCAACGGTTGTCTTGAGCATTCGCTCGTCTCCTTTGAAGGCGTGGCGAGCTTAGCAGCAAATCTGCGCGGCGGCGACGCGCCGCTCAGCGCGGGTAGTCGTAGGGCCGGTAGTAGTTCCAGGGCGCGGGCTGAGGCTGCGGCGCGGGCTGGCGATCGCCATAGTAATAGTACTGCTGGGCCGCGACCGCCCGCTGGCGCTCCTGGTCGGCGAGTGCGCGCCGCCGCGCGGCGTCGGCCATGGCGCGATCCTGCTCCGCCTGGGCGGCCATCTCCTCGGTCTCCGCCGCCGCGCGCTGGCGCACGGCTTCGGCGGCGGCGGTCTGGGCGCGAGCGGCGGCGAGCTGTTCGTCGGCCACCGCCACGGCGCGCGCGTCGGCCTGGGTCCTGGCCCGCTGCGCCTCCAGCTCGGCCTCGCGGGCCCGGCGTCGGCCGGCCACCTGCGCGCCGCAGGTCTTGAGGTCGGCGATCCCCTGGCCGGCGCCAGCCAGCGAGGCGCTCACCGCCTCGTCCGACAGCCAGGCGATCTGCAGGGTCTTGCCGTGACGCAGGGCGCTCAGCGTCTCGTCGCTCAGGCCCATCACCGCCAGGCCCTCTTCGCCGGTCCGCTGCACCAGGTTGGCGAAGGGCTTGCGGTCGATGCGGATCGGCAGGAAGGCCTGGCTGGGCACGCCCTCCCTGGTGAACCGAAGCATGACGCGCTCGCCGTCGGAGACCAGGGCGACGGGCGCGACGGCGCCGGATCGCGCGACCAGTTCGAGATCGGTGTGGCAGGCCGCGTCTTCGGGCGTGATCGCCCAGGCCGAGGCCTCCAGGTTCTCCGCGGCCGACGGTCCCGCAACCGCCCCCACGGCCAGGGCGCACAGGACTGCGCCACCCCCCAAAAGTCGCATTATGACAGCTCCTTAGCCGCCCCTCGGGGATAAGCTACGCCGAGCTTGCTCGCACGCCTAGGGGTGAGATGTCGCGGCGACCGTGCTTTTGGCGCCTAGGCCGCGTGGCTCAGCGGGGAGTCTGCGCCGAGGCCGCCTTCGAAGTCCTGCAGGATTTCCAGCAGTTCGTCGCTCGGCGCCATCAGCGGCTTGTTCTCGGGGAAGCGGTAGCGCCAGAAGCTGGCGACGTGGCTGACCATCCCGGCGCTTTCGCCGAGCGCCGTGAACAGCCCCGGCGACTTCAGCAGGAAGTCGCGGAAGGCGATGGCGTCGCCGTCGGTGAGCTGCTGGAACACCCCGTCATAGGCCTTGAGATAGCCCATCACGGTCTTGACCTGGGTCTCCAGGGCGGACCGCACACGCACCTTGGCTTCCTCGATCGCCACCATCAGGTAGCGGTCCCGCTGTCCGATCACCCGCACCGCGGCGACCTCCACCAGCATCTCCTTCAGCCGCGGCCAAAGGGTGTTGAGGACCCACTTGTAATAGAGGAAGCCCTTCCAGCTGAAGATGCCCTCGCGATAGCTTTCGCCCTCCAGCTGCAGGGTCAGGCGAAGCGGTTCGAGCCGCTCGTCGGTCTTGGACGAGAGCAGGGCCTCGACCAGGCGGCTCGTGGCCCCGCTGCTGCCGGCGCCGCCGTAGGCGAGCTCGATCAGGCGGGCGATCTCGCCGCCGACAAAGCGCTGCATCCGGTCGGCGTCGCCCGGCGAAATGTCGAAATAGGTCGAGCTGATCTCATAGCCGCGGCGCTTCAGGTGCTCGCGCAGCAGGAAGGGATCGAGCGACGGCATCTGGTCGAGCGCCTCCAGCACCTCGATGTCGCGCACCATGCCGTCCTCGTCGGGTCCGCCGCGCAGTTCGGCGAGCGCCGGCAGCCAGCTCCTCTGGCCCACGAACACCGCCCGGCCGCCCAGCGACAGGTCGGCGCGGTCGAAGGGCACGATCAGCTTGGTCGCCGTGCGCGGGCGGGTGTCGAACAGGTCGATCTCATCGGCGCGCAGGCGGTGCTTCAGGATCACCGCGCCGTTCAGGACTGGGCTGGTGAACATCGGCGCGTCATGGTGTTCGGCGTTGCCGGTGTTGCGCACCGACAGCACCGCCAGGTTCAGCACCCGGCTGGTGGACGCCGTCTTTTCCAGCCCCCGAAGGCTGCGGTAGATGCGCTCGTTTGAACCCGCCACTTGGACCGTCCGTCTGGTGCGCCTCGCACTGGAGCCCAGTACATCTCACGCAATCGACAAAGGACCGTTAAGGACGTCGGCGGCCCTTCGCCACGGCCGGCAGGACCCAGCCAAGGCGAAGCTTCACAGTCCAGAAGACAGCCCGGTATTGCAGAGCACCCCCGCGCGGAACCTATGCCGGGCTTGGGCCATTTGAATGTCCGTTGCAGAGCTGTCGCAGCTCTGCCGGTCCAGGATGTTGGATGTCCAGCGTGGCGCTGTTCACGGCATATTCGTCCAAGGCAGGGCCTCGGCGCGATACGTGGCCTGATTACTTGCGCAGCCGCAAGGTCTCCCCGGTTCCTCCGGCGCTCGTCATGGCGGCTATGTTGGCGGCCGGGCCGGCGGCGGCCGGGACCCCAGCCGCAACGTCCGCCGACGGCGCGCCCGCCGTCGCCTTGTCAGCCGACAACTGCTTCGACCGCGTCGCCGTGATCTTGAACAACAAGCCGCAGCCGTCGCCCGGCTCGGCCAGCCCGGAAGCGCCTGCTCTCGACGTCCGCCCGGTCCTGATCCTCTCCATGAATCAGCCGCGTCCGTGCACCGCCTACAAGGCGATCGGGGACATGTCGCCGTCCAGGCCGGTGATGTGGGCGCCCGGACCGGAGGATCCGTCCGCGCCGGCCAGCGTCACCGGCCAGGGGTGGCTCGGCGTCGAGACGCCCAGCGCCGCGCCGCCGCCGTTCGCGCCGCGCCTGCCGCTGTCCGGCCCGCTGGCCGACGCCGTCCTCCCCGACGCTCCGCCGACCGGCGGATTTACGGTCAGCGCCGGGTTCGTGCTTCCCGACGGCCTGCTCCGCGGCCGGGCCTCCGGCGCCGGCTCGGGTGGGCTGGCGACGGCGGCCTCCGCGGCCTCAGGCGGTGGCGGCCCGGCCTCCGGCCTTGGCTCGACGGCCGGTCCGCTGGCCGCCAACCCGTCGAAGACTCCCGACATCATCGACCCGCCTGCCGGCGCGCCGGGAATCGCCGGTCCCTCCGGGGTTCCCGAGCCGGCGACCTGGCTGATGCTCGTCGCGGGCCTCTTCGGCCTCGGCGCCGCCCTGCGTCAGCGCCCCCATCGCCTGGCGGCGTAGGGGCGCTCCAGGCTGCGGCGGATCGGCGCGGCGCGGGCCGGACCGCTGCGCCTGAACAGCGCCTTTCCCGAGCAAATTCATAAGATTCGGTAAGGCGGCGAGGGAGGGCGGGAACCTTCCATTAAGCACGACCATTTGCATTTCGTTAAGGAAGCGCCACAATGGGCGTCGGCTGAGGGTTGTTCCATGTTGGGCGGATCTCGAGCCGTACAAGTGCGGCCGAACAGTGAGGCTTAGTCTCGATTCCAGAGGTCGGTGCGGTCGGCGCCTCGGTCGTCTGGTGGCCTTCACGGTGCTGGCGGCGGCCATCGGCTTTGGCGCCTCGCCGGCCGCCGCAAATCCGCTCACGGACTGTTTCGACCGCATCGCGGTGGCGGTTCACCATGTCCCGCATCCGCATGCGAAAGCCCCGCATCGCCTGGTCCACAAGGTCCGCCATGTGAAGCCGAGGCTGCATCCCAAGCCTCATCGGGTGAAGGTGGCGGTCCATCCCAAGGTCCACGCCCAGCGCACGCACTACATCCTGCGGCCCCGCGCCTGCGGGACCCACGAGGCGATGATGACGCCGGCGACGACCGACACGCCCGAGGCGCCGGAACTGCTGCTGGCCGCGCTCGCGGGGCCCGCCGCCGCGCCGGTCGGCGTCGACGTCGCCGAAACCACCCCGCTGCTCATCGGCCTGCCGACCGGGCCGGTCGGAGACACTTTCACCCCCGGCGACTTCGTTCCCGGCGGCCCCGGCGGCGTCACGCCCACCGGCGGCTTCGTCTTCCCCGGCGGCGGCGGTCCTGGCGGAACCCCGGGCGGCCCCGGCCAGCCCCCGGTCACGCCGCCGGGCCCGCCCATCGTGACTCCGCCCATCGTGACTCCACCGGTCGTGATCCCGCCGGTCGTGATCCCGCCGATCCTGCCGCCGGTCACGCCACCGGTGATCCCGCCGATCGTGATCGTCGACACCCCGCCCGGGACCCCCGTCGTCCCCGGCGGCATTCCCGAACCCGCCACCTGGGCGATGCTGATCGTCGGCTTCTTCGGGATGGGCGCGGCCCTGCGCCGCCGCAGGCAGCGGGCGGCTCCCCCGGCTTGACAGTCGACACCGCATCGGGAGCTTGGGGACTGCGGCACTCGGGAGCGCTCGACTTGGACGGACTGGCCGAACCTGAGGCGACCGAGGCCGTCCGCCCACCGGTCCCGGCAGACTTTCGAGCCGTCTTCGACGCGTCGCCGCGGCCGCTGCTGCTGATCGCCGCCGATCCGCCGAAATTCACCATGCTGGCCGTCAACGCGGCCCACGCGGGCGCCTTCGGAACGACCCCAGACGCCCTGCAGGGCTGGGGCGTGCTGGAAGTCTTCCCGCCCGAGCCCATGCCCGCCGTCGCAGAGTTCGTGGAGGCGGTCCGCACCTCCCTCGAGGCGGTCATCGCGGCCAGGGCGCCGGACCAGATGGCCGTCCGCGCCTACGCCGTGCCGACCTCCGATGGCGGGTACGACGAGCGCTACTGGTCGGCGACCAATTCGCCGATCCTGGGCGCTGGCGGCGAGGTGACCCACATCGTCAGCGCCATCCAGGACGTGACGGGCGAGGTGCTGGAGCGCCGCAGCGAAGAGGCGCGCAAGCTGCTGATGCGCGAGGTCGACCACCGCGCCCGCAATGCGCTCACCGTCGTGCAGTCCTTCGTCCGGCTCACCACGGCCTCCAGCCTGGAGGATTTCCGGCGCGTAGTGGACGGCCGCGTCGAGGCCCTCGCCCGCGCCCAGACCTCGCTCGCCGCCCGGCGATGGGAGGGAGCCTCCCTGGGCGGGGTCATCGAGGGCGAACTGGCCGCCATGGCGCAGCCCGGGAAATACAGTGTTTCGGGCCCCCACGTCCTGCTGCGGGCCGACGATGTGCAGGCGATGAGCATGGTGATCCACGAGCTCGCCACCAACGCCAGCAAGTATGGCGCGCTCTCCACCGCAGGCGGGACCCTGACCATCGCCTGGGACAAGGGCTCCGCCGGGGGCGTGACGCTGGTCTGGTGCGAAGAGGGCGGCCCCGCAGTCGCGCCGCCGGCGGAGGAAGGCTTCGGCTCCCGCCTCATCTCGCAGCTCACCCGCCAGCTGGGCGGCGACATCGTCTACGCCTGGCGCGCCGAAGGCCTGCGGGCCGAGCTCAACCTACCGTTCGGCGACTGAGCGGGGAGGGGCCATGCGACTGTTGCTGAACATCCTTTGGTTCGTGCTCGGCGGCTGGATCTCCGGCACGCTGTGGCTGCTGGCCGGGGTGATCTTCGCGATCACCATCGTAGGCCTGCCCTGGACGCCGGCGGCCTTCCGCATCGCGGGCTTCAGCTACTGGCCGTTCGGCAGGATGGTCGTCGACCGCGACCCGGGCGCGACGAGCTTTCTCCTGAACATCCTCTGGCTGGTGCTCGCGGGCTGGTGGCTGGCCCTGCATCACATCTTCCTGGCCGTCGCGCTCGCGGTGACGATCATCGGCATCCCGTTCGCCTGGCAGCACGTGAAGCTGGCCATGCTGTCGCTGACGCCGGTAGGCAAGGCGGT